>JAJECF010000046.1 GCA_022822125.1 Alphaproteobacteria bacterium
CGGGGAGGCTGCGGAACTCGGGGTCCGCGCCCAGATTGCCGATCAGGTCGACGCGATTCAGGCCGTTCATGGTGCTGCTCCTTGCAGAGGTTGATCGCGAGCCTTTACAACTCACCCCGAACAACCCCTTCCCGACCTTTGCGGCGTCGATGCCGCCAGAGGCCAGGAAGGGGGAGCGAGGATCGGGATGCCGGGCGACGGAGGACCCGGAACTCACCCGGCGGGCGGGGCGAAGGGGGGCACGGACGGAGCGATGCCGCCCGCGCCCGGTTCCCCGCCCTTGCCGTCAGCGTGGGAAACGGCTCCGCTCCAGCATATGGCCGAAGACGGCGCGGTCGCCCCAATATTGCACTCCCGAGTCGGCGGTCTTCTGGCCCTTGCAGATCAGGATCTCGTTGCGCGCGGGGCGGAGCTCGCGGACGGTCGCCAGCGACAGGGTGAGGGGACGGCCCTTGCCGCCCGGCAGCCGGCGGATGCCGCCGTCGACGGAGCGGTAGCGCTCGACCACATAGTGCTCGTCCTGCAGGCCGCGTCCGAACATGTGGACCAGGAACGTGTTCGCATCGGGGCGGAAGGCGGACGCATTGGTGGCGGGCATGTCGATAGTCTCCTGTTGGAGGAAGGGAAGCGGGAGCCGGCCGCCCGACCACCCGCAGATCGCACCGAAAACCCTTTCCCCACCTTCCGGCGCCGATACCGCCGGGGTGGAGAAAGGGGGAACGGGAACGTCAGCGGCCGGCAAAGACGGCCGGGCCGGCGTCGGTCAGGATCTCGACGTCGTCGAGCGAGAGCTTCGCAAAGGCCAGCGCCGCCGCCACCTCCATTGGAGTCTCCCAAGTGCCGTGATCGACATTGTCTGCAATCCCGATCACGGTGTATTGCGTCGGCAGGTCGGGCATGCCGCGATACGCGTAGGAGCGCTGCCGGTCGCGGCAGGGGCCGCACTCCCGCATGAGGGGCTCGGGCTCGCGGACGCCGCAGCGGGGGCAGAGCCCGGCAGACTGGCGCTCCCGGGTCACCGCATGGTAGCGGCGGCGGTCGGTGGCGAGGCGCGCCTCGCGGCAGTCCGGGCAGGAATGGGACCCGGGGTCGGGTGTCCGTTTCGTACAGTGGACACAGACGCCCCGCGCTTGGGCATCGGCGACTCTGCGGCGCCATCTCGCCCGCTCGGCGGCGCGGCGCTCTTCCCTGCAAGGCGCACATGCGGTCGAACCCTCGGCGAGGGACGCTTCGCCGCAGCGGATGCAAAGGCCCCGAGAGACCCGGGCGAGGGTCCTCCGATTGTACCGATCCAGCGAGACGGCAAGACAGGCTTCGCAGGCCAGGCGCCCGGGCGCGGCGGGGTGGCGGCCGCAATCCACACACAATCCGACGGCGCGCCGGGCATCCCGGCGGCGGCTGGCGGCCTCGCTGTCGCGTTTGGCGGGCAGCGGCCCGCAGTCCGGGCAGCGGCGGCTGCCGGGAACCGGCGGGGCCTCGCCGCACTCGATGCAGAGCGAGCGGTCGGCCTGCCGGCGGCGGCGGTTGATCCGAGCGCGATAGGTCCGACGGCGCGCGGCGAGGCAGTCGTCGCAGCACGCATTGCCTTTGGCGGGCGCCCCGTTCCCGCACTGCACGCAGAGGCCGGCCTGTTTCCGTTCCTCCTTGCGCTCCTGCAGGCGCCGGCGGCTGAGCGCGAGATGTTTCTCGTTGCAGGCCTCGCATAGCCGCCGGCGGGGCTTCTCGGGGGTGGCGCCGCATTGCGCGCAGACACCCAGAGTCTTTCGCAGCAGCCGGCGTTTGCGGGCCGCCTTCCGATCGCTGGCGCGGCGTCGCTCCTGGCATTCCGGGCAGTATTTGGCCCCGTCGGGCGGTTGAACGCGACCGCAGTTCAAACAGAGTCCGCGCGCGGCAAGCCGGTCCCGGGCACGGGAGGCGTTGGACCGCCGGGCGGGTGCGGCCTCCGTGGAAGCGTCGGCGCTGCAGCAACGGCAGCCCGCCGCTTCGGCAGGCGGATGGATATGAGCGGGGGCGGAAGCCGGCATGGACGGCATCTCCTGCTGGCGGAACGGGCGCGGGAGCCGGTCGGACGGCCGCCCCCCGCGGAAATCACCCCGGCCAACCCTTTCCCGACCTTCCGGCCGGACAGGCCGGACGGCGGCGTTCGCCGGGAACGGCCGGCGGCGGCGTCCAGCCGGCCGGCCGCGCGGGAGAGGACCGCTACGGTCCGGATGGGGCGGGGATCGGGACGCCGGAAACCGGTCCGCCGATGTTTCGGCTGCCCCGGCGGCCGGCGCTTCGGGCCGCCGCACCGGAAACCGCCGGCGGGCGTTCGCCCGGAGTCGTGGACGCAGCGGCGGAAACGGCGCCGGGGGAGAACCGCCTCGGCGTCGTCGATCCGGTTACCGGGTTGCCGTTCGATCGGCCCTGTCCGGTCGCCCGGGCGGCGAAGCGGGGCCGAGGGCGGGCATGAACGCCTCGCCCTTCGTCATCCAATGCGGGCCGGCGGCCGGCCCCGACCGGCCGGGGAGAACGGATGCGCCGCCTGCTGCGGGACGCCTTCGGCGAGGCCCGGAGCCCGCCCGGCGCCATGCCGGGAAGGCCCGCCGCCGGGCCTCACATCGAGATGCCGCCGCCCGGGCCGATATCGTGGTAGAGGCCGTGCTGCCGGGCCGGGTCGCGGACGCGGACGCGGACATGGATGTCGAGCTTCCGGCGGGCGCCGGGGTCGAGTTCGGGCCGGTCCAGCATCCGCTTTGCCTCCTCGACCACCTGCCTCAGCTCCGGGGCGCTCAGGCCGGAGTTCTCGAGCCGGGGCGCGAACGCGCTCCAGGCCGCGTCGGTCTCCAGCGCCCGGGCGAGCCTTCCGCTGTCCCGACCGATGTCGTCCCGCGCCCCTTCGATACGGTCCAGGTGGGGCGCGTAGCGCCTCTCCGTGAGGACCCGCTCCGCCCTCCCGCAGAGCCGCGCGGCTTCGTCCGCCCAGGCCCTGTAGCCCGTGCCCTCTTCCGTCACGCTCCGGCGCCGCTCTGCGGCGAGGTCCGACAACTGCGCGCGGAGGTCCAGCGAGAAGCGGAGTTCCACGACGAGATTTTCCACCTCCGCCTTCGCCGCCGCCGCCGCGTCATGTTCCGCGACCAGCCGCTCCAGCAGGGCGCGCGCCTCGGCGTCCAGCTCCGGCTCGGCCGCGAGCAGCCGCATGTCCAGAACGACCTCCTCATTGCCCTCGCGGTAGAAGAGGGGCGTGCCGGTATCCCGGCGCACGAGCTTCAGCCTCTCCTGCAGGCAGGCGGCATGGCGCCGGTCGAGCGAGACCGCGCCTTCCAGCAGCTTGCGGTCTTCCGCGATGCCGTCGCGCAGGTCCGGCAGGGCGTCGGCATGCGTGAACGAGCCGTTTGCGTCCAGCCGCGACTTCGCCTCCTCCAGCAGGCCGGCGGCCTCCTCCCGCCAGGCTTCCAGTGCGGGATGCAGGGAAAAGGTCGCCCGGTTGTCGCCGGTCTCCGCGATCAGGCGTTCGCGCTCCTCGACGCAGTCCCGGAGCCTCGCGGCGAGCGGCCCGAACCTTTCCTCCGCGGCGGCGATGCCGCGGCCCTCCGCCACGATGGCGGCCATACCGTCGCGCAGGGCGGCGTCCATGTGCGGCAGCGCCGGCAGGTCATCCATGCGGCCGAGCACATAGGCGCGGCCGTGCTCCCGGTACCAGTGCCTGCCGGCCTCCGCCGCGCGCCGTTCCAGATCCCGCCATTCGCCCAGCACCGGGAGGACGGCCGCGTCCGCGTCGAGAATGCCCCGCAATACCTTCCTTGCCTCCACGATCCCGTCGCGCACCGCCGGACGGGCGTCGAGATGCGGGCGCCGGTGTTCTTCCTCTGCGGCGACGCTGTCCGCCGCGGCCAGCAGCCGCTCGGCCGCCTCGCGCCAGGGGCCGTACTCGCGCGCGCGGTCGCCGGTCCTGCCGGTCAGACCGGCCCGCGCGTCGATCCCGGCCTCCAGCGCCTCATGCAGCCTGTCGAGCGTTGCGCGCGCTTTTCCCGCCGCCTCATGCGCCCCGGCAACCCGTTCCGCCTCGGCCGCGACGGCGCCCGATATGCCGGGGGTGCGGCCCAGTTCCGCAAGCCGTTCGACCGCGTCCGCGCATCCCTCCATATAGAACGGGACCGTGCCCTGCCGCCGCGCCTCTTCCTCCAGCGCGCGCCAGGCCGAGAGGTCCGGCCACAGCGCCTCGCGCTCCGGGATCGGCAGCGGCGCCGGCGGGGCGATCTCCTCGCCCACCGCCTCCAGCGCCGTCATCGCCGCGCCCGCATGCGCCTCAAGCGCTTCGACGAGGTCCTCGCGGTTGTCGGTCAGCACCACCGCATTGTCCCGCGCCCGGCTGATCCCGACATAGAACGCCGCCCGGTCCACGGGCAGGCCATGGCCGGAGTCCAGCACCACGATCGCATTGTCGCGGGTCGTGCCCTGCGCC
>JAJECF010000035.1 GCA_022822125.1 Alphaproteobacteria bacterium
CTTTACGCCCAGTAATTCCGAACAACGCTCGCCCCCTCCGTATTACCGCGGCTGCTGGCACGGAGTTAGCCGGGGCTTCTTCTCCCGCTACCGTCATCATCCTCGCGGGTGAAAGTGCTTTACAACCCTAAGGCCTTCGTCACACACGCGGCATTGCTGGATCAGGCTTTCGCCCATTGTCCAATATTCCCCACTGCTGCCTCCCGTAGGAGTCTGGGCCGTGTCTCAGTCCCAGTGTGGCTGATCATCCTCTCAGACCAGCTATCGATCGTCGCCTCGGTGAGCCGTCACCTCACCGACAAGCTAATCGAACGCAGGACCCTCCGAAAGCGGCCGAAGCCTTTCCCCCATGGGGCGTATGCGGTATTAGCCGCCGTTTCCAGCGGTTGTCCCCCACTTCCGGGCAGGTTCCTACGCGTTACTCACCCGTCCGCCACTCCACATGCCGCCCGAAGGCGGCTGCGGCGTCCGACTTGCATGTGTTAGGCATGCCGCCAGCGTTCGTTCTGAGCCAGGATCAAACTCTCATGTTCACCTCGCAGCGCCCGTCCCGCCGGGAACCGCAGTCCCCGTAAGGCGCAAGCGCCGCGCTTGACATGGAGCGTCCCGCACGCGTCTTGTCTGAAAAGACACGCGCGACGCTCCGATACCGATACCGGAGGACGCCGCCTGCGCATCCCTTCCCCTTATTCCGATCACTTTTCAAACAGCGGCCCACCCGTCTCCGAGCAGGGGAGGCGGCTTATAGGCCCCCCGGGAAGAGCGTGTCAACAACCGGGATCGCATTTTTTCATTTTTTTTACTCCGCCCCGTCGTTGACTTCGCCGCGGCCCCGCGGTCATCTTCACGCCGTCGTTGCTTCCGGAACGCCGTTTGCCCGTCGGATCGGCCAACCCGGCGGAGGCGCGCGATGCGTTCGCGCCGCTTCGCCGCCATGTTTCGCGCCTCGGCCGTGCGCTTGCGGCCGGGCTTGCGCTGCTGCTTCCGGCCGCGCCCCTGCAGGCGGCGGGAACCGGGACGGCGCCCCCGCTGCCGGTGCCGGCCCCGACGATGTCCGGCCCGGACCGGCAGGCGCCGGTCGCGATGCTGCAGCCCGCGCTGCCGCTGCCTGCGCGCATGGTGTTCGAGCCCGGCCTCGGCGAACCGGCGGTCGAGCGCGCCTTCAAGATCCGCAAGGGCCAGTCCCTGATGGCGGTGCTCACCGGCGCCGGCGTCAATGCCGGGGACGCGCATGACGCCGCCGCGGAACTGGGGCGCGTCATGGACCTGCGCCGGCTCAAGGTCGGCGAAACTGTGACCGTCACGCTGGCGGGCGGCAAGACGCCAGGCGCCGCCGGCGCGCTGTCCGGGCTGCGCATGAAGAAGGACATCCGCACCGAGGTCGGCATCGGCCGGCTCCTGGACGGCTCCTTCCAGTCCTTCGAGCGCCAGCGCCGGCTCCGCCGGGAGGCGGTCCCGATCCGGGGCGAGATCGCCTCGAGCCTCTATGCCGACGGTGTCAAACACGGCGCGCCGGCCGCGATCATGCTGGATGTCTTCCGGCTGTTTTCCTACAGCGTGGACCTGCAGCGCGACATCCACCGGGGCGACCGGTTCGAGCTGCTGTTCGACCGCTACCGCGAGGTGGACGGCGCGGACGAGGACTACGGGGAGGTCGAATATGCCGCCCTGGATACGGGTGGCGAGAAACTGCGCTTCTACCGGTTCGAGACGGAGCCCGGCGCCTTCGACTATTTCGACGCCGAGGGCGAGGGCGCACGCCGGGCGCTGCTCGCCACGCCGGTGGACTCGGCGCGCATCACCTCAAGCTACGGCCGCCGCCGCCACCCGATTCTCGGCTACAGCCGCATGCACCGCGGCGTGGATTTCGGCGCGCCGACCGGCACGCCGATCCGCGCCGCCGGCGACGGCACGGTGGTGTCGCGGGGCTGGAAAGGGGCTTACGGACGCTATATCCGCATCCGCCACCGGGGCGGCTACCAGACCGCCTACGCCCATCTCAGCCGCTACGCCAGGGCGTCGAAGCGGGGCAGGCGGGTCAAGCAGGGCCAGATCATCGGCTATGTCGGCTCCAGCGGCCTCTCGACCGGCCCCCACCTGCATTACGAGGTGCTCGTCAACGGGCGCCAGGTCAATCCGATGAAGCTGAAGCTGCCGAGCGGCAGGAGCCTCAAGGGCGAGGCGCTGGAGCGCTTCCGCTTGCACCGCGACGAGATCGACCGCAAGCTACGGGAATCGGCCGTCGGCCAGCAGGCCCACGCCGGATAAACGCAGAGCCCCGGGAGGATCCGGAATCATGCGCCAGACCGCAGGCCGCAAGGCGGAAACCCCGCATGTCACGCACGAACTCGCCCGTTTCGCCTCGGGCATCCGCTATGAGGACCTGCCGGCCGACGCGCGCTTCATGGCCCGCCAGTGCCTGCTGGACTGGCTCGGCGTCACGCTGGCCGGCTCGCAGGAGCCGCTCGCCGTCATGCTCAGGGCCGAGGCTGCCGAGGAAGGCGGCGCGCCGCGCGCCACGCTCTTCGGCGGCGGGGCCAGGACCTCCATGAGCCAGGCGGCGCTGGTGAACGGCGCGGCCGGCCACGCGCTGGATTTCGATGATGTGCTGGGCGCCATGACCGGCCACCCGACCGCGCCGGTGGCCCCTGCCGCGCTCGCGCTGGCGGAAGGCCGCGGGCTGGACGGCCGGCGCGTCGTCGCCGGCATCGTCGCCGGCATCGAGGTCGAGGCGCGCCTCGGCCGCGTGCTGGGAGACAGCCACTATGCGAAGGGCTGGCACGCCACCGGCACGGTCGGCGCCTTCGGGGCGGCGGCGGCGGCGGCCAACATGCTCGGCCTCGATGCGGAGCGGACGGCCTGCGCGCTCGGCATCGCCGGCACGCAGGCGGCCGGGCTCAAATCCATGTTCGGCACCATGTGCAAGCCGCTCCATGCCGGCAAGGCGGCGCAGAACGGCCTTGTGGCGGCGACGCTCGCCGCGCGCGGCTTCACCAGCCGCGACGATGTGCTCGACTGCGTGCAGGGCTTCACCGACACCCAGACCGAGACCTTCCGGCCGGAGGCGCTGCTGGAGGAGCCGGACCGCTTCCACATCCTCGACACGCTCTTCAAATACCACCCGGCCTGCTACGGCACCCACGCCACCATCGAGGCCTGCCTCGGCATCGCGGAGAACCCCGCCTTCGACGCCGGCAATGTGGAGCGGGTCGAGGTGAAGGTCCCGACGAACGCGCTGCGCATGTGCAACATCCCGGCGCCGGCGACCGGCCTCGAAGCCAAATTCAGCCTCGCCTACAATGCCGGCCTCGGGCTGACGAAGCAGGCGACCGGCGCGCTCGACATTTATTTCGACGAGAATCTGGACCGGCCCGGCGTCCACGCCATCCGGGAAACGGTCTCGGTCGAGGGCTCGGACGACATGGCCAAGTTCGGCGCCGATGTCGTCGTGCATCTCGGAAACGGCGTGGCGCTGCGCGGCGCCGCCGATGTCGGCGTGCCGGCCGGCGATCTCGGCCGGCAGTGGGAGAAGCTGCAGGGCAAATTCCGCGCGCTCGCCGCCCCCCTGCTGGGCGCGCGCGCGGCCGACGCGCTGGTCGAGGCCGTCGGCAATCTGGACGATGCCGGCGATATCGGCGCGGCGCTGGCGCCGGCCGGGGCGGAAACCGGCTGAGGAGGAAAGCGTCATGGACGGCATGCAGACAAGCGGGCTCTATCCCGCGCTCGAGGAACTGGACGAGGAGCGGCGCATCCGCACGGAACTGGCCTGCGCCTACCGGCTGGTGGACCATTTCGGCTGGACCGAGCTCATCTACGGCCATCTCACCGCGCGCCTGCCGGGGCCGGACCACCATTTCCTCATCAACCCCTACGGCCTGAACTATGAGGAGGTGACGGCCTCCAACCTGGTCCGCATAGACCTGGACGGGACCGTTATCGAAGGCGATTACGAGGCCAATTTCGCCGGCTTCATCATCCATTCCGCCGTCCATATGGCGGGCGGCGACAATAATTGCGTCATGCACACCCACACGCGGGCGGGCATGGCGGTCGCGGCGGTCGAGGAGGGGCTGCTGCCGATCTCGATGACCTCCACCACCTTTTTCGACGATATCGCCTATCACGACTATGAGGGGCCGAGCCTCTATCTCGACGAGCGCGAGCGGCTGCTGGCGGCGCTGGGAGAGAAGAAGGCGATGATCCTGCGCAATCACGGCCTGCTGACCGTGGGCCGCACGGTCGCCGAGGCGTTTGCGCGCCTCTACCGGCTGGAGCGCGCCTGCCAGGTCCAGGTCGATGCCGGCGCGGCCGGCACGCTGCGGGTGCTCCCCGACGACATCGCGGCGCGCTCGGGGCGGGACACCAACGCCTTCGCCGGGCGCGAGAGCAACGAGGCGATGGGCGGGCTCGAATTCGCGGCGCTCATGCGCAAGATGGACCGGAAAGACCCGAGCTACCGGGACTGATGCGCGCCGTCGTCTGCCGGGCCTTCGGGCCGCCGGAAGACCTCGAATTCGGCGAGCTTCCGGCCCCGGCGCCGGGGCCCGGCGAGGTGGCGATCCGGGTCGAGGCGGCGGGCGTGAGCTTTGCGGACACGCTGATGATCCGCGACCTGCACCAGAACAAGCATGAACTGCCCTTCGCGCCGGGCATGGAGGTGGCCGGGCGCGTGGCGGAGACGGGCGCGGGCGTCGAGGGCCTGTCGCCCGGCGACCGGGCGATGGCGCTGGTCTATGACGGCGGCCATGCCGAATATGCGGTCGCGCCGGCGGCGGAGACCTTTCCCCTGCCGGAGAGCGTGTCCATGCCCGTGGCGGCGGCGCTGGGCGCGGCCTATCTCACCGCCCATGCCGGGCTGTTCTGGGAAGCGCGGCTGCAGCCCGGCGAGACCCTGCTGGTGCTGGGCGCGGGCGGCGGCACGGGGCTTGCGGCGGTGGAGGTCGGCAAGGCGCTCGGCGCGCGCGTCGTCGCGGCGGCCTCGACGGCGGAGAAATGCGCGCTCGCCGAGGAGCGCGGCGCCGATGCGGTCGTGACCTACCCGGCGGAGTCGATCCGCGAGCGCGCGATGGCGGAGACCGGCGGCGAGGGCTGCGACGCGGTGTTCGACCCCGTCGGCGGCGCGCTGTTCGAGGAGAGCTTCCGTTCGCTCGGCTGGGGCGGGCGGCATATCGTGGTCGGCTTCGCGGGCGGGGGGGCGGTCCCGGCCTTCCGGGCGAACCATCTGCTGGTGAAGAACCGCGCCGCGCTCGGCCTTGCGCTCTTCAACTACCGCAAGCGCCGGCCGGACCGGCTGCGCGCCTCGGCGGACGCGCTGCTGGCCTGGGCGGCGGCGGGGCGCATCCGGCCCCATATCGCCGCCGAACTGCCGCTCGCGGAAGCCCCCGCCGCGCTCCGCGCGATCATGGACCGCAAGGCCGCCGGCCGGCTGGTGCTCCGGCCGCAGCCGGTCGGAAGCCCCTCTGCCCCCTCACCCTGAGCAGCGACCGCGCCCGTATCGTCCTTCGATACGCGGCTGACGCCGCTACTCAGGATGAGGAGAGAGGGGTGGCGGCGGCCCTTCGATACGCCGCTTCGCGGCTACTCAGGATGAAGAGCAGGGGAGCAGGGCAGCAGCCGCGCCTCCCCCCTTCATCCCGAACAGCAGCCGCGCCAGCAGGCCCTCCCCCATCCTCATCCTGAGCAGCGGCTGCGCCAGCAGTCGCGTATCGAAGGACGCACCGACGCTCAGGGTGGGCTCCTTCGATACGCCGTGTTGTTTCTCGGATTATCTGAGCCTCTTGCAGAACCGTCGAGCGGACATGGTTTCTGCGCTGATCTGAGATGATTTCGGTGTAGCTGTTTTCGGTTCCGGGGTCGCCTGGCGGTATTTTGGGTTTGCAACAGCCACAAGTGACCGCGGAGGCG
>JAJECF010000192.1 GCA_022822125.1 Alphaproteobacteria bacterium
GACGAGGGCTCGCTCGCTTCCACCGTGCAGGCGCGGGACCTGCTCCGGATCGCCAACGCGCTGCGCATTCCCCGCCTGGTGCTGGTGGGCGACGCGAAACAGCTCGACGCGGTGGACGCCGGCAAGCCCTTCGCCCAGCTCCAGGCCGCCGGCATGAAGACCGCGGTCATGGACGAGATCATGCGCCAGCGCGATCCCGCCCTGAAACAGGCCGTCGAGGCGAGCCTCAAGGGCGAGATCGACAGGGCGTTCGACAGGCTCGGAGACAATGTCGCCGAGGTGAAGCCCGACAATATCGCCGGCGCGGTCGCCGCAAGATGGCTCGCGCTTTCTGACGAGGCGCGGGCGAACACCGGGGTGATGGCGCCCTCCCACGAGCTCCGCCGGGAGATCAACGGCCATATCCGCGAGCGCCTCGCCCGCGAGGGCCGCATCCACGGACCCGCCATGGAGTCCGAACGGCTGGTCTCGAAGGGCTATACCAATGCGGAGAAGGCGCTCGCCGGCAACTACGCCATGGGCGAGGTGGTCGCGTTCCACCGCCCCTACAAGCGGATCGGGATCGAGAAGGGCGACGAGCGCCGGGTCATGGGCGTCGATTACAAGGCCGACGCCGTGCTGCTGGAGGACGGCAAGGGCGGTCAGGTCGCCTGGAAGCCGGCCGAGATCGGCGGGCGAAGAGGCGGCAGCGAGGTCTACGAGCTCGAGAAGATCGAGCTCCGGGCCGGCGACCGCATCCGCTGGACCCGCAACGATGCCGGTCTCGGCCTCGTCAACTCCCGCACGGCCGAGGTGGTGTCGGTGAAGGCCGGGCGGGTGATGTTCCGCCTCGAGGACGGCAAGACGCTGGAGCTGGGGAAGGGAGATCCGCAGCTGCGCCATCTCGACCATGCCTGGGCGTCCACCGTGCATGCCTTCCAGGGCCGCACGGTGGACAATGTCATCGCGGCGATGGAAGCGCGCCATCCGCATCTCACCACGCAGAAGAGCTTCTATGTCGAGATCAGCCGGGCGCGCGACCGGGCCGAACTGGTGACGGACAATATCCGGGCGCTCCGCCAGCAGCTGGAGAAAGCCACCGGCGAGCGCATCGCAGCCCTCGAAGCCATCGGCGAGATGCCCGGCGAAGACCCCGGCAACAGGGACGGCAGGGGTCGTGCGGAGGGGCCGCAGCAGGAAAGGCAAGCGGGACGGGATGCCGCCAGGGCGGAAGGCCGGCCCGCGGCGGCTGCGAAAGTCCCGGGAAAGACCCCGCCGAAGAGCCGGTCGCAACCGGAGCGCGGCGCCGGGAACGGCAAGGCCGGACGCGCCGGAAAATCCTCCGCCAGAGAACCGGAACCGCCGTCGCGCGGGCGCGAACGGGGCGGCATGGACCTCGGATTGTGAGGACGCGCAGCAAAAGCTTCCCGACGCTGCTGTCCTGCCGATGTTGTTGACCGTCGGCGCCGAAGCGCCTATAGACTAGCCCTCAATTGCGCCCCGCCGGACTCGCCGAAAGGCCCCGGCGGGGTTATTTGTGCGCGGGTCATGCCGATGGAGCCGGAAAGCAAACGCGCCGTTTCGTTTATCGATGGCCAGAACCTGTTCCGGCATGCCATGGATGCCTTCGGCCACCATCATCCCAATTACGATCCGGCCAAACTCGCGGCAGCCGTCTGCGCCGCCAACGGATGGCTCGATGTCGGCGTCCGCTTCTACACCGGCGTTCCGGACGCCGACAGGTCGCCGATGTGGCATGGCTACTGGATGCGGCGCCTGACCGCCATGCGTCGCGCCGGCATCGTCGTAACCTCCCGGCGGCTGCGCTACCGGATCGAGCGGATTCGTCTTGCGGATGGCGCGACACACGATGTGCCGGTGCAGCGGGAGAAGGGAATCGATCTCCGGCTCGGCCTCGATATCGTCCGCATGGCGCGCAACGGCGAGTTCGATGTGGCGGTGATCTTCAGCCAGGACCAGGACCTTGCCGAGGTGGCGCGCGAAATCCGGGATATCTCGCGGGCCCGGAACTGCTGGCTGAAGGTCGTCTCGGCCTTTCCCCATGGACCGGACGCGAGCTCCAGCCGCGGTATCGACAGGACCGACTGGTTCCGGATGGACCGGGAATTCTACGATGCCTGCCTCGATCCGAGAGACTATCGCCCTCGCCGCTGAACGAGCACACGCGCCGGAACATGCTTGCCGTGGGGCCCAAAACCAATGCCTCGCAGGCGATCAGAGCGGTTACAGGACAGAAGTCAAACCGCAAGGAATGACCGATGACGGGTCTGAGCGTTCTCTACGCCGGCAAGGCGACCGATGACCGGGAATGGGTGACGATCCCCGACAGGGCCAGAACCAAGCGGCTGAGGGAAGTGTACTGGGCGCGACGGGCGGAACCGAAGCCCGGCGGAAAGCGGTTTCTGGGGATGGGCCTGCAATGACGGACGGACCGGGGCGAGATCGGCAGAAGGGCCGATGAGCCGGGTGACGGGTTCTTCTACGTCGTCGACATGATGCCGCCGGTAGAGGAATGCTTCGAATGGCTGGAAGTCACCGAGGTGTTCACGACGGTTCCGGCATCGCAGATCGAAGCGGCGATGAGGGCATGGAACGGCATTCCCGGCCAACAGACGGTGGACTTCGACGAATTCCGGAAGGGTCTGAAGCTGAAGCGCCCGTCGAGGATGGAGCAAAGAAGGGCTGCGGACCGGGTGATCGCGCAGGTGGAGAGGAAGCTGGCAAAGGCCTCGTACCGTGAGTTGCTGGAGAAATACGGCTACGGGACGCTGGTGGTGGGTATGCCGCTCTGGTTCGCAACTCATCCCGACGACCCGTTCCGGGCCGAAAACGCGCTCGACGACTTCATGACGCGAACGGGGCTGGGCCTTGAGGATATCGAGCGCAGGATACTGAAGAAGCCGAACTGCCCGTTCCGGAGGGTCATCGTGACATGGGACACGACTCCGCAGGCGTGGCGGGACTGGCACGAAAGAAAGTCGGACGGATATGAAGAGACGGCCTCCGCGAGCCTGGACAACTCCATCGCCATGGCGCTGTGGGGGACGCTCTCGGACAGTCTGGAAAAGGCTGTATCCGATGCGAAACTCCCGGAGAGCGAGGCGCCGTCATTCAGCATGCATCTCGACGCGAAGGTGCAGAAGAAGGCAACTGGCAAGGGACCCTATCCGGCAATCGTCCAGACTGTCCGGAAACTCATCCGCGAGCAGGGGAGCGGAAATCCCCTTGGGCTCGGGACAATGTTGAGGTGGAGGATCGCCCTGCTGCTCTGCAAGCTGCTGTGTTTCGTGAGGCTTCGCGGACTCGAAGGGCTGGAGCGATGGGTCATGCGCAAGTTTTCCGTATCGCACGCGTGGCGCGTGGGGGCCTTAGGGCGAAAGATGCGGCGGCTCTATCGGGAAAGCAGACGAAGGTATCGGGTGCGCAACGGGGCGGCGCCCGGCTAATCGTCCGGCCCTTCAAGGATCGAGTTCTGGAATTCGCGCGTGGCCTCGACCAACCGGTCCAGCTCCTCGCCGCGCCCCTGGCTGACCATTTCATCGCGCTTCAGCGTCGCCAGGATGTGGGTGCTGCGGAATATCCGTTCGATCAGCTCCGCATGGTGCGCCGGAAGGGCGTCTCCACGGGCGCCGTATCGCCCGCCGGCGACGCCGAGCGCGGCGTGGCGCACGAAGGCCGCGGCGTTCATGTCGCGCTCGGCGGCGGCCTCTTCGACCGTTTGCCACTCCGAATCGGAGAAGCGGATCGAGCGGGCGCGGCGGGACGCGCCGCCCTTTTCCTCCGATCCCGGTCCGGCTTCCGTCGCATTGTTAGTCGTTTCGTTCATTCCGGCAGCTCCGGCAGGTCGGCAGCGCGTGTCAATTGCGATCGGAAACTTCCCGTCTTCCGGATCGAAAGGCTCCCATCCGGGGCGCGGTGAGCGGCCGTCTCGGCGATTCCCCGCCCGCTTGGAGCCGCTCCGAGGCGTATGCTCATGGCATACGGAACCGGCGCGGAGGGGCGGGTCGGGCGTATGCTCGGAGCATACAGGACCGGCGGCCGGGATGCGAGGGACGTATGCTCCGAGCATACGCAAGATCGCAAGGCCAGGGATTTCAAGGGGATAGGCTCCGTATGCTCTGAGCATACAAGCCGCCAAACAAGAACCGGGCGGCGAAGGTCGTCGAAAGGTGGCATATGGCCCTGCAAGGCCGGTCCCTGCGCGCGCACGCGCCCTCTGCATCATCGATGCGTGGGGTGTGGAACCAAAAGCCGACCCGGGCGGTCGGGACGACCGAAATGCGCAGCATTGAGGATGAGGACATCGACGCCGGGGAACCCGGTGGAGGGGAGCCGCCGCGGCGATTGAGCGGCGCGGCCTTGCCGCCGCGAGCGCGGGCGCTCGTGCGAGCACTGCTGCAGGGCGCCGTGCGGCGGGCGGTGAACGGCGAAGCCGTCGCCGGCGACGCACGGAGTGCAGCGGCGACGAGCCGAGGCGATGCCCGCAGCCGGCGCAGCCGGCCAGGGCGAGCGAGGCGAGCTGCCGGGCAAGCGGAGCGCGCAGCGACCGAAGGGAGCGGAGGCGCGAGGGATAGGAGCGGTTATCGCAGCGAGCGCCAGCGAGTGGAGATTTGAGCGGATAGCCCGGTCGCGAAGCGGCGCGCCCGACCACATCGGATAGACGCGCAAAGGCGCATTGCTGTCGCGCGCCGTGGTCGGCACCGGCGTCACGATCGTCGCGGGCGTCATCGTCAGGGAAGCGAGCATTGCGAGCGTCAGGCCCGGACGGCGGTCCGGGGCCAGCCGGGGGCTGGCCGTGTCAATGGCAAACGAAAACCGGACATTTCTGCGCCGGGCGCCGGGTCGCGGCGTGATGCAGCCTGCGCTGCGCACGACGCGGCCCGGCGCCCGGCGCTACGCTCGGTCTCCCGGCGCGCACCCGTCACGGTCTTGCCACACAAGAGGCAAGCTCGCGCCCGGAGACGCTGCCCGCAGGAACGAGGACAGCAGCGGAGGGCGTAGGTTGCCGGTTGCCGGTGCAGAATGGATGCAGGCGGAGGGCCGGGTCTTCAGAGAAACATCCGCACGGCGCAAGCCGCCGCGAAGCGGCCCGGAGGGTGCGCATGTTTCGGCCCGGCCCGGTCCATCGCCTCGGCCGGACCTCTCGACCGCCACGATGCGGTCCCGGCAGCCCGGGGGCGGCGAGCGCGGCGCGAAGCGCGCGCGAGGCGTCGGCGATGCCGCGTCATCGGTGTGCGCACAGGAAAACGGGCCGCGCCGCCGCCGGAGCGACGACGCGGCCCGCGAGGTGTTTGCGACTATGCCGCGACGCGCTGCACCGGGATGCCGAGCTGCCGGGCCTTGTCGACGAGGTTCTCGGTGATGCCGGAGCCGGGGAACGCGATCACGCCCTTCGGCAGGAGGTTGCGCAGTTCGTCATTGCGGCGGAACGGGGCGGCGCGGCCGTGGCGGTCCCAGTCGGGCTTGCAGACGACCTGGTGGACGCCGTTGCGGTCTGCCCACTGTGCCGCGATCTTCTCGACGCCGGGACCGCCGCCATGCACGAGCACCATGTCGGCATATTTGGCGCGGACCTTGTCGAGGCGCTCGATGACCGCTGCCGGATTGGCGATGTCCCTGCCGCCGGCGATGGCGACGAGGGTGCCCTGCGGCATGTGGGCCATGGTCTCACGGTCCTTGCGGGCCCGGATGAAGTCGCGCGCATCGATGGCGGCGGAGGTCAGCTTGCCGGTGCGGCTTGCGTGGCTGCCGTATCGGGGCCGCCATGTGTCGCCGGTGATGCTGCGATAGGCCTCGGCGGCGGTGTCGCGCATGATCTCGAAGGCGTCGCGTCGGGCTCCGAGGTTCTGCGCGCGGTCGGTGACGAGCTCCAGTTCGCGCGACTTGATCTCGGTGCCGTCCTGCTCGCGCTGCAGGTCGCGGAGGTCGGGCATGAGCTTGTCGGCGGCGCGGTCGAGGCGCTGTGTCTGGGCATGGAGCATGTTGACGAAGCCCCAGAGCAGGCTCTCGCGTTCGTCGGCCATCTGCACGCCCTCGGGAGCGACGCCCTCGGCCAGGATGCGGAAGGCTTCGGCGACGGCGGCGAGCGCATCGTCCTTGTCCCAGATGTCGCGGGGGTCGAACTCGTCGCGGTCGGGGGTTGCGCCGAAGAGGGCCGCGTTCTCGCAGACGGTCGCGGTGACGGACTGTCCGGCGGTCTCGATGTTGTGGATGAGGTTCATGACGATCTCCTTGTCGATCGGTTTGCACGTTCGGGGCCGATCCCCGATGTGATGTCCTGTTGGGTCACGCGCGCGGACCGCAGCCACGCGGGGTTGGTGGAGCCTGGCGTTGCGTCGGGGCGAGTGGTGCGGGCGCAGGGCCTTAGCGGAGCCTGGCGAGGAACGAGCCCTGGCGGAGCTTTGGCCCGAGCCACGGTCGCCCCGGCGCAATGCCTGGCGGAGCCTCCCCGCGCCGGAGCGGAGCGGAGGACCCGCAGGGTTGGCGGAGGGAGCACGTGTGGCACAATGGGACAGCACAGCGGTTGGCCAATTCTCTCCCCCTGCACGGACCCCATGGGCGTCGCCGTGCGGCACGTCCTGCGAAGCGGTTCCCGGACCTGTCGGCCATGCTTGCAAGCGGAGCGCGCAGGGAGCGCCAGAGATCGGCGCGGTAGCGGGCGATGACCTCCTCGCGCGTGCCGCTGCGGCCGGTGCGCCACGGGTTCCCCCATTTCGTGCGGCGGTCGACCAGCACGGTGTTTCCCACGACATGCGCATGGTCGAACGCCTCACGCAGCCCGGGCTCGCGGTTCAGGTTGATGATGGCATCCATCGGCTCCCTCCTCTTCTCGGGTCGGCTTGCCCGGCCCTCCGCTCTTCTCTTCCTCCACCGGATCGGGGACATGCGCCGGCCTGCGAGCCGGAGGCGCAGGCGGCGGATCGGAACAGCGGCGCGAAGCGGGCGCGGAGCGCCGCCGGGCCGAGCGCGACCAGGTCGTCGTTGAAGTCGTTGCCGGCGGGCATGATGACGGTGGCGGCGACGCCCGCCCGCGCGCAGCGCATGGCGAGGCGTTCTGCTGCGAGCGCGCCGTCCTTGTCATTGTCCCGCGCGATGACCAGTCGCGCGAGGCCGGGCGGAGGCGCGAAGGCGCCGAGGCTCCCGGCCGAGAGCGCGGCCGCGGCACGAATCTCCGGCACGGCCGTGGTGAGCGAGAGCACGGTCTCGATGCCCTCGCCGACGACGAGCGGCGCGCCGTCGGAGGGCGCGCCGAAGCGCACCGCGAGGCCGTAGATGCGCCCGAGCGCCTTGCGCGGCAGGGCGACGTCCGCCTTGGCGGGCGCGCGGGGGTCGAGCCAGGTGCGCTGCACGCCGAGCACCCTTCCGTCGTCGCCGGTGACGGCGGCGACCAGCGCCGGGAAGCGGCGCACCGCCGCGCCTTCGCGGTAGCGAAGCTCGGGGTGATAGCGCAGCGCCGCGAAGCGGCAGCGTGCGAGCCCGCGCGCGTGCAGATAGCGCTCGGCATGGCTGCCGGCGACGGGGCGGCAACGCCGCCACAGGCGGCGCGCCGCCTGCGCTCCGTCGTAAGGCGCGTCCGGCGCCGGCGAAGCCCCCGGACGGCAGTCCCCCGGATCGCGTCCGGGGCAGGCTGGGGCGGGCGGCAGGGCGAGGAAGCGCCGCGCCTCGTCGAGCGCCGCGCGCAGCGTCGGCGCGCCCGTGCGGTGGCGGATGAGGTCGAGCAGGTCGCCATGCTCGCCCGTCGCCGCATCGGTCCATTTGCCGGGCGCGCCCGGGCGGCGGAGCCGCACGAACAGCGAACGCCCGCGGGCGCCGTCGAGGTTGCCGCAGATCCAGTAGCGGCCTTGCCGGCGGCCATTAGGGAGATAGCGCCGGCAGACCTCCTCGGCGCGCGCCGCCAGCGCGGCGGCGATGGCGGCGGCGTTCACGACCGGCGCCGCCCGGGGGCGGCGGACCGGCGGCGGGACGGATAGCGGGGCATGGCGACACTCCTGCATCGGGACGGGACGCCCGATGCCGGCCGCCCTCCGCCTCCGGGCGGCGAGAGACGGACGGCGGCCGATGCAGGCGCGAGGCCGGCGCGCGCAGCGCGGTCAGGCGCGCGCCGCGTCGCCGGGTTCGAAAACGATGATCGAGACGCCCTCGCAGGGCGCGAGGCGGTCGGCCAGCAGCGGGCGGACGGCGGGCCAGGGCAGTCCGCCGAGGCCGCAGCCGAGCGGCGGGATCGCGACGGAGCGGATGGCGCGGCGGCAAAGGATGAGGGCCAGGTCGTCGAGACCGCCGGCGATATCCTCGATGCGGCTCGGGTCGCGCCAGTGGCGCTTGGTCGGGAAATTGACGACGAAGCGCGTCGGCCCGGCGCCCGCGTCGAAGACGAGGCAGCGCCCGGGCCGGACCGCCCGGCGCGCGCAGGCGCCCCGATAGGCCTCGTAGTTGGCCGGGAAGCGACGGCGGAACTGGAGGGCGAGCCCCCTGCCCATGACACCGACGCAGTTGACGGGATTGA
This sequence comes from Alphaproteobacteria bacterium, assembly GCA_022822125.1. The sequence goes on from JAJECF010000192.1 coordinate 8,504, forward strand.
CGAGGGCCTCGCAGCCGGAGGCGAAGAGGTCGCCTTGGGTGAAACGGATCATGATCTCCCTCCCGACGTGTGGAACCGCCCCCGGGGCCGGTCCGCTTCGCCTCCGGAGGTGAGAAGGGGCTCCGGATCGGCTGCAAAAAATGGGGGCCGACGCCGAAGAGACTGTGAAAGTATTTCTGTGAGCCCGAACAGGGCGGACCTCTGAGCCGATGACAGAGATCTCGACGAGCCGGGTTGCTGACGAAGGCGAATGAAGCGTCTTTGTCCGCCCGTACCCCGGTTTTTCGCAGCCTTAAATGCTATGCTCGCGGGCAACCCAAGCAGCCACAAGGTTTACCGCGATGCCGGAGCGACGTTACCGGGAGGTGCGGTCTCGAAGCGAGTTGATGCTTCTTCCGCCCTGCGTGGACGACTATGTGTCCGAACACAATCCGGTGCGCGCGATCGATGCGTTCGTCGGCACGCTGGATCTGGAGGAGCTGGGATTTCGGCACGCGGAAGAACACTGCGGGGCCGGCCAGCCAGCCTACGATCCGAGACTACTGCTGAAGCTGTATCTGTACGGCTATCAACACCGGGTGCGCAGTTCGCGCCGGTTGGAAGCGGAGACGCGACGGAATCTGGAGGTGATCTGGCTGTGCCAAGGGGCCACGCCGAGCTACAAGACGATCGCGGATTTCCGCAAGGACAATGCATCTGCGCTGCGGGCAGCCAACCGGGAGTTCATTCTGCTATGCCGGGAGTTGTCCCTGCTGGAGGGCCGCCGGGTGGCTGTCGACGGGACTTTTCTGAAGGCCAATGCACATGCGGACAGCATCCATACGAAGGCAAGCCTGGGAAAGGGTCTGAAGCGTCTGGACGAAAAGATTGCCGAGTATTACAGGCTGTTGGACGAGGCGGATGCAGGATCGGAGGATGGAGGGGACAGCGGGGAGGATCCGGAACTGGCGGCGAAGATCGAGGCTCTGGTGGAAAGGCGCAAGCACAAGCAGTCTTTGCAAGAACGCTTGCAGGCAAGCGGGGAGAATCAGATATCGGAGGTCGATCCTGATGCGCGGGTGCTGAAGAAGTCTGGCAAGGCGGTGGGCGGCTACAACTGCCAGATCGCGGTGGACGGCCGGTACAAGCTGATTGTCGCGGAGGATGTCGTACAGGACGGCAATGAAGCCGGCCAGCTGGAGCCGATGATGACGAAAGCCGGCGAAGCCATGGGCGCCGAGCGATTGATCGGTCTGGCGGACTCCGGTTACTTCAGCGGCGAACAGTTGAAGAGTTGTGAAGACAAGGGCCTGGACGTGTACGTCCCGATACCGAGACCTTCGCCCCCACGAAGGGGTAAAGGCGACGTCATGCGATTCAGCAGAGACGACGACTTCCGTTACGATGCCCGGAATGACACGTATGTTTGCCCGGCCGGTCAGAGACTGACCCGAAGGGGATCGCCCCGGATAAGGGAGGGCAAGCGGTATTTCAGATATAGCTCGGTGACCGCGGTTTGCCGGGATTGTTCGCTGAGAGACCGATGCCTGACAAAATCGCAGTCAAGGCGGAGATTGGCTCGCTGGGAGCATGAGGACGTGATCGACCGGCATCGCACGAAGATGAGCGCCGGTGCACCATGGATGCGCCAAAGAGCTACGCTCGTCGAGCATCCTTTCGGCACCATCAAGCGATGGGCGGGAATGGACCATTTCCTGATGCGTGGATTGGACAAGTGCCGCGGCGAGTTCAGCCTGATGACACTGGGGTACAACTTCAAGCGGGTGATGAACGAGTTGGGCGCGGATGCATTCAGGGAGCATTGCCTCCAAAAACAGCGAACTGGGACGATTACTGCGTGATATTGCCCTGGGAGTTGTGTTTTCCCGTCATTCAGCACGGCTTCGCGGCGTTCGCCCGCGATCGACTTTCCTCCGCCTCCGCGGATCCATAGCGCTCGGACGGACGTACACCCGCCCGGCTGCATGAGAAAAGGGGCCGGCGCCGAAGAGACTGTGAAAAGCTGATATTTTCACAGTCTCCGAAGCGCCGGCCCCCGAGGCGGGAGGGAGGAAACGGGGACGCCGCTCAGAACGTGATGTCGTCGTCGAAATCCGCGGGCGCGTAAGCCGGGGCTTCGTCGAGGGGCGGGCCGCCGTTGTGGCCGGTCATGGCGGGATCGGCCTGCGGCGTCGCGCCGTTCGGCTTGTCGTAAAACTGCACCCGGTCGCCCGGCACGATGAGGATCTCGGTGCAGGAGCGGTCGGTGTCCTCGCCCGGCTTGCGCCAGTAGCGGGTCTGCATCTTGCCCTCGGCGCTGATAAGCCGGCCCTTCGTCGCGTGCTTCTCGAGCATGTCGATCAGCCCCTTCTGGAAGGTGACGGCCCGGTGCCACTCGGTCCGTTTGACCGTCTGGCCGGAGTTGCGATCGATATACGACTCGTCGGTCGCGATGCTCAGATTGGCGACGCGCCCGCCCGAGGCGAGGTGGTTCACGGTCACGTCCGAGCCGAGGCGGCCGACCACTTCCGCGTAGTTCTTTCCGAATGCCATGACGATCTCCTCATGGGTCTGGATGATGACGATGGGTTGCGAGCGACCGGAGGCCGGGACACCCTCCCGACCCCCCGTCCGTTCAGTCTCTGCAGGCCCCCCTTCACCTCTGGTCGGCCGGGGGAAGCGACGGTACCGGGTCCCAGGGCTCCGACGGCTCCGCCAGGCCCGGTTCCAGCGCCGGTTCCGGGGTGAGGCTCGCGAAGCCGTATGCGGGATAGACCGCGCCCCGGTCGGGACAGCGGATCGCGCGGGCGTCCTCGGCGAGCTCGCGCACGAGGCCGTGACGAATCCCCAGTTCGGCCAGCAGGTCGGAACCCTGCGGGGGATCGAGGCGATAATCGGGAAGCATCATGGGGCGGGGTCTCCTCTGCCCGGCATCGGCGCGGCGGGACCCACTCCCTCCGCCCTGCCGGACACTTGCCCGGCGAAAGCGCTCCTCTCCTCCTGGCCGCCGATCAGAAGGGGAGATGTATCGGGATGGAACATGGGGCGGGACCTCCTCTGCCGTTGCCCGGTCCGGCAACCGGTGCCGGACACCGATCCGGCATCGGCGCGGGGGACCCACTCCCTCCGCCCTGCCGGACACTCGCCCGACAGGCGCTCGCCTCCTCCTCTACGACGGATGGACGGCGCGGCGGATCGCGGCCAGGTGCTCGCAGACCGCACGCGGCGTCATCGACCCCAGGTTCAGCACCGGGATGCCGCGTGCCTCGGCGGTACGGATAGCCATGCCCGTGCCGCCGGTGACCGCGCCGCGTTCGCTCCAGCACACGACCGCATCCACCGGCCGATCCAGCGCCTCGCCCAACAGCACCGCCGCGTTCCGGGCATGCAGCTTGCGGACGGCCGGCGAACACCGCTCCCAGGCCGGATGCAGGGGCGCCGCGATCTCGATGCACGCCGCCATCGCCGCCGCCGACAGCACCCGGCAGTCCGCACCCCGATGCCCGTTATAGCCCCGCCACGGCAGCCACACCGTCCGCTGCTCCGCCGGCGCTCCCGCCGCAAACGCAGCATCGGCCCCGTCCGCTCCGCCGGAAGACAGATGCCAGCCGGTCCGCGCCAGCCATCCCGCCATGACGCCCATGTCCGCCAGCACACCAGCCGGCGTCGCCCGCGCCCCGATCCCCGCATATCGCAATGTCGCCATGTCCCGATCTCCCCGGTTGCGTTTGCCGCGACTCCCTCTTCCGTCGTCGGCTTCACTTCCCGCACGCTCTTCTCCGACTCCCCTGAGCATGCGGTCCGGCCCTACTTGAACGCGACCCCCGTCCGGTGCAGGGATACGGCATGGAAGGGCGCGGATGGATCGGGCGTCACGGGTTCTGGCCGCTGGCGCTGCTCTGGCTGCCGGCCGGGATCGTGGCTCAGGCGGCGGTGCGGTTCGGGGACGCCTCGTTCGCGGACCCCGGGGCGTTGCTCGCGGCGCTGGGCTCGCTTGCCCCGGTCGCACTCTGCGGACTGCCGCTCGCGCTCGGCTGCCGCAGCCTCCGGCGGCTCGGATATCGGCGCGCGGCCTGGGCGGTCGGCATCGGGCTGGGCGTCCCGACCGTCGCCGGGACGGTGGTCGCCGGCCTGCTCGGCCCCGCGGCGATCGCCGTCTGGGCCGTGCTGCTCAGCCTGCCGGCCTGGATCGTCCGGTGGTGGCTCGCGCGGCGCCGATGATCCCGGACGGCGCCGGGCCGGCTACGCAGTACAGGGGCGAGCGAACGGAGCAACCGCGACCCGGGCAAGGCGGCGCCGGGCCGGCTGCGCTCGCTCATGCGGCGGGTGTCGAGAGCGGCCGCGTCAGGCCGCGCATTCGGTCGTCTTCCAGCCCGGCCGCCCTGCGCTCGCGGCGCAAGCCTGCATGGCGGCTTCGGGGGTCCGGCAGCCGCGGCCGCCATACATGGCGCCGACATTGCCGATCATGCCCGTCTCCGGGTCGAGCGCCTCGCCGAGCCAGTGCCCGCGGGCATGTCTGAAGACGCGCCAGACAAGGCCGGCCTCCCCGGCGAAATACTCGCCGCCGCACGCGCGGAACGACATGTCCGGCAGTCTCGAAACGCGCCGCCTCATGCCTCGTCCTCCAGACGGGCGATGGCCTGCCGGCTGCCCTCGATCGAGCCGCCCACGCCGCGCAGTTGTGCCGGTCTCATCGCCATGGGTCAGGCCTCCACCGGCTCGACCTCGCGGTCTTCGTCAACCTCGCGGGCCGTGTCCTCGTTCTCGACCAACTTCAGGCCGTCGATTTCGTAGGCCCATGGGTCATCGTCGAAGCGCTCGCGCGCCTGGGCCACCGTCGGGGCAGTAACACGCGCCGTGCCGCGATAGCAGGCGTTATCGTGGACGAGCACGGGAACCAGCCAGTCGCGCGGCTCAGCCTCCGGCTCCGGTTCCTTCGGCGTGCATTCTTCCGGCGCCGCCTCGCCGGCCCAGGCCTGGGCTTCGGCGACCAGCTCGTCTTCGGCCGCGCGGCGGTCGACGTTCTTGAGCGCCGTAACGAGGCCGCGAACCATCTTCCTCGTTCGCTCCATGCCGCGAAGGGCGGACATGAGCCGCTCGATTTCATCGGCCACGGCCTCCGGGTCGTGTCCTTCAAGGTCCCCGGCGTCCGCGCCGCGCGCAAACTCGATCTCTTCGTCGGCCGCCTGCGCAATCATGGCGACGGCCTGTTCGGCGATGCTCATGGATACCTCCCTGTCGAATGTGGCGGTCCTGAAAGGAAACCGCCGGCGCAGCCGAACCGCGGGGCGGAGGCGCCGGTCTGCGGACGGATCAGAAGCGCGGGATGTCCTCGCGGCGGCCGAACGCATCGTCGATGCCCTTGAAATACGCATTGACCTCCGCCCAGGTGCGGAACCGCCGGCGCAGCGCCCCGCCCTTGTCCGTATGGGCGACGAAACCCCGGTCGACGAAGCGCTTTGCGAAGGTCAGGTGGAAGCCGTAGCGCCGGAACAGGCCGGCGATATATTCCTTGTCCGCTGTACTCTTTGTCATCGTGTCGTCTCCCTTTGATCGGTGTTGCAGGGCGCGGAATGCTCGCTCCCGCGCCCTGCATCGATGCGCACTCATATGCGCCGCAGCCGGTGCGCCGGCCGCACTCCCGGCAGGTCCGGCAGGCGATCGCGCTCATGCGTCTTGTCCCTGCCGGGCGTCGAGACGCTCGAACAGCAGCACGCGCGCTTCGCCGATGCTCTCGCCGGCGAAGCGGCAATAGAGCCCGTCCAGCGGCCCGAGCAGCCCGCTCTCCTGCCATGCGTTGAAGGCCTGCGCGCTCGCCTGGGTCAGGTTCCCGGCGCGCTGCAGTCGGGTCCGGTCCATCTTGCGGCCCTTGCCATACCGGTTGATCCACTCGACCGGCCTGTGGTCGAGCCCGGCGGCAAGGACGGCCGGGCTGTAGGCGATGGCAGGCATAATGGCCGGGGACGGTTGGTAGCCCGCCTTCGGCTGCCGCCCGATCCGGTCGATGGCCCGGAACCGCGCCTGCTCGATCATCTCCGCGCGCGTCTGCGCGCCGTAAATGGCGCGCCTTATCGCCTCGTTTCTGAGGCGAAGAGCGCTCGGGACACCGGCGCACACGCCATTGGAATGGGCCAGCACGGTCAGCGGCGGCTCCTCGCCGTGGCGCACCACCTTCGCGCGCAGTTCCGGCGCTTCCAGCCGCAGCACGCACCAGCATGCGACCGCCGCGTCCAGCACCCGCAATGAGTGCCATTCCATGCCCTCGGCCAATACCTTGTAAGTCGTCATCGGGTCGTCTCCCTTGCGGTCTGCGGATGCGGCGATTGCCGTCCGAGCCCCCGCTGTGCAGCCACGCTGTCCGGATCGGCGGTTGGTGGCTCGCGCGCCGGCGATCACCGCAGAGGGCGGCGGGCCGGCTGCGGAGCAAGGTCGGGATGCGCGCGGCGGCCGCCCGGCGGCGCGGGGCCGGCGGCGCCGTTGGCAGCAGCTGAAACGGGGCGGGCGCCGGCGAGAGGCCGGCCGGTCCGCTCTGCTACGAGGGGAGGGCGCGGACGGTTTCGCAGACGGTCGCGCGCAGCCTACCGGCGGAGGCCGGCGACCGGGATGGATGGCGGGCCGTGAAGCCGCGCTAACGGAGGATGGAGTCGATGCGCGTCCCGGTCATGCCGCCCGGCGCTCTACAGCCGGCGGCGGACGGCGCCGGGTTGCTGCCTCGGTGCGCTCAATGCAAGGACGGGCTGTCGGGATCGTCGTCCTCGGCCCGCATGGAGGCGGCGACCATGGCGGTCCAGGCCTCGCGGTCGTATCCGAGGCGGCGGTTGAGCTTGTCGCAGATGTCGAGCGCCTGGTCGAGGTCGAGCGTGACCAGCGCGGTCGGCACATGGCCGGCGAGGCCCTCGATGACGAGGCGGATCTGCTGCACGTCGGTCTCGATGTCATAGGCGGGCGCGAAACAGAAATTGGGTTCGTCCGGCAGGGTCTGCGCGGTCATGGGCCTTCTCCTTCGGTTGCGGCGGCAGCGGCCGCCGCCCGGCCGGCGATGCGTATCCCGGCCGGGCATTGAACGGGGGAATTCTCCGGGAGTCACGCAGCGAGCGGCCAGCGGTCGAGGACGCGCTCCACCGCACCGGCGTTCGGCGCGAATATCCGGGCCCGGAACGAGACGATCTCGACGGTGCAGCCCATGCGCCGGAGCGCGGCCATGTCGGTGTCGGCCGGTCCCTCGATCTCGACCCGGTCGGCGCCCATGAGCCGCCGGCGGGCGAGCCGCCAGCCATTGGCGAGGGCGAGCGCGTTGCCGCGCTCCATGACTGCCGCGAAGGCCTCCGCGCCGGTCATGGCGGGTCCGCCATCGAGGCCGAACCCGGCGCGCACGGAGCGGACCTGTTCGGCGTCCAGCACGCGCCCGATGAGAGATATGCCGTCGTCGCTGGTGAGCCGCCTGACCCGCATGTTCTCGGCCGGCAGGCGGTCCCAGACCGGCAGCAGCAGGCCGGAGGCGAGCCAGAAGCGGGACTCCCTGTGCGACGGCAGTCCGGCGATCTCGGCGTCCCAGACCTGGCGCCATCCGGCTTCGTCGGCCCGGCGCCAGTTGGAGGCGTCGAGTTCGGCCCGGGCGATGGTCTCGGCGGTCGCGGGCCGGAGGAGCCGCACCCGTTCGCGCACCCCGCCGTCGTCGAGCATGCGTGAGGTCGCCGGCAGGACGACCGCGGCGCGCTTCGAGCGGGCGTTGACCGCGAGGCGCGGCTTGCCATTGGGGCCGGGGTCCCGTTCGCCGATCTCCAGCGCGGCATCGGCGGTGAGCGGCGCCAGCCTGTCGCGGCGGACGATCTCGACCAGTTCGGTCGCCGCGCCGGTGCCGGGATGTTCGTAGAGCGTCTCCCGCCCGGCGACGGTGAGCGAGTCGGCGGTTACCGTCTCGACCCCGACCTCATAGCTGCCGGCCTCGATCGCCTGCTCGATATTGGCGGCGATGCGCTGCTCAAGCTCGGCGAAGAGCTGGTTCTGCTCGGCGATGGGAAGCGCCAGCAGCCGGTTGAGGAACCTCGGCATGGGCGGCAGGTCGTCCTTGAGCGAGCCCTCCCAGGTGAGCTTCAGCCCGGTGGCCTTCTCGAAGCGCTCCAGGTTCCAGCCCTCGATGCTGCCGCGCCAGAGCGCGCCGTAGAACTGGCGCAGCGCCGCCTTCGCATACGGGCTCTCAAGGTTGTCGCTCTCGCGGAACAGCGCGGCGTCGCCCATGGCGGTCTGGCTGTCGCGCTGGCCCCGGGTGATGGCGCCCAGGCTGTCGAGCCTTCTGGCAATGGTGGCGATGAACCGGCGCTCGCCCTTCACGTCGGTGGTGACGGGCCGGAAGAGCGGCGCCGAGGCCTGGTGCGTGCGGTGGGTCCTTCCCAGCCCCTGGATTGCCTGGTCGGCGCGCCAGCCCGGCTCCAGCAGATAGTGGATGCGGCGTTCGGTGTTCGCGCAGGAGAGGTCGGCGTGGTAGCTGCGACCCGTGCCGCCCGCCATGGAGAACACGAGGATGCGCTTGCTCCCGTCCATGAACGCGGCGGTCTCGGCGAGGTTGGCAGAGGTGGGTCGGCTGCGGAGCGAGAGGCGTTCGCCCCTGGCGTCGGTAATCCTGAGCACGCGCCGCGACCGTCCCGTAACCTCGGCGACCGCCTCGTGCCCGAAATGCTGCACGATCTGGTCCAATGCCGTCGGCACTGGCGGCAATGCCGCGAGCTTCTCGATCAAGGCGTCGCGGCGGTCCTCGGCCTCCTTGCATATGATCGCGTTGCCGTCAGCGTCGCTGGCGGGCCGGCTCAAGAGATTGCCGGCGTCGTCGGTGAAGGGCTCCTGCAACTGCACCGGGAAGGCGTGCATCAGGTAGGCGAGGATGGCGTCCCGGGGCGTGAGGTCGATATTGAGGTCGTCCCATTCCGAGGCCGGGACCTCGGCGATGCGCCGCTCCATCAGCGCCTCGCCGGTCGAGACCAGCTGGACCACGGCCGACCGGCCGGCTTCGAGGTCGGCCTCGATCGCGCGGATGGTCGAGGGGCACTTCATGCCGGTCAGCAGATGGCCGAAGAAGCGCTGCTTGGTGCCCTCGAACGCACTCAGCGTCGCCGCCTTGGCGTTCTTGTTCAGCGTATCCTCGCCCCGGACGATGCCGGTGGCCTTCAGGGCTTCCTCGATATTGGCGTGGATGACCTTGAAGGCGCCGGCATAGGCGTCGTAGATGCGCCGCTGTTCCGGGGTGAGCGGGTGTTCGAGGATGTCGACCTCGACGCCGTCATAGGCGAGCGCGCGCGCCTGGTAGAGGCCGAGCGCCTTCAGGTCCCTCGCGACCACCTCCATCGCGGCGACGCCGCCGGCTTCCATGGCGGAGATGAACTCGAGGCGCTTCTCGAACGGCGTCTCGCCGGCGCCCCAGAGGCCGAGCCGTCCGGCATAGGCCAGGCCGGGCAGCGTCGTGGCGCCGGTGGCGGACACATAGGCGATGCGGGCGTCCGGCAGTGCGTTCTGAAGCCTGAGCCCGGCCCTTCCCTGCTGCGACGGCTTGGTCTCGCCGCGTTCGGACTTCGAGCCGGCGGCGTTGGCCATGGCGTGGGCCTCGTCGAACACGATCACGCCGTCGAAGGCGTGGCGGTCCTCCTCGTCGAGCGAGCCGGCCAGCCATTCGACGGTCTGCTCCAGCCGCGACGGCTTGCCCTGGCGCGAAGGCGAGCGCAGCGTGGCGTAGGTCGCGAACAGTATGCCCTCGTCGAGCGGTATCTCCATGCCCGGCCGGAAACTGCCGAGGGGGATGACGTCGCTCTCAAGCCCGCCCAATGCGGTCCAGTCGCGGCGCGCGTCCTCCAGCAGCTTGTCGGACTGAGAGAGCCAGAGGGCGCGCTTCCGTCCGCGAAGCCTGTTGTCGAGGATGATGGCGGCCACCTGCCGGCCCTTGCCGCATCCGGT
>JAJECF010000231.1 GCA_022822125.1 Alphaproteobacteria bacterium
TCGAGGCGATCCTGATGCGCGACTACCCGATCGTGCAGAACCTCGTGATGCTGATCGCGCTCGTGACCGTGCTCATCAACTTCCTCGTGGACATGCTCTACGCGGTGCTCGACCCGAGGATCAAATATGCCGACTGACCGACGCGCCGTTCCGCCGCCACGCAAGGAGCCTGGCGATGGCTGAAATCGACCATCAAGCAGCGCTCGAGCGCGCCGGCGCGAATGTCTCCGGCCACTGGAGCCGGCTGGTCTTCTATATGCGCCAGCATCCGCTGGGGGCGATCGGCGCCGTGATCGTGATCGTCTTCGTGTTCTCAGCCGTGTTCGCAGACGTGCTGGCGCCGCACGATCCGCTGCACACCTCCGCGCCGGATTCCCTGAAGGCGCCCGACACGACCTTCGTCATGGGCGCCGACATGATGGGCCGGGATGTGTTTAGCCGCATCATCCACGGCGCGCGCATCTCGCTGACCGTCGGCGTCGCCTCGATCCTGCTCGGCGGCGTCATCGGCATCGTCATCGGCCTGATGTCCGGCTATCTGCTCGGCTGGTTCGACCTGCTGATGCAGCGCCTGATCGACATCATGCAGGCGCTGCCGCTGCTCGTGCTGGCGCTGGTCATGGCGGCGTCGCTCGGGCCCTCGCTGGAAAACACCATCATCGCCATATCGATACCGCTCGTGCCCAATGTCGCGCGCGTCGTGCGGTCGAGCACGCTGTCGCTCAGGGAAATGCCCTTCGTGGAGGCGGCGCGGGCCGCAGGCATGAGCGAGATCAGGGTGGCGGTGCGCCATGTGCTGCCCAACACGCTGGCGCCGCTCATCGTGCTGTTCACGGCGCAGCTGGGCGCGGCGATCCTGGTCGAGGCGTCGCTTTCCTTCCTCGGCCTCGGCGTGCCGGAGCCGCATCCGTCCTGGGGCCGGATGCTGTCGGAATCGGCGGCGGAATATGTGCGCGTCGCGCCCTGGCTGGTGATCTTCCCGGGCATTGCGATCAGCCTCGCCGTGTTCGGCACCAATCTCTTCGGGGACGCCGTTCGCGACATCCTCGATCCTCGCCAGCGGAGCTGAGCCGGAACATGGGGTGCGAGACATGACTTCCGACATGACGCCCGCCCTCGACGAGGGGGCGGCCACGGAAGCGCCGGCCGCAGAAACCGCCCTCGACGTGAAGGACCTGCAAACCTGGTTCTATACGCGGCAGGGGATCGTCAAGGCCGTGGACGGCGTCTCCTTCGATCTGAAGAAGGGCGAGACGCTCGGGATCGTCGGCGAGTCCGGCTGCGGCAAGAGCATCACCGCGCTCTCCGTCATGCGGCTGGTGCCGGACCCGCCGGGCCGCATCATCGGCGGCCGGGTCATGCTCGACGGCAAGGACCTGCGGCAGCTCGACGAGGCCGAAATGCGCCTCGTGCGCGGCAATGAGATCTCGATGATCTTCCAGGAGCCGATGACCTCGCTCAACCCGGTGCTCACGATCGGCTACCAGATTGCCGAGGCGCTGATCCTGCACCGGGACATGAGCCGGACGGAGGCGCTGTCGCGGGCGGTCGAGATGCTCGACCTGATGCGCATCCCGGAGCCGGCGCAGCGCGCAAGGGAATATCCGCACCAGCTCTCGGGCGGCATGCGCCAGCGCGCGATGATCGCCATGGCGCTGGCCTGCAACCCAAAGGTGCTGATCGCCGACGAGCCGACCACCGCGCTCGATGTCACCATCCAGGCGCAGATCCTGGACCTCATCGTGCGTCTGCAGAAGGAGCTCGGCACGGCCGTCATCCTGATTACCCACGATCTCGGCGTCGTCGCGGAAACGACCCAGCGCATCATCGTCATGTATGCGGGCCGCAAGGTGGAGGAAGCGGATGTCGTGCCGCTCTTCGCCAACCCCATGCATCCCTATACGCACGGCCTGATGGCTTCTGTGCCGCGTTTGGCCATCATGAGCGGCGAAGAGGCCGCCACCGAGCGGCTGGAGGAGATTCCGGGCATCGTGCCGCCGCTGAACAACCTGCCGCCGGGCTGCGCCTTCGCGCCCCGCTGCCGCTTCGCGGACGACCGCTGCCGCGCCGAATATCCGCCCTACCAGGAGAAGCAGCCCGGCCACTGGGCCGCCTGCTGGCATTCCGAGCGCCTGTTCGGAGCCGCTTCGTGAACGCCCCCGCCGAAACCGCCGCTCCGCCTCCCGTGCTGGAAGTCGAGGGGCTGAAGAAGCACTTCCCGGTCAAGAAGGGGCTGCTGTCGCGCAATGCCGGCAAGGTCTATGCCGTCGATGGCGTCAGCTTCCATATCGGCCCCGGCGAGACGCTGGGGCTGGTGGGCGAGTCCGGCTGCGGCAAATCCACGGTCGGGCGCACCGTGCTCCGCCTGATCGACCCGACCGAAGGCGCGATCCGGCTCAACGGCCGCGATGTGACGCATCTCGGCAAGACGGACATGCGCCCGGTGCGGCGCGAGATGCAGATCATCTTCCAGGACCCGTATTCGTCGCTCAATCCCCGCATGTCGGCGGGCGATATCGTGGGCGAACTGCCGCGCGTCCACGGCCTCGGAACCGCCGCCGAGCGCGAAGACTGGGTGGCGTCGCTGTTCGAGCGGGTGGGCCTCAGCCGCGCCCAGATGAAGAGCTTCCCGCATGAGTTCTCCGGCGGCCAGCGCCAGCGCATCGGCATCGCCCGCGCGCTCGCGCTCAACCCGAAGCTGATCGTCGGGGACGAGCCGGTTTCGGCGCTCGACGTGTCGATCCAGGCGCAGGTGATAAACCTGCTGATGGACCTCCAGCAGGAGTTCCGGCTGTCCTACCTGTTCGTCGCGCACGACCTCGCCGTGGTGGAGCATATCAGCCACAGGATCGCGGTCATGTATCTCGGCCGCATCGTGGAATACACCGACAAGCGGACCCTCTTCACAGACCCGCAGCACCCTTATACGGAAGCGCTGCTCTCCGCCGTGCCGGTGCCCGACCCGCGGCTCAGGCGAAAGAAGATGGTGCTCCAGGGCGATGTGCCGAGCCCGATCAACCCGCCGTCCGGCTGCCATTTCCACACGCGCTGCCCCTATGCCGAAGAGCGTTGCCGGATCGAATCGCCGGCGCTCCGCGAAATCGCCCCGGGCCACACGGTCGCCTGCCACCTGCGCTGAAGCGGCGAGGCTACGCTTGCATGGGCTGGAGGAGGCTCCTCACGTCCCTCCACAATTTGTCGAAGGAGGGGGAACGCCGCCGCGCTTCCGCCATATCGAAGGTTGCGGTAAGCGCAGCCTGGTCGAGCGTTTCCCGGTAACGCCGGCCGAGCGGCATTCTTGCGCTGAGCCAGCCCTTGGCGTCCTGGATCGCTTCGGGATCGTCGGGCGGGGCAAGGGCTTCATCGAGGCCGCGCCGCCCGGCGAGCGAGCCGGCGGCGGCCAGGAACCAGGCTTCGTATTCCGTCTTGGCCAGCACCGCTCGGACGTCCCGGCCCGGACAGGCTGCAGCGGCGCGGGCGACAAGCTGCGGAGCGAGTTCCGCCGGGCAATCGCGGTCGGCGTCGAGCAGCACAATGATGCATCCGTCGATGCCCGCCTTGTGCGAGGCAAGCGTAACGGCGCGTTCCAATTCACCCTCTTTCACGATCCTGTTGCGCGGCACACGGATCGGCCGGGGCGTCTCGACCACAAGGTCCGGCGACACCTCACCGGCGATGCGGCGGAGCAACTGCGGTAGCGCTGTTACCTCGCCATGCCCTTCCACAATCGCAAGGATGGTCCTGCGCATCATTCGTTGACCGGGCCGAACAAATCCAATTGACGGGTGTTTGGTTTGGAACGCAACGGGTCCGGTTCGAGCTGGTTCATCCTGAGCAATTCGCCGGCTGTGTAGAGACGGTCCCTCAACGCCGACCGCCCGGACTCATCCAGCGGACCGATCCGACTCTCGCCGCTTTCCGCCGTAACGGCCACGATCTGGTCCGCCGATATATCCGGGTTGTCCAGCAGTTCGGGGCTGTGGCTGGTGACAAGGATTTGCGTGTGTTCGGCGGCATCCCGGAGGCTGTCCACCAGCACGCCGGCGGCCGCAGGATGCAGCGCAATTTCCGGCTCCTCGATGCCGACGAGCCATCGCTTTCGGTCGTCCTGGGCATAGCTCTGGAACAGCGCCACCAGCACGCCGAGGGCGCGCAGCGTACCGTCCGACATATTCCCTGCAAGGAACTGCCATGGGTGTCGCGCGCCTCGAACCCGCTGCCGGAACGCCAGGGTTTCCCTCGGCCCTATAGCCCGCCGCTCGACGCCGGCAATCCCGGGAACCACCTGACCGAGATAGTCCTCGATTCGTCGCTTGAAGTCCGGCGCGTTCTCCGAAAGGTTGTGCAACACGCTGGCTATGTTGCACCCGTCCCGCTCCAGAAGCCTTCCCGGGTCGGGCGGCTGGAGGTCCCGGATCGCCTCCGGATTCAGATTGTAGAAGCCTGTCGTCGCCAACGCTTCGTAAACGGCGCGAAACGGCTCCAGACCCGAGACCGTGACAAGATACAGCCGGTCGGCGGCGGCGGCGGGAGGATGCGCGATCGTGCTTTCTACAACAACGCCCCGCTCTACCTTGTAACGATGCTCGCCAAGGCCGTTTCGCGGTGCGACGAGGCATTCTTCCTTCTGGACCTCGTAGCCTCCCCGTTTCATGGCCCCGACCGTGAAGGCGTAGTAGCCGCCCCATTCCTCAAGCGTGAATTCGAGCCGAATGCCGAAATGGGTCGGGTGGCCGCCGGAACGCCGGCGGACCTCGCCGATGCCGCCGCGGTCGCGCAGCGCATGGTCCATCGAGTAACCGAGCGATTCGGCGGTGAATCTGAGCGCATCGAGAAAATTGCTTTTGCCGGAACCGTTCGGCCCGACGAGAAAGGAAAGCTGCGCCGGCCTTACATCGCAGGCGCCGATGCTCTTGTAGTTTCGCAATACGATGCGTGTCAGCAGGCGGCGGTCGGACATTGCGGGTCTCCCGCTGTCAAGTCGGCGCGGCCCCGGCGGCAATTTAGCAGATCGCCGCCCGGCCCGTCAGCGCCTTGACAGCGCCGCCGCCTAGCAAGCAGTGTGTCGGGCGGAACGAGGGGAGGATATCCGTCCCGATGCGCGGCCGGCGAAACCCGGATGTATAGCTATATCGTGCGCCGGCTGGCGTTCGGCGGAATCACGGTGGTCGGCGTCTCCATCATCGTGTTCCTCATCATGCGGATTATGCCGGGCGATCCCCTGACTGCGATCTTCGGCCCGGAGGGCATGACCAAGCTCACCGAGGCGCAGCGGCAGAGCTACATGGAGGAGCTCGGCCTCGCCGACCCGCTGATCGTCCAGTATTTCAACTGGATCATGGACATTGTGAGAGGCGAACTCGGCCGCTCGTTCTTCCGCGCCGAAAGCGTCGGCGAGATGGTGCTTCGCCGAGGTCCGTTGACGGCCCAGATCGCCATCCTGTCGGTGATTCTCTCCTGGATCCTCGGCATCCCGGTGGCCATCGTCAGCGCGCTTCGCCCCAATACCGCCGCCGACAACACCGCCCGCGTGATCTCCATCACCTGCCTCGCCATTCCGGGTTTCTGGCTCGGCATGCTCATCGTGCTGGGCCTCCTGTTCGGCTTCGGCTACCGCGCGCCGCAGACGGCGGGAGGCCTCGGCCTGTTCGAGGACCCCGGAACGGTGTTGCAGATCATCATCGGGCCGGCCTTCGTGCTGGCGCTCGGCCAGGCGGCCTATATCGCCCGCATGGCCCGCTCCAGCCTGCTGGAGGTGATCCGCGAGGACTATGTGCGCACCGCCAGGGCCAAGGGGCTGAACGGGCGCCTCGTGGTCAGCCTCCATGCGCTGCCCAATGCGCTGCTGCCCGTCATCACGCTCTCCGGAATCCTGCTCGGCTTCGTGCTGGCCGGGTCGATTCCGGTGGAGCGCGCCTTCGGCACCCCGGGGCTCGGCTACGCCATGTTCACGGCGGTCAATGAGCGCGACATCTTCGTCATGCAGAATCTCGTCTTTCTCTACGCCGTGGTGTTCGTGATGCTGAATATCACCGTCGACATCATCATCGCCTGGATCGACCCGAGGATCAGATACCAATGACCGTGCAGCCCGAAACGCCGACCGCCGGTGAGACCGGCCGGGCCGCGCAGCCGCTTCCGACCCGTATCTGGGGCGGCCTCCGGCATTTTGCGCGCCGCTCGCCGCTGTCGGCGTTCTGGGGCTGCGTTGCGCTGCTGATCGTGGCCATGGCGGTGGCTGCGCCGGTCATCGCGCCCTATCCCCCGCTCAAGTCCGATTTCCGCAGCATGCAGAAGGCGCCCTACGAAGAGCATCTGTTCGGCACGGACCAGATCGGCCGCGACACGCTGAGCCGCGTCATCCACGGCAGCCGCACCTCGCTCATCGTCGCCTTCGCCGCGGTGCTGCTCGGCACCACGCTCGGGTCGTTCTGGGGCCTGGCATGCGGCTTTCTCGGAGGGCGGTTCGATATTGTCAGCCAGCGCATCATCGAGTTTCTCCAGTCCTTTCCGGACCTGATACTCGCCATGGCGATCGCGATGGCGCTGGGTTCGGGCACCGGGACGGTCATCATCGCCATCGCGATAACGCGTATCCCCTTCGGCGGGCGCGTCATCCGCTCCGTCGTGCTGTCGCTGAAGGAAATGTCCTTCGTGGAGGCGGCGCGCAGCCTCGGCGCCTCCAACATGCGCATCATGCTCTTCCATATCCTGCCGCAATGCGTGGCGCCCTATCTGATCCTCGCCACGACGCATCTCGGCGTGGCGATCATCATCGAGGCCTCGCTCGGCTTCCTCGGCGTCGGCATCCCGCCGCCCGCGCCGACCTGGGGCAACATGCTGGCGGACGCGCTCAATGCCGGCATCGTGCCGCCCTGGTGGCTGGTGCTGTTCCCCGGCGTGGCGATCACCATCACCGTGCTGGCCTTCAACCTGTTCGGCGACGGCATCCGCGACGTTCTCGACCCGCGCCTGCGCGGCGCGGTCTGATCCCGCGGCCTCGCCGGCCTATGCGGTAGCGGCCGTCCCGAGCGCCGGTTCCGCGCCAGTGCCGTCATGCAGGTGGCAGGCGGCCCAATGGCCGGCTTGCACCTCGCGCAGCGCAGGCACGTCGCTGCGGCAGCGCGCCATGGCGTAGGGGCAGCGAGCGTGGAAATGGCAGCCCGAGGGCGGGTTGATCGGGCTCGGCACATCGCCTGTCAGGATCACGCGCTTCCGGCCCCGCGCCCGCGCCTTCGGCATCGGCACGGCGGAGAGCAGCGCCTCCGTATAGGGATGCAGGGGCGTGTCGAACAGGCTGGTCTTGTCGGTAATCTCCACGATGCGGCCGAGATACATGACGGCCACCCGGTGGCTGATATGCTCGACCACCGCCAGGTCGTGCGCGACGAACAGGTAGGAAAGCTTCAGCTCGTCCTGGAGGTCCATCAGCAGGTTGATGATCTGCGCCTGGATCGAGACATCCAGCGCCGATACGGGCTCGTCGCCGACGATCAGGTCCGGGTTGAGCGCGAGCGCGCGGGCGATGCCGATGCGCTGGCGCTGGCCGCCCGAGAACTCGTGCGGATAGGAGTCCAGATGCCGGCGGCCGAGCCCGACGCGCTCGAACAGGGCCTCGACCCGCTCCTCGCGCTCCGCGCCCTCGGCCATGCCGTGAATGTGCATCGGCTCGCCGACGATCGAGCGCGCCGGCATGCGCGGATTGAGCGAGGCATACGGGTCCTGGAAGATCATCTGCATCCGTTGCCGGTACGGCATCATTTCCGCGCCGTCGAGTTCGGTAATGTCCTCGTCATCGAGGCGGATGCGCCCTTCCGTCGGCTCCAGCAGCTTCAGCACCGTGCGCCCGACGGTGGACTTGCCGCAGCCGGATTCTCCCACCAGTCCGAGCGTCTCGCCGCGGCCGATATGGAAGCTCACCCCGTCCACGGCATAGACATGCCCCCGGACCCGCGAGAAGACGCCCTTGTAGATCGGGAAGTGCTTCTTCAGGCCGCGCACGTCGAGCAGCGGCGCGGCACCGTTCGACACCCCGGCGCTCATGCCGTTCCTCCCAACAGGCGGTCGGCGTGCCAGCACGCGACCGAGTGGCCCGGCCGGTAGCTTTCGAACGGTGGAAATTCCTGCCGGCACCGGTCGCTTGCATAGCGGCAGCGCGGCGCGAAGGTGCATCCCGGCGGCAGGTTGGCGAGCGACGGCACCATCCCCTCGATCTCGTTCAGCCTTCCCCGACCGCTCTCGGTGTGCGCCGCGGTCTCAAGGCTCGGAATGGCGCCCAGCAGGCCCTCCGTATAGGGGTGGCCCGGATGGTCGAACAGCTCGTCCACCTCGGCCTCCTCGACCTTGCGGCCCGCATACATGACCACGACCCGGTCGGCGTTTTCGGCAACCACGCCCATGTCGTGGGTAATCAGGATCACGGCCTGGCCCTGCGTGCGCTGCGTTTCCCGCATGAGGTCGAGGATCTGCGCCTGGATGGTCACGTCGAGCGCCGTGGTCGGCTCGTCGGCGATGAGGACCTTGGGGTTGCAGGAGAGCGCCATGGCGATCATCACCCGCTGGCGCATGCCGCCGGAAAGCTGGTGGGGATATTCATGCGCGCGGCGTTCGGGCTCGGGAATATGGACCTCGCGCAGCATCTCGATGGCCCGGTCCATCGCGTCGCGTTTCGACAGCCCCTGATGCAGGGCGACGGCCTCGCTGATCTGCTTGCCGACGGCAAACAGGGGATTGAGGGAGGTCATCGGCTCCTGGAAGATCATCGAGATCTCGTTGCCGCGCACGTCTTCCATCTCGGCCTCGGTGGCGTCCAGGAGATTCCGCCCCTCGAGCCGGATAGCGCCGCCGACGATACGTCCCGGCGGGCTGGCCACGAGGCGCAGGATCGAGAGCGCCGTCACGCTCTTGCCGCAGCCCGACTCGCCGACCACGCCCAGGGTCTCCCCGCGCCGCACGTTGTAGGAGACGCCGTCCACGGCGCGCACAACGCCGTCATTGGTGAAGAAATGCGTCTGCAGGTCCTCGACCTCGAGCACATTGTCGCCCGATGCTGCCGGGGCCTCCTGCCCGGCCTCTTGTTCGAGCGGTTCGGTTCGGTCCATAATCGAAGCTCCTTAGGGTGCGGTAGGCTCCCGCGACGGTGGCATCGACCGACAGCATATCGCATTAGGGGCCGCAACGGCCCCGGATTCAAGCAGGGAGGAGCATTATGGCTCGAAAAGGATTTCTGAACCCGCACTGGTCGCGGCGGCACTTCCTCCAGGGAAGCGCGGCGCTGGCTGCTGCGGGCGCCTACGGCCTGTCTTCGCGCAGGGCGAACGCCGCCATTCCGATGGAATATGACGGCTCGAAATTCCAGCTTGCGGCGACCGAACCGAACCCGAAATCCGGCGGCGTGCTGCGCTACGGCATCACCATGCGTCCGCCGCATCTCGACTTCCACCAGTCGGGCACGATCAACAATCTCGGCAGTCAGGCCTGCATGTACGACAACCTGATTCGCCATGACCCCCGCGACAGCGGACAGTCGATCATTCCCGACCTCGCCCATAGCTGGGAGATCTCCAAAGACGGCAAGACCTACACCTTCTTCCTGCGCAAGGGCGTGCTTTTCTCGGACGGGGCCGAGCTCACTTCCGCGGATGTGAAAGCCACCTTCGACCGCATCACCAAGCCGCCCGAGGGCATCAACATTCCGCGCAGCGCGCTGTTCACCTCGGTCGACGAGATCACCGCGCCCGACAAGCACACCGTCCAGTTCAAGCTGTCCGCGCCCAGGCCGCCGGCCTTCATCATGGGCGCGATCTCCAGCGGCTGGAACGGCATCGTGCGCAAGAAGACGCTGGAGGACAACAACTACAACCTGCGCAAGACCCTCGACGTCCCCGGCACCGGGCCGTTCCGCAGCGTCCGGCGCGTCGAGCAGGAAATCTGGGTCATGCAGAAGAACCCGGACTACTGGATGGAGGGTCTGCCCTATCTCGACGGCATCGAGTTCTATCACGGCCTGCCCTTCTCGCCGGAACTCGGCTCCGCTTTCCTGGCGGGCCGGACGGATTACGCCCGCCTGATCGACCCGGTGACGCGCAGGGAAGCCGACAGCCGCGACGACATGACGGCGACCGACTACTATCAGAGCGTCATCCAGGCGGTCTGGCTCAATGCCGACCGCGAGCCCTTCAACGACCCGAGGGTGCGCCGGGCCATGCACCTGGTCTTCGACCGCCCGGTGCTCGTCGAGGCCGTCAAGGATGTGGCGCCGATGCTGGTCGGCGGCTTCATCTATCCGTTCTCGGATGTGGCGACGCCGACGGAGGAGCTTACCAAGCGCGTCGGCTACCAGCCGGACACGACGGCCTCCATCAAGGAAGCCAGGGCGCTGCTGGAGGCCGCCGGCCATGGCGATGGTCTCAAGGGGCTCGACTTCGTGGTGCGCGACGTGGCGACCTTCAAGATCTGGTCGCAGGCGGTCCAGGCGATGCTGGCGCAGGCGCTCAATATCGAGTGCGAGCTGCGCACCGTCGTGGAGTCGGTCTGGTTCGACGACACCAATAACGGCAAGTTCGACCTTTCGGTCGGCGCCATCGTTTCGACTCTGATCGACCCGTCGGACTACTTCAACACCTGGTACGGCCCGAACGGCCCGCAGAACTACTCGCAGTGGGAGGACCCGCGCTTCACCGAGCTGCTGGCCGCCATCGACAACGAGGTCGATCCGGTGAAGCGGCAGGAGGCGATCACCGCGGCCGAAATGGTGATGGAGGAAAACCCGCCGGTGCTCCCGATCTGCTGGGAGAAGATCAACGACGGCTGGTACAACTATGTCAAGGGCCACAACCCCTACAACTATTTCGGCCTCTACGATGTCGGGCGGTTCGACACCTTCTGGCTCGACAAGTAGGTCCTGCCGAACGGTCCGCCGTGGCCGTATCGGAAAACTGCAAGCCCGCGCCCTCCCGGCGCGGGCTTTCTTTAGGGGATTATATACGAAAGTGCCCATTTAGGGGTTGACGCCTGATTCGGAGTGTGGCACTCTGTTTCCATAAATAGGGAGACAGGGTTATGGCAAGGAACGCGCCGGGCAAGCACTTCCGCAAGGGCATGTCACTGGTCGAG
>JAJECF010000225.1 GCA_022822125.1 Alphaproteobacteria bacterium
CCGAAAGCCCCCGCCCGACAAGGTAGCGCGACATCGTACTGCCCGCCGCCTGCGCCCGCTCCCGGATGCGCTCCCAGTCCAGGCGGCTGCAGGAGATCGACCGGTTCCTCATCTTCTCCCGGACCGGCTTCATGGCGTGCCTCCCCGCAATCCGCGCGCCTGCGGCCCGCCGCCCGCCAGCCACAGGAACGCCACCGCCTCCCGGGCCGTCACCTCCGTTCCCGGCAGCGGCGCCGTCAGGTCGAGGCAGGCCAGCAGCAGACGGTTCACCCGGCTGTAGAGACGGCGCTGCTCCTCCGCCGTCAGCACGAGCGCCGCCGCCGCCTCGTCATCGAGAGCGCAACGCACGAGGAACTGCGAGACCGTCATGCCGGCCTCCGCCGCCCGCGCCTTGATCGCCCGCCATTCCCCGTCCGTGCAGGTCAGGCAGTGCTGGTGCATGCGCTTCATCCGAACGCCTCCTCCCCCTCCGTTTCCGCTCCGGCCTCCGCGACCAGCGCCTCCCAGGCCTCCCCGGCCTCTTCCGCCCGGAACCGCCGTTCCTCGATCTTCACCAGCACCCGCAGGTCCCGCGCCGCCTGCAGCATGACGCCGGACGGCGCGGAAACCTCCACGACCGGTCCGGCCAGACGCTCTGCGACAAAGCGCGAGATGTTCAGGCCGGCGGCGCCGGCGCGCTCCGAGATGATCTGCCATTCGGTATCGGTGGCCATGATGCAGCGTTGCCTTCGCCGCTCTCCCTGTCCGCCTGCCATGGTGCTCGTGCTCCCCGTTCGATGCCTCGCGACCCATGTTATATGGACCGCCATATAGTCATCAGCCATGGGCATCACATATGAGCTATGAATACAGCCGAGGCTCCTTATTCTCAACAACCCAAACCCGTCAGCGATTCTCACTCATATATGCGATATAAAATCCCCGGAATGCAAATGCACGCAACACAAACGGGACATTCATACAATCGAAAAATCTTGCGACATGGACTTGACGATCCTGCCAAGTCCATGCAATGACTGTCTTTCCTACGAGGAAGAGTAAGCGTCCAATCAATTGCCTACAAGCATCAAAATGCGAATTTGTGTGTCACACCGCATGACAGTCTGGCCTGCTCCCGCCGCTGCGGCGCTCTGTCGGAATCCCGTCTGCGGGCCCGCTGCGGCTCTGCGACATTCGGCCTTTGACGAAAACTGCGCCGGAAACAGCGGAAATCGGCGGGAGTCCTTGACAAATCGCCGACTCAACATAAGAGATTAGAGCAACTCTATTTGATGAGAGATCGTTCGACAGAACACATGACATTCCAAAATCTCGGACTGAGCGAAGACACGCTCAAAGCGGTCGAGGACTCCGGCTATACGGAACCGACGCCGATACAGGAACAGGCGATTCCCGTCGTGCTCACGGGGCGCGACGTGCTGGGTTGCGCGCAGACGGGCACCGGCAAGACCGCCGGTTTCACCCTGCCGATGATCGACATGCTCGCGACCGGGCGGGCGCGGGCGCGAATGCCACGCTCGCTCATCCTGGAGCCGACTCGGGAACTTGCCGCGCAGGTGAGCGAGAGCTTCGAGCGCTACGGCAAATACCACCGCTTGACCACTGCGCTGCTGATCGGCGGCGAGAGCTTCAGCGACCAGGAAAAGGCGCTCGGGCGCGGCGTCGATGTGCTGATCGCCACGCCCGGCCGGTTGATCGACCTTTTCGAGCGGGGCCGCATCCTGCTCAGCGATGTCAAGGTGCTCGTTATCGACGAGGCCGACCGCATGCTGGATATGGGCTTCATCCCGGATATCGAGCGCATTGTGGGCCTGCTGCCGCGCAAGCGCCAGACGCTGTTCTTCTCGGCCACCATGCCGCCCGAGATTCGCAAGCTCGCGGACGGGTTCCTGACCGAACCGAAGGAAATAGCCGTCGCCCCGCCGGCCTCTCCGGCAGAGACGGTCGACCAGCAATTGACGCTCGTCCACGGCGACGACAAACGTGCGGCGCTCCGCGAGATCCTGCGCGCCGAGACTATCGAAAACGGGCTGATCTTCTGCAACCGCAAGCGCGACGTCGATATCCTCGTCAAGTCCCTGACGAAGCACGGCTTCGAGGCTTCGGCGCTGCATGGCGACATGCCGCAATTCCGGCGCACGGACACGCTGGAGCGCTTTCGTTCAGGCGAACTGCGCCTCCTGGTCGCCTCGGATGTCGCCGCGCGCGGGCTGGATATTCCGCGCGTCAGCCATGTCTTCAATTTCGATGTGCCGATCCATGCCGAGGACTATGTGCATCGCATCGGCCGCACCGGCCGGGCCGGGCGGCCGGGCACGGCCATCACCATCGCGCAACCGGACGATGCGTTTCACACCCAGAAGATCGAAAAGCTGATCGGCCGCGACGTGCCGAGACGCGACCTGGAGACCATTGAGGGCGCCGATTGGGACGACAAGCCGAAGCGCCGCCGGCGCAACGGCAAATCCGCCTCAACCGAAACCGAACCGGTTCCCAGGGAGAGGCCGCGCCGCCGGTCCGCTGCGCCGGCCGGGCAGGAACGCCGGCGCCGCACGGCCGCGCCCCCGGCCGAAGCCCACCGTCCGGATACCGCCTTCGGCGAACATATCCCCGCATTCCTGCTGCGGCCCGGCGGGGAAGTCCGCTCGGCGTAACGCGCCCTGCAAAGGCCGGGAGGCCCGGATGAGACCGATCTTCGTCATGGTGAAGTGCTCTCTCGGCAAGGCTTACGAGGTCGCCGACCGGCTGGCGCAGGACGTCGAGCAGGCGTCCGAAATCTACTCAACCTCCGGGCAATACGACCTGCTGGTCAAATGCTATCTGGAGGACGGCGCCGATCCCGGCCATTTCGTCACCGAGCGCCTGCAGACCCTGCCCGGCGTTACGGATACATTCACGCTGATAACCTTTAAGGCCTTCCGGTGAACAACGAAAACGAGCCGCTGCCGGTCAGCGTCATCACCGGCTTTCTCGGCAGCGGCAAGACCACGCTGCTGTCGCGCCTGGTCCGCCAGCCGGGCATGGAGAAGACCGCCGTCGTCATCAACGAATTCGGCGAAGTCGGCCTCGACCACGAGCTGGTTGCGGCGTCGAGCGACGAGAACGTCATGGTGCTGGACTCGGGCTGCATCTGCTGCTCGATCCGCGGCGAACTCGCGGAGACCCTGCGAGACCTGTTCGCCCGCCGCGCGCGCGAGGAGATCCCGGCCTTCGACCGCGTGGTGATCGAGACCACCGGCCTCGCGGACCCGGCGCCCGTGCTGCACACGCTGATGGCCGACCCGCTGGTGGCGGCCTGCTTCCGCCTCGACGGCGTGGTAACGACCGTGGACGGCATGCATGGCGGCGGCCAGCTCGACCGGCATGAGGAATCGCTGAAGCAGGCGGCGATGGCCGACCGGCTGCTGCTGACCAAGACCGACATCGCCGGGGAAGACGGCGTTTCGACGCTGGAGAACCGCCTGGCCGGCATCAATCCGGGCGCGCCGCGCTACCGGGTGGTGCAGGGCGACATCGAACCCGACCGCCTGTTCGGCGCCGGCCTCTACGACCCCGCCACCAAGTCGGCGGACGTGCGCAATTGGCTGCGCGAAGAGGCCTTCCATGCGCGCGACCACCATCATCACGACCACGACCACCATGACCATGACCACAGCCACGATGAGCGCTTCACCTCCTTTTGCCTGCGCCGGGAGGGCGCCTGTTCCTGGAATACATGGGTCGGTTTCCTGGAAGCACTGATTACCTCACACGGCGACTCCCTGCTCCGCCTCAAGGGCATACTGAACGTGACCGGGCTGGAGGCGCCCGTCGCCGTGCATGGCGTGCAGCACATGTTCCATCCGCCCGCCATCCTGGAGGCCTGGCCGTCCGACGACCGCACCAGCCGGATCGTCTTCATCGGCGACGGGCTGTCGCAGGCGGGCGTCGAGAAAATGCTCGCCGCCTGGATCGAGGCCGATGAGGGAGCGAGCGCGTGAAGATCGCGAATGTCGAGACCGTCACCCTGTCGATTCCGTTCGATCATGGCGGCCCGCCAACGGGATTCGGCGGCACGGAATGGCGCAATCTCGACACGCTGCTCGTGCGCGTCGAAACGGACGAAGGCCATGTCGGCTGGGGCGAGGCGTTCGGTTTCAACGCCATTCCCTCCACGCGGGCGGCGCTGGAGACGATGATCGCCCCGCTCGTCATCGGCCGCGACGCCGGCGACATCGCTGCCCTGCACGCCGAGTTGCAGAAGCTGCTGCACATATTCGGGCGTTACGGGCAGACGATCTACGCGCTTTCCGGCCTGGATATCGCACTCTGGGATATCGCCGGGAAAGCCGCCGGCATGCCGCTGCACCGCCTGCTCGGCGGCGCGCAACGCATGTCGCTGGAGGCCTATGCGAGCCTGCTGCGCTATTTCGACCCGGAACTCGTGGGCGAACGCTGCGCCGCCGCCGCCTCGCAGGGTTATCGGTGGATCAAGCTGCATGAGCGCATGGAGCCTGCCGTGGCCGCCGCCCGGGCCGCCCTCCCGGCCGAGGCGAAGCTGATGGTGGACACCAACTGCCCCTGGACCCTGGCGGAGGCCCGGGCGAAGGCGGAAAGCTTCGAGCCGCATGATGTGCATTGGCTGGAGGAGCCGATCTGGCCGCCGGAGAATTTCACCGGCCTCGCCGAATTGCGGGGCATGTTCGACATGGGCATTGCCGCCGGCGAGAACCTCTGCACCGCATGGCAGTTCCAGGCCATGCTGGAGGCTGAAGCCGTGGACGTGGCCCAGCCGAGCGTCACCAAGGTCGGCGGCGTGACCGAGATGCGCAAGGTCGAAGCGCTCTGCAACCTGCACAATACCCGCTATGTGCCGCATTCGCCCTATTTCGGGCCGGGCTTCCTCGCGACTCTGCACCTGCTTGCCGTCGCGGACAACGAAGAGCCGGTAGAGCGCTTCTTCGGCATCCATGAAGCGGAAATATTCGGCGACCTCTGCAAGGTCGAAGACGGCCGTATCGCCGTGCCGGACGGCCCCGGACTCGGGCGGGACCCGAGCCCTGAGGTTCTCAGGGACTACGCCGTCGCCTGAGCCGCTCGCAGCCCGACGGGCGCGATAGGTCCAAACTCATACCAACGGCTACTGTCCTGATCGAGAAGTTTGCATGACTTCGATTGGGGCCTGTGGAATCGAGGTTCGAATCGACGCCCGCGCCCGACCCTCTGTCCCCTCATCCTGAGTAGCGCCGGCCTTCGCCCTGCGAAGGCCGGCGCGTATCGAAGGACGGCTGCCGGCCGTGCGGGACGGTCCTTCGATACGCGCCCGCTGGCGCGGTCGCTACTCAGGATGAGGCGGTGGCCGGGGCGGCAGCGGGCGCCCTATTCCTGCGGGTAGCGCCAGGGCGTTTCGGGCTGTTCGGCGTCTTCGTCGATGGTCCATTGCGGCAGCGAGAGGCCGTCCGCGACTTTCGAAAACACCATCCGCACGCGCGTGCCGATGCCGACCGACCGGATCGTCTCCGGCGGCGCGAACTCGCCGTCGGCCGTCACCAGATTGCCCGCGACCCTGAGCGCCTCATGCTCCGAGGGCTCGCCCTTCTGCGTGTCCAGATCGACCAGCAGGATCATGTAGGGCACCTTGTCGCGAAACGCCGGCTGGATCGGGTGGTGCACCTCGACATAGGAATGCACCGCGCCCTTCCCCTCGACGGGAACCCACTCATAGTCGCGGTCCGTGCTCCAGGGGCAGGCAGTGGTCGGCGGATAGCGCAAGAGCCCGCTCTCCGGGCTCCGCTGCAGCCGGAACTCGCCCTTGTCGCACCAGGCGAAGAACTCCCGGTTTTCGCGGTCCACATCGTCCACGGTGAGCATCATGCCCATATATTCGCCTTGAAGCGGCATCGTCCTGTCTCCCCCTCAGCGCGCGTCTTTGGACATGATCATGGCGGAGCCGGTGCCCGGCATGGCCCAGCCGAGATTGGCGGTCAGCTCCACGTCCTTCACCTGCCGGCAGCCGCCTTCGCTGTAGTCGTGAGTGTGCTGCCTCTTGCCGTCCGGCCCGATCGGGCAGCTGTCGTCCGCGTCGCCACGCAACTGCCGGGTGTTCTCGATCACCATGTTCATACCGTGGGTGTAGCCCTCGCAGAGATGCCCGCCGGAGGTGTTGTTGGGCCGCTTGCCGCCGAGCTCGATAATCCCGGACGACACATAGTCGCCGCCCTCGCCCTTCTTGCAAAAGCCGTAATCTTCCAGCTGCAGCATGGTGGTGAAGGTGAAGGCGTCGTAGGAGCCGGTCAGGTCGATGTCTTCCGGGGAGACGCCCGCATTCGGGAACAGGATGTCCTTGGCGTAATGGCCGGCCACGGTCGAGATCGGCCCATGCTGGTAGTGCATGTCGATGCGCGGCTTGCAACAGCGCCCGACCACGGACTGGATGACCGCCGGCGGCTGGCGGCAGTCGCGCGCCCGGTCCAGCCTGGTGACGATGATGCAGGTGGCGTTGTCGGTCTCGACGCAGCAGTCCAGCAGGTGCAGCGGCTTGCAGATGATACGGCTGTTGACCACGTCCTCGACGGTGAAGCGGCGCTTGTAATAGGCCTTCGGGTTGTTGGAGGCGTGCTTGGAGTGGGCGACCTTGACCGCGGCCACCTGCTCCGGCGTCGTGCCGTAATCGTACATATGGCGCAGGAAGGTCGGGGCGAACATCTGCCCGGCGCTCTGCCAGCCATAGGCGCGGTGGTGAATCTGGTCGCCGTTGATCGGCACGGCCGAACGCGCGCCGGTGCCGCCGATGCGCACCTGGCTGTAGCCGTTCATGGAGCGGAAGATCGCCACGGTCTTGCACATGCCCGCCTCGATCACGCCGATGGCGATGCCGATCAGCGCCTCGGTCGAGGACCCGCCGCCATGCACATCCATGTAGAAGTTCAGCCGGATGCCGAGATCGCCGGCGACGAAGGGCGAAAAGATCGAGTCGTTGCCGGAATAGCTCAACATGCCGTCGATATCGCCGGGCGCGAGTCCTGCATCCTCCATCGCGTTCTTGATCGCCCAGGTGGCGAGCGAGCGCGTCGAGTATTCGGAGCCGCGCATATAGGCGGTCTCCCCGACCCCGGCGATGGCGTATCGCCCGCGAAGATGCTTAGGCGACGAGGCGTCGACGTCGCTTACGCTGGACAAGGTCATGGGTATGCTTTCTCCATTTGCAGTCGTTCGAGGATGGCATGGGCGTGGCGCGGGCGTTGTCAGACGCCCTCGGCGGACCAGCCGCCGTCCACGGGGATCGTGACGCCGGTGACGAAAGCAGCGGCGTCGGAGGCCAGGAAGAGCGCCGTCCCGGCCATTTCCTCCGGTTGTCCCCAGCGGCCCATCGGCGTGCGCTCCATGATTTTCCGGTTCACCGGCTCGTTGGCCTGCACCGGGGCGGTGAGTTTGGTCGCGATCCAGCCGGGTGCGATGCCGTTGACGCGGATGCCGTCACCCGCCCAGGCGGAGGCGAGCGACTGCGTCAGCTGGAGGATGCCGGCCTTGGAGGCGCCGTAGCCCGGCCCGCGCGGCGAGGAGAAATAGCTCGTCATCGACGCGATATTGACGATCGAGCCGCCCGAGGCCGCCAGATGCTCCCGGAACGCATGGGACATGCGGTAGGCGCCGTTCAGATTGACCTGCACGGTGTATTCGAAATTGTCCGGCTCAAAGGCCGCCGGCCCGCGCACGGTGGTGCCGGCCGAATTCACCAGCACATCGAGCGCCGGCATATCGGCGGCGAGCGCGAGGATGCCGTCATTATCCGTCATGTCGAGCCGGCGGTAGGTCATGCCCGAAAGTTCGTCGGGATAGTCCTCCGGGCCGCCCCGGGTGCCGAGCACGGTGACCGCCGCGCCGGCATCGCGGAAACCGACGGCGATGGCCCGGCCGATACCGCTGGACCCGCCCGTCACCAGCACGAGCTTGCCCGAGTAGTCGAATTTCGCGGTCATTTCCCCTCCCCGGATTCGGCGCCGCCCTTATTCTGGCATGGCGAAGGCTGGCGCGCACCCTTGCGGCAGGCCCCTTTGCCGCTGCAATATTCCGGCGAACCGGCGAGGAGAGGTTTCATGGTCGATATCGTCCCTCTCGACTGCACCCTGGGCGCGCGAATTACGGATGTTGCGCTGGGCGGCATGAGCGACGGCGAATGGCGCGAAGTCGAGGATGCCTTTCACGAATACGGTGCGCTGGTCTTTCCGGCCCAGCACCTGACCGACGAAGAGCATATCGCCTTCGGCGAACGGTTCGGGGATATCGAATATCTCCGTGACAACGCCAAGGCGGTCCGCATCTCGAACAAGAGGGCCGACGGCGAAGTCATGACGCCGGAGGAGAAGCGCTACCAGACGCTGCGCGGCAATGAAGGCTGGCACACGGACAGTTCCTACATGCCGCTCGCCGCCAAGGCGTCCGCGCTCGCCGCGGAAGTAACGCCCTCGAAGGGCGGCGAAACCGAACTGGCCGATATGCGCGACGCCTACGACACGCTGGATGAGGGCATGAAGGAGCGCATCGCCGGCCTCTCCGCCTACCACTCGCTTTACGCTTCGCAGGCGAAAGCGGGCTTCACCTTCAAGACCGGGGAAGGCTACGGTTACCACACCAGGGGCGCGCCACTCCGGCCGCTGGTCAAGACGCATCCGGTGACCGGACGGAAGTCGCTGTTCGTCGGCCGCCACGCCTTCCGCATTCCCGGCATGGCGGACGAAGATGCCCAGGCGCTGCTCGACGAATTGCTGGGCCATGCCTGCCGGGCGCCGCGCGTCTATTCGCATTCCTGGGAGCCGGGCGACCTGATGATCTGGGACAATCGCTGCGTGCTGCACCGCGCCATGCCCTATGACTATGGCGAGCCCCGCGTGCTGCGCCATGTCCGGGTCGCCGGCGACCCCGCGAGCGAACTGGTGGAGACCGGAAAGGACGAGCGCGCCGACGCCTTCGAGCCGGCAGCGACGAACCGCTGAAATGACCGCGCTACCGCTCTACGAAGCCCCGCCCGTCGATTACGGCGACGCCGAAGCGGACATGGCGCGCTACCGCGAGGCCGGCACGGCGCGGGCGCTCGCCCTCGACAACCGCGGCCCGCTCCACTTCGGCCCGGACGGCGCGCTCGACCCGGCGATCCTCGATTCCTACTGGCGGCACGGCTTCTACGTCTTCGAACAGGTGCTGGGGCCTGAGGAACGCGCCGACATCGAGCGCGACCTGGCGGACCTGCTGGATCGCGCGCCGGTTTCTCCGGGCGCGGAAACCGACAGACACGGGCAGCCCGCTTTCGACTACGGCAGAAAGGGACGCGGCCTCGGCTGGGTGAAGCCCCTGTCGGACCCGGTGGGCGGCACGGATTACGCCTATGGTCGCCACCCGGCGAAAATGCTGGAGCCCGAGGCGCCGAAGGGTGCGCCCTCCCATGTGCTGCAGCTTATCCACGGCTCCCTGCAATATTCCGAAGCCTGCCTGCGCCTCTACGGCCATCCCGGGCTGCTAAAAGTGGCGGAGGCGGTGAACGGCTCTGACTTCACGCCGTTCAACGAGGCGGTCTGGATCAAGCATCCGCGCCTCGGCAGCTCCGTCGCCTGGCATCAGGACGGCTGGACGCACTGGGACAGCCCGGAACTGGACGAGGGAAGCCACGGTTTCAACTTCATGGCGCAGCTTTACGGCTGCGACGCCGTGAACGGCCTCTGGGTGGTGCCGGGCTCGCATCGCGGCGGTCGGGCAGACATAAAGGCGATGGTGGCGGCGGCGGGCTCGGACCGGCTGCCAGAGGCCATGCCGCTGATCTGCGCTCCCGGCGACGTGGCGATCGTGAATCGGCAGGCGCTCCACGGCTCCTTCGCAAATACCGGCTCAAAACCGCGCGTGACCCTTAACATGGGCTTCCACCGCCGGTGCTCGGTGCTGAACATAAAGACCGGCGGCGTCCACAACCCGGTCTCGGTTTACGACGCCGATTATATCCGGCGCCGGGCGCGGCTGATCCTTTACGCCATCGACGCGCGCCGCCAGCGCTGGCCCGACGAGGAACCCTATCGCTATGAACCTCTCGTCGGCGAGGCTGAACGCTATCGCTGGACGCCGGCGGTAATGGAAGACATTCGCGACTATAATCTGGAGGATATCGGGATATAACCCGGTTGCGAGGTGAGGGAGAGGCGCCATGGAACTAACGGAACGGCAGGTCGAACAGTTTCAGCGGGACGGCTTCCTCATCTTCCCGGCGCTGTTTTCGCCCGAGGAGGTCGAGCGGCTGCGCGAGGAAGCGGAGCGGGTTGCAGGCCTCGATGCCGAATGCGTTTTCCGCGAAGGATCGAGCGGCCTGCCCAAGACCATGTTCCGCCTCCATGCCCAGGACGGTCCAACGGCGTCGCCCGCCTATCACGCCGCCGCCCATGCGCCCCGCATCCTGCGCCCGGCCCGGCAGGCGCTCGGCACGGACGAGGTCTATATCCACCATTGCAAGGTCAACATGAAGGCCGCAATCGAGGGCAGCGCCTGGCCCTGGCATCAGGACTTCGGCACCTGGCATCTGGACGGAATCGAGGAGCCGTCCATGGCGACCTTCCTGGTCATGCTGGACGAGGCGACCGAAATGAACGGCTGCCTCTATTTCCTGCCGGGAAGCCACCGCGACGGGCGCGTCGATCCTTATTTAGACAACTCGACCGCCTACAGCCTCTGGGCGTCAAAGCCGGAAACCATGAAGGCCGCGATGAACGCCCTGCCCGAGCCCGTCGCAGTAACGGGACCGCCCGGCACCGCAGCGCTCTTCCACTGCAACCTGCTGCACGCCTCCGGCCACAACCTCTCGGCGACAGACCGCTGGCACACCTATTTCTGCTTCAACGCCTGCGCCAACCGGCCCCGCGACGTCGAGAACCCGCGCCCGGACTATGTGCGCTCAACCGACTGGCGCCCGATGGTCGAAGGGGCGGACGCCATCCTCTGAGCGGCAGCGGCATCCGCCGTCTGCCTCCCTTTCGCGCTCAAATGTTCCGTTCGGGAGGCGGGTTCCCATCCGCAGATGCGGGGATTACTGATCGGCCAGCGCGTTCTCGGCCTCGATAGCCGCGTGCTCCTGCCCGTCGGCGCGGTCACTGCCGAACGTATAGACGATGCTGTGCAGGACGCCGGCGAAGGCGAACGGGCTTCGATATTCCGGCGACACGGTGGAGCCCAGGTCGCGGCCGATATCCATGCCGTAGAGGGTGGTGCGCCACGGCAGGGTGGAGAGCGCCGCACAGCCGACATCCCGGCCGTCCACCTCAAGGGTCAGCATGCCCCGGTGCTCGCCGGTCTTGTCGAAGCGCGCCGCCAGGACCGTCCCCTCGCCGCCGCGCACCGGCTCCGCCGAACGCACATGCGTGACCTCGCCGAGATAGTTGTGGGCGAATGTCAGGTGGCCGTCCTGCACGAACAGGCAGTAGCCGCCCGTCCGCGCGCCGCAGGCGACCAGCACGCCGGCGTCCCCGTCACGCCAGTCCACGGTTGCGCTGCAACGCCATGAGCGGTTGCGTATGTCGGGCTGGGCAAAGCGCTCGATATGCGGCGTTCCCGGCAGGAAGCGCACTTCGTTGCGGTCGAGCTCCGAGTCCGGGCGCCGGAGCGCGATCAGTTCCTGCATCCGGTCGTCCAGAGGCAGCACGTTGTAAAGCCCGGCCTCGCGCCACCAGCGTTCCTTCATCTCGGCCAGCTTGGCCGGCTCCGCCGCCGCCAGATCCTCGATCTCGGCGAAATCCCGCTCGGTGCGGTAGAGATGCCAGACATCGTCCTCGAAGGGCGTTCCCGGCTTGTGCATGGTCACCGCCTTCCAGCCGTCATGGTAGATGGCGCGGTGACCGAGCATCTCGTAATACTGCGTCTTGCGCCGCGCCGCCGCCCCGCCGTCATCGAAGCTGTATGACATGCCGATGCCCTCGATCGGCATCTGGCTCACCCCGTTCAGCGACGCCGGCGCGCTCACGCCGACGCACTCCAGCACGGTCGGCATGATGTCGATGAGGTGGTGGTACTGGTCCCGGATTTCGCCGGGCGTTCGCAGGCGCGCCGGCCAGTGCAGGATGAGCGGGTCGCGCACGCCGCCCTCGTAAGTGTTCTGCTTGTAGAAACGCAGGGGACAATTGCCGACCTGCGACCAGCCCTTGGGGTAATTGTTGTACAGATTCGGCCCGCCGATCTCGTCGATATGCGCCAACATGTCGGGCGCGTGCTGGCGGACGCGGTTGAAGAATGCCAGCTCGTTGACCACGCCCTCATCGCCGCCCTCCTGGCTGGCTCCGTTGTCGGACGCCACGATGAAGAGCGTGTTGTCGAGCTCGCCGATGCGCTGCAGGAAATCGACCAGGCGCCCGATCTGGGCGTCGGTGTGATCGAGGAAGCCGGCGAATACTTCCTGCATGCGCGCGAACAGCCGCCGGCGGTCGGAATCCAGATCGGCCCAGGCCGGAATCCTCGGGTTGCGCGGCGAGAGCCGCGCATGCGGCGGCACCACCCCGAGTTCGAGCTGGCGCTCGAAGCAGCGCGCGCGCGCCGCGTCCCAGCCCTCGTCGTAGCGGCCCCGGTATTTCTCGCGGTAGGCGCGCGGCGCCTGATGCGGGCTGTGTGTGGCGCCGAAGGCCAGATAGCTGAAAAACGGCCGCGCGGTGGTGGCGCGCTGCGCCGCGATCATCGCCATGGCCTCATCGATCATGGCTTCGGACAGGTGGTAGTCCGGATCGTCCGGCGGATCGACGGGATGGTTGTCGATCACCAGTTCCGGCGAGAACTGGTCGGTCGCCCCGCCGAGGAAGCCGTAAAACCGGTCGAAACCGCGTCCGAGCGGCCAGTGGGTCATCGGGCCGGCCGGCGCACAGTCCTCCATATTTGCGAGGTGCCACTTGCCCAGCGCAAAGGTCGAGTAGCCGGCCGACTGCAATATCTCGGCGATCGTGCCGGCGCGCGGCGAGATCACGCCGCGGCAGTTCGAGAATCCGGTATCGACATGCGACAGGAACCGCATGCCCACCGAGTGGTGGTTTCGCCCCGACAGCAGGCAGGCCCGGGACGGCGAGCAGAGCGCCGTGGTGTGGAAATTGGTGTAGCGCAGACCGTTCGCAGCCAGCGCATCGATGTTCGGCGTCTCGATATCGGACCCGTAACAGCCAAAATGCGCGAAGCCGGTGTCGTCGAGGACGATGAGCACCACGTTGGGCGCGTCGTCCGCGGGGCGTGGACGCGGCTCCCAACTCGGCTGCGAATCCGCCACCGTAGTGCCGACCCATCCTCCGAAATGCTCGCTCATAATGTCGCTCCGTTGCTTGTCGCCAGCGCTTCAACCGGGCCGCACCAGAACGTGGCGTTTGCGGCCCACAGAGAGCTTCAGCGCGCTCGATCCTTCCATATCGGCGAGCCCCACAAGCCGGTCTTCGCCGCCGATGGGTTCGTCGTTAAGCCGGGCGCCGCCACCCCTTATCAGCCGTCGCGCCGCGCCGCCGGTATCCGCCAGCCCTGCCCGCCGCAAGAGCGCAAAAGCCGGAATGCCGGCTTCCAGTTCCGTCCGGGGCACTGCCACTTCCGGCAATCCCTCGGCTGCTTCGCCCTGTTCGAAGGTGCGTCTGGCCGTTTCCGCCGCCTGCCGCGCCGCATCGCCGCCGTGGCAAAGCGCAGTCGCTGCATCCGCAAGCGCCTTCTTGGCTTCGTTCAATTCGCGACCTTCCAAGGCCTCCAACCGGGCGATCTCGTCCATCGGAAGTTCGGTAAAGAGGCGCAGGAACCGGCCGACATCGCCGTCCTCGGTATTGCGCCAGAACTGCCAGTAGTCGTAGGCGGAAACGCGCTCGGCGTTCAGCCAGACGGCGCCGCTCGCCGTCTTGCCCATCTTGGCGCCGCTCGCCGTCTCGATCAGCGGCGTGGTCAGGCCGAACAATTCGGCGCCTTCCACCCGCCGTCCGAGGTCGATGCCGCTCACGATATTGCCCCACTGGTCCGACCCGCCCATCTGGAGCCGGCAGCCGAAACGCCGCGCCAGTTCGACGAAGTCGTAGGACTGGAGCACGGCATAATTGAACTCGAGAAAACTCAGCGGCTGCTGGCGGTCAAGACGCAGGCGCACGCTGTCCATGGAAAGCATGCGGTTGACGGAGAAATGCCGCCCGTATTCCCGCAGGAACGGAATGTAGGAAAGGCCGTCCAGCCAGTCCGCATTGTTGGCCATGACGGCGTCGGACGGCCCGTCGCCGAAGGTCAGGAATTTCTCGAACACGCGCCTTATGCCGGCCATGTTCGCGGCGATCTGCCCGTCCGTGAGCAGCGGGCGCGCTTCCTCCTTGCCGGAAGGATCGCCCACCTTCGTCGTTCCCCCGCCCATCAGCACGATGGGCTTGTGGCCTGCCTGCTGGTAATGGCGCAGCAGCATGATCGACACCAGCGAGCCGACATGCAGGCTGTCGGCCGTGCAGTCGAAGCCGATATAGGCCGGCACGGGCGGCCCGCCCAGCAGCGAGCCCAACCCGTCGGCGTCGGTGCATTGATGCAGGAAACCGCGTTCGCGGATAGTTTCCAGAAATGACGGCACGGCCTGTCGGTCTCGCTGTTCGGGAAGAGCGAGGCGCCGTTTATCATGGCGGCCGGAAACCGACAACGAAGCCGGACGCAGCGTATGGACCTCACGATCGGCCTGATGAGCGGCACGTCGATGGACGGCGTGGATGCGGCTTTGCTGGAGACCGACGGCGAAGACGCGGTCCGGCCTCTCGCGTTCGCGTCCCTGCCCTATGAGGACCAGGAAAGGGAGGCGATACGCTCGGCGCTGGGCGCAGGCAGCAAGCGGACGGTTCGCGCCGCCGAGACAGTGGTGACCGAGGCGCACATCCGCGCCGTCCGGCATCTTCTGGCCGAAACCGGCGCGCGGGGCGTCCGGGCTGTCGGTTTCCACGGCCACACGCTCGACCATCGCCCGCAGGACCGCTTCACCCTGCAGGTCGGCGATGCTGCGCGGCTGGCGCGGGAGACCGGCATCCCGGTCATCGCCGACTTCCGCAGCGCCGATGTCGCCGCCGGGGGCCAGGGCGCGCCGCTTGCGCCGGTCTATCACCGCGCCCGCCTCGCCGGGGAACCAGGGCCGGTTGCCGTGCTCAATATCGGCGGCGTCGCGAATGTCACCTGGATCGGGCGGGACGGCGGGATGCTCGCTTTCGACACCGGGCCCGGCAATGCGCTTCTCGATGACTGGTGCCGCCGCCATACCGGCGCGCCGATGGACGAGGACGGACGGCTGGCGGCGCAGGGACGGATCGACCAAGATATCCTGGAGCAGTTGCTCGATCATCCCTATTTCTCGGCCCCACCGCCCAAGTCTCTGGACCGATTGAGCTTTTCCTCTGCGCCGCTGGCGTGCCTCTCTCCGCCGGACGGCGCC
The DNA here is from genome assembly GCA_022822125.1 of Alphaproteobacteria bacterium. The sequence goes on from JAJECF010000225.1 coordinate 15,404, forward strand.
GCCACGCTTGCTGCGTTCACGGCTGAGGCCGTGGCGCGCGCCCCGCTTCCGGAGCCGCCCCGGCGCTGGATCGTTTCCGGCGGCGGACGGCGGAACCCGGTGCTGATGGCCGCCCTGCCCGGCCCTGTCGAGCCGGCCGAGTCGCTCGGCTGGGACGGCGATGCGCTGGAAGCCGAGGCGTTCGCCTATCTCGCCGCCCGCCGGCTGAAGAGTCTGCCGGGGAGCTTTCCCGGCACGACCGGCTGCCCGGCGCCGATGACGGCGGGGCGGCTATTTGCGCCGTGAGACGCCGGCCGCCGACACCGCCCCCATGATGGCGACAATGCCGGCGGAGGCGAAGGCGTAGCCCCAGGCGTTCACCGAGGCCGCCCCGCCCGTCGTCTCCAGCACGACCCCGAACAGTGCCGGGCCGACAAAGCCGCCGGCCGCATTGGCGAAGGCATGTAGGGCAAGCGCCCGCCCGCGCAGTTCGGGGCTGCTGACCTCGATAATGCCGCCCGCCAGCGTGCCTGCATCCATGAGTACGAACAGGTTGTGGAGCAGCACCGGCCCGAGCAGCAGCAGCCAGAACGGCCAGTCCGCTGCAAAGCCCACGACACAGGCTGCAGCGCCGGACAGCAGCAGCGACAATGCCGAGATTTGTGCCATTCCGAAGCGCGCGCCGAGCCAGCTTCCGACCATACCCATCGGCGCGCCGAGCAATGTGAGCGCCATGGCGAGTAGCGGCCAGTTCCAGTCGGGCGCGCCCCCGCTCGTCGTCGCCGCGAACACGAAGAAAGCGACCATCCAACTGCGGAGCGCCAGCAATTCGATGGAATGGCCGAAATTGGCCAGGATCACCTTCATGGCGTCCCGATTGGCGAATACCGGGCGGAGGTCCAGGGACGCGCCTCCGTTTCCCGCCACCGCTTTCGGCGCGACCAGGCTCCAGACCAGAAGAGCCGCGACAACGGCCGCAATGCCGGGAATTGCGAAGGCCAGCCGCCAACCGATCGCGCTGTCCAGCCAGTAGGTCGTGACATAGGAGCAGCTCGCCGCAATCGGGAATGTCGATATGTAGAACGCGCCCGCCCGCGCTTCCATTCCCGCCGGCATTCGGTCTGCAATGACCTTGACTCCGGGCATATAGATCCAGGCGAAACCGATGCCGTGCAACAGGCGAAACCCGAGCCCCGACCAGAACCCGTCGGCAAGAAGCGCAAAACCGAGGAACCCGGCGGCATTCGCCGCCGAACCGGCGATAATCAACCGACGGGTATCGAAGCGGTCGCTGCCGATGCTGACCAGAATGGCGAAAATGGACGACAGATAGGGCGCGCCCGCCAGCCAGCCGGCCTCGCTTTCCGAAAGCGCCCAGCGGGCGATGAAGTCCGGCAGCAGGGCGGGCAGTCCGTGCAGGCCGATCAGGTTGAGCCCCAGATGGCTGCACATGATCCAGAGCAGAAGGCGCGAATTCACTCGCCCGCTCTCCCGCCCGGCTTGCGCAGCAGCAGGACCAGCGGCGCGGCGGCGCCGATCGTGATCGCCAGCAAGGCGAAGTCGTTGACGAAGGCAATGGTTTCCGCCTGCAGCAGCACTTCCCGGCGCAACGCCGCTATCGTGGCGTCATTACCGAGGTCCCAGGGCGAAAGATGAAGCGCTTCGCTGTAATCGGAGATGAAGTCCTTCAATGCCGTGTAGTTCGCCTGGGCGCTGCGCGTCAGCACGGCCACGACGATGGAGGTGCCCATCGACGCGCCGATCGAACGGATCAACGCGAATAGCGCCGCCGCCTCCGTGCGGTAGCGCTGCGCGAGGGTCGAGAAGGTGACGGTCGTCAGCGACACCCACATCAGCCCCATTCCGGCGCCGTTCAGCACCGTCGCCCACACAATTTCGCCAGCCCCGACCTGGTGGTTCCAACCCGTCATCCACACATTGGAGATTCCGACAGCGGCGAGGCCGGCGAGGATCAGATATTTGCCGGCGATCCGGTTCGCCAGAATGCCCGCAAGAAACATCGCGATGCCCGTGCCGACTCCCCGGGCCGACAGCACCCAGCCGGCCGCCAGCACGGGATAGCCCTGGACGTTCTGCAGGAACAGCGGCAGCAGGAACATGCTGGCGAACACGGTAACGCCGAAGACGAAGATCAGCGCCAGCCCGACGGCGAAATTCCGGTCGCGGAAAATCGCGAGGTCGATATAGGGCGACCGTGCGGTCAGCGAATGGGCGACGAAAAGGTAGAGGCAGAGCCCGGCAATCACGGCTTCCGCGATGATTTCCGGGGAACTGAACCAGTCCTGCCGCTCTCCCCGGTCGAGAACGAGTTGCAGGCAGGCCACCCCGATTGCGAGCGTTACGAGGCCGATCCAGTCGAGGGAAATGCCGCGTTTTTCGGTCTCCGGCGTCGTCATCCAGATGCCGAGAAAGGCGATGCAGCCAAGCGGCACATTGATGAAGAACACATAGCGCCAGCCGTAATACTCGGTAAGCAGGGCGCCCACGGTCGGTCCCGCGACCGGCCCCAGGATCATGCCCATCGACCAGATCGACATGGCGAAGGCGTGCCGGCTGCGCGGGTAGGTGTCGAGCATGATCGCCTGGCTGATCGGCAGCAAAGGCGCGCTGCCGAAGCCCTGCAGGGCGCGGAACAGGACCAGTTCTTCCAGGCTGTCCGCCGACGCGCAGAGCATCGCCGTGACGGTGAAAGCGGCGATGGACCAGAGGAAGACCAGCCGGCGCCCGAACTTCACGGCGAGCCAGCCGGAAATGGTCGTGCCGAGAGCCGAAGCGACGATAAAGGCCGTCACCACCCAGCCGATCTGGTCCGGCGTCGCCGAAAGATTGCCCTGCATGGCCGGCAGGGCGACATAGGCGGTGCTCATATTTGTCGAGTGCAGCAGCGAGGCTGCGAGCACCGGTATGGTGATCGTCGCGGTTTCTGCGCGTGTAAAAGGCCCCGCCGCGGGGCGGTTACGGGTCGGAAACACGCGGCGGGGCCGTTCCTGAAGACCGGCGGTCAGGCAGAGGATTCGGGATCGAACTTCGGCGCGCGTTTCTCCAGATGCGCAGCCAGTCCTTCCTCGACTTCCGGCCCGGTAAAGCCCAGCATTTCCAGCGCCGTGGAGGCGTCGTAGGCCGGCCCCATCGAGCGATACCAGTTGTTCAGAGCATATTTGGTCCAGCGGATGGCGCTCGGCGCTCCGTTGGCGAGCTTTCGGGCGACTTCGAGCGCCTTGTCCTGCAACTCGTCGTCCTCGACGCAGAGCGATACCAGCCCGATCCGCTCCGCCTCCTCGCCGTAAACCGATTCGCAAAGCATCAGGTAGTATTTGGCCTTCGCCATGCCGCAGAGCAGCGGCCAGTTGATGACCGAATGGTCGCCGGCGGCGACGCCGAGCCGGGTGTGGCCGTCGATGATGCGCGCCGACTTGCCGGCGATGGATATGTCGCAGAGCAGCCCCGCGACCAGGCCGGCGCCGACGGCCACGCCGTTCAGCGCGGAAACGGTCGGCTTGCAGCAATCGATGATGTTGTAGACGAGGTCGCGCGCCTCCTTCCAGGCGCGCACGCGGTCGTCGTAGTTGTCGATGTTCTTGCGAATCATCGAGAAATCGCCGCCGGATGAGAAAGCCCTGCCTTTGCCGGTCAGGATGACCGCCGAGACATCGCGGTCCTGGTCGATATCGCGCCAGATATAGGTCATGTCGCGATGGCCGTCGGAATCGAGCGAGTTGTAGGTCTCCGGCTTGTTGAGGGTCAGGCGCAGAACGCGCTCCTCGGGCCAGTCGATCTCGAATGTCCGGCGGTAGTCGTCATAACGGTCGCCCATCGGGGCCATCCTCCTGCTGCGTCGAATTTCTGTTGCGGCCCTGCGGTTCTCGCCCGAAGCGGGTTGCGGGTCAATTGCGGGCGCGCGGTCTCACAAGGCTTCTGCTTCCGCCGCTTCCCCCTCCATAGAGGCGAGTTCGCCGAGGGTCAGCGGCTTGATCGGCGGGCGTATGCGGAAACTGCCGACCTCCTCCACCGGAAGGCCCCGCTCGTCTGCAATGACTTCGGCGGCGGCAAGCCCGCACATGCGCCCCTGGCAGGGGCCCATTCCGGCGCGGACGAAGGCCTTGAGCTGGTTCGGTCCCATCGCCCCGTCCCGAACCGCCCGGCGAATATCGCCGGCAGTGACGCTCTCGCAACGACAGACCAGCGCTTCGTCCGGCGGCAGCGCGGTATGCGGGCGGAACAGGCGGTCGAGCAGCGGCCGCATGGCGCGTTCGCGGTCCAGCGCGGGAACCAGTTCTCCCGGATCGGCCTCTGCGGCCAGCCGGCCGGCGATCCGGCCCGACAGCGCAGCGGCGCGCGCGCCGGCGATGCCGCCTGCATCGCCCGCAACCAGCAGGGTCTCCTCCTCCGTGCGCCCCAGGGAGTCCGCCACGGGCATCCAGTGGCGCTGCTCCGCATGCCAGCGATGCGCAAGGCCGGCCTGCCGCGAAAGATGGGTCTGCGGCACGACGCCTTCATGCAGCAGCAGCAGGTCGCAGGCGATCTCGCCGCCGTCGAACCGCACCGACTCTCCCGTCGCCGCCAGACCGCTGACGCCGGCCCGGAATTCGACGCCCGCGCGCTTCAGCTTGCGCTTCATCGCCATACCCTTGGCGAGGTCGCGCCAGCCGGCCAGGGCGCGCGGCAAGGCGGGCGCAGCATCCAGATAGTCGCCGCCTGCCGTCGTCTCCAGCACGGCTGCGACCTCCGCGCCGCTATCCAGCAATTGGCAGGCGACGAGCAGCAGCAGAGGCCCCGAACCTGCGATCGCAACGCGACCGGCCGGGGCCAGTCCGGACGCCTTGAGCAGGGTTTGCGCTGCGCCCGCGCCCATTACGCCCGGCCGTTCCGCCCCGGGAATCGGCACCGGCCGCTCCATCGCTCCCGTTGCGATGAGCACGCGGCGCGCGGCCACCGTCGAGGCGGCGCCCTCCCGGCTGTAGGCGATCCGCGCGCCCGCATCGAGCCGCCAGACAGCGCTGCCCGGCCGGTAGTCGATTCGGGCGCGCCGGAAATCCGCCGCCAGCGCCCGTCCGGCTTCGTATTCCTCGCCCAGTATCGCGCAGAGACCCGGTTCGGCGCGTTCGATGCCGCGCCAGATCTGCCCTCCCGGTTCGGGCTGGTCGTCGAGAACGACGACGGAGAGGCCGCGCTCCGCCGCCTCCACCGCAGCCGCCATGCCGGCCGGGCCGGCGCCGACAATCGCCAGATCGACGCTCATGGGCCTTGCCGCGCTCCGTCCATACGGCGCGCGACGCGAAGGCCTTCGCGCACCGGCGTCATGCAGGCTTGCCGATTGGGTTCGCCGTCGATCTCGACGAGGCACTCGAAGCAGACGCCCATGGCGCACCAGGGGCCGCGCGGCTCGCCGCCGACCGGCGCGCGGCGGAACGCCGCAATGCCGGCTGCAACCATGGCGGCGGCGACGCTGTCGCCGGGCGCAGCCGCGACCGGCCTGCCGTCTATTTCTATCGTGATCGATGCCTCGCGCTCAGGCAGCCGCCGGAACATCGAACCTCCCGGCGCTGAAGGCTTCGAACCCGTCCGGCGCCCTGCCCTCGGCAATCCAGTCCGGCAGGCGTGCGGCGTGGACGGCGGCGAGCGTGACACCGCTGTGCATAGTGGCGACGAAGGCGCCGGGATGGCTTTCCGACTCGTCGTAGATCGGGCAGCGATCCGGCGGAATGACCCTGAGCGCCGCCCAACTCCGCACCAGCCGCAGCCGTTCGAGCGCCGGCAGGACGCGAATGGCGCGTTGGGCGAGGCCGCGCGCGGCTTCCAGCGTCGTGCCGGTGTCGAAACCGACGCTCTCCTGCGTCGCCCCGATCATCACCGTTCCTTCCGCCGTCTGGCGGAGATTGCCCATCGGCATCGGCAGGAAGCGTTCGACGCGCTCGGTCACGAGCACCTGGCCGCGTTCCGGCGCTGTCGGCACATTCAGCCCGACCTGCGCTGCCAGCGGCGGAATGCCGTTGCCCGCCGCCAGCAGCAGCCTGGGCGCCTCGAACGAGCCGGCGTCGGTCTCCACCCGGAAGCCGCGCCCGATGCTATGGACCCGCGCACCGGACCGGTAGCGCCCGCCTCGCGCCTTGAAACCGGCATGGAGAGCGCGCAGCAGGTAGAGCGGTCCGCAATGGCCGTCCTTTTCCGAGAAGGACGCGCCCACGACCTCCTGTCCGAAACGGACGCCCGGAGCCATCCGCTCCAGTTCGGCGCGCTCGACCATCCGCGCATGGTAGCCGCCGCCCTGCGCCGCCATCGCGTCGTTGAGCCGCCGCTGCGCCTCCCATTCCTCGTCGCCGAGGCAGAGGATCGCGCCGCCGGGCCGTTCATGGTGGATGTCTATACCGGTAAGCTCCGCAAGCTCCGCCGCGAAACCGGCGTAGCGATCCGCCGATTCCTGCGACCATTCCTGGTAGCGCTGCAGGCCGAAGCCCTTGGTCTGCACCCAGACGAGCCCGAAATTGCCCCGCGCCGCCCGGAAGGCGTCGTCGCCTTCGTCGAGCATGAGCACGTCGAGTCCCTGCCCGGCGAGCCCGTAGGCTGCCGCCGCGCCGACCATGCCGCCGCCGATGACGATGATGTCCGCCGTTCCCTCGAGCATGGCGACAATGTTGGGGTAGCGGCCCGGTCTACGCAAGCCGCAGCCGGAAAGAGGACGACAAATGGCGACATTTGCGGACGCCCAGGACGGTGGCATGTTGCCGGCTGCACTTTTCCCAACGAAGATCCGGACAATCCGCCATGAATGTCGCGACACCCCCGTTTTTCGCCTGGAATACCCTCCCCAACGCGACCGCCGCCGGCACGCCGCTGGCCCCCGATTGCCACGGGATGAACTTCTTCGACATAGACCGCAGCCTTCGGGACCTGCTGCCGCTCTACCTGCCGGACGACTTGCGCGAACACATGCTCCCGCATTTCCGGCGCCTCGGCGAAATTGCCGGCGGGCGACTGGACGAACTGGCGCGCCTGGCGGACAGGCACGGCCCCGTGCTGCACGCGCGCGACGTCTTCGGGCGCGATGAGGAATGGATCGAGTTTCATCCCGCCTACCGGGAAATGGAACAGATCGGCTTCGGCGATTTCGGCATCCACGCCATCTCCCGGCGACCGGGCGTGCTCGGCTGGAACGGCACGCCGGTCACGGCGAAATACATCCTGCAATATCTGTTCGTGCAGTCCGAATTCGCGCTGATGTGCCCGATCTCGGTCACGGACACCTCGGCATATCTCATCGGGAAATACGGCGACGAGGCAGTCCGGCGGCGCTTCATGCCGGGGCTGACCAGCCAGGACATGGGCGCAATCTGCAAGGCTGCGCAGTTCATGACCGAGAAGACGGGCGGCTCCGATGTCAGCGGGATCGAACTGGCGGCCCGGCTGGAGGACGGTCCGGACGGCCCCGAATGGCGGCTCTACGGCGACAAGTGGTTCTGCTCCTGCGCCGATGCCGATGTCGCCCTGCTGCTGGCCCGGCCGGAAGGCGCGGTGGCGGGCACGGCCGGGCTCGGCCTGTTCGCCCTGCCGAAATATCGCGACGACGGCAGCCGCAACAGCTACCGGATCGTGCGCCTCAAGGACAAGATGGGCACGAGGTCCATGGCGTCGGGCGAGATCGTGTTCAACGGTGCCGTCGCCTACCCGCTGGGCGAGGTCGGGCCCGGCCGCAACACCGGCCTCAAGCAGATGCTGGACCAGGTGAATCTCAGCCGCCTCTCCCACGGCGTGCGCGCCGCGGCGATGATGCGGCGCTGCCTGAACGAGGCGCTGGCGGCAGCGCGCGGCCGCGCGGCGTTCGGCGGCGCGGTCGCCGACAAGCCGCTGATGCGCCGGCAATTGCTCAAGCTGATGGTGCCGACCGAACAGGCCCTGTCGATGGCGCTGTTCACCGCCGACAAGCTGGAGAGATCGGAAGCCGGAGACGAGCGGGCGGCGGCGCTGGTGCGGTTGCTGACGCCGCTGCTGAAATTCCGCACCTGCCGGGACAATATCGCGGTCGCGACCGGCGCCATGGAAGCGCGCGGCGGCAATGGCTATATCGAGACTTTCGTCAACGCCCGGCTCGTGCGCGACGCTCAACTGGGCGTGTTGTGGGAAGGCACCTCCAACATCAATGCGCTCGACATTATCGGCCGCGCTGTCGGCAAGGCCGGCGCGCAGGAGGCGCTTGGCGAGACGCTGACGGGCCTGCTGGACGAGGCGGACGGCCTGCCAGGCCAGTTGAAGGGCGCGCTCGGCCACGCCGCCGCGCGGGCCGTCGCGCTTGCCGAGGAGGTCGCCGCCGCCGGGGACGAACCGCGCATGCGCCAAGCTTCCGATGCGCTCTACCACGCGGCAAGCGCCGTCGTCATGGCTCATGAAGGCGCCCGGATTGCGGCGGCCGGCGGCGGACGCAAGCGCCTGCTGCTGGCGCAAATGGTGCTCGACCACCGGCTGAGCCCGCAGGATCCGCTGGCCCCGCGCGGCGACGACCCGGAGATTGCCGCGGCGCTGCTGTCGGCAGCGTAGTCCTGCGTCGCGCAGGCCGTGGCATGGGCGGGAAATCCGGGCTAGGGTCCGCGCCATGATCGAACGCTACACCCGCGCCGGGATGGCGGCTATCTGGTCGGCGGAGGCCAGATTCCGTATCTGGTTCGAAATCGAGGCGCATGCGCTGGACGCCATGGCGGCGCTCGGCATGGCGCCCGCATCGGCGGCGCGCGCGGTGTGGGAGCGGGGCGCGTTCGAGATCGAGCGCATCGACGAGATCGAGGCCGAGACCAAGCACGACGTCATCGCCTTCCTCACCAATCTCGCCGAACATGTCGGTCCGGAAGCCCGGTTCGTCCACCAGGGCATGACCTCGTCCGATGTTCTGGATACCTGCCTGGCCGTGCAACTCGCACGCGCCAGCGACATGCTTCTGGCGGATCTCGACAGGCTTCTCTCTGCATTGAAAACAAAGGCCTGCGAGCATAAATTCACGCTCTGCATCGGCCGCAGCCACGCCATCCATGCCGAGCCCACCACCTTCGGCGTCAAGCTGGCCGGGCACTATGCCGAGTTCGCCCGCAACCGCGCACGGCTTGAGGCCGCGCGGGCGGAGATTGCAACCTGCGCCATCTCCGGCCCCGTCGGCACATTCGCCAGCGTCGATCCGCGCATCGAGGCCCATGTGGCGGAGAAGCTGGGCCTCGCACCGGAGACGCACTCCACCCAGGTGATCCCGCGCGACCGGCACGCCATGTTCTTCGCCGTGCTGGGCGTGATCGCCAGCGGCGTCGAACGGCTTGCTGTCGAAATCCGGCACCTGCAGCGCACGGAATTGCGGGAGGCGGAGGAGTATTTTTCACCGGGCCAAAAGGGCTCCTCCGCAATGCCGCACAAGCGCAATCCGGTGCTGACCGAGAACCTGACCGGGCTGGCGCGCATGGTCCGCTCGGCGGTGGTTCCCGCGCTTGAGAATGTGGCGCTCTGGCACGAGCGGGACATCTCCCATTCCTCCGTCGAGCGGATGATCGGCCCGGACGCAACGGCAACCCTCGATTTCGCGCTCCACCGGCTTGCCGGGGTGGTCGAGAAGCTGGTCGTCTATCCCGACGCCATGCGGCGTAATTTCGACAGCCTGGGCGGCCTTGTCTTTTCCCAGCATGTGCTACTGGAGCTCACACAGGCGGGCATGAGCCGCGAGGACGCCTATGCCAGGGTGCAGGCTGCGGCAATGGCCGTCTGGGAGCGAGGCGGCGCCTTCCGTGCTGAGCTCGAACGCGACCCGGACATAGCCGCATTTGTGCCGCCCGCGCGGCTCGACGAGATTTTCGACGAGGACCGCCAGCTGGTCCATGTCGATACGATCTTCGAGCGCGTCTTCGGAACCTGACTCACTTTCGCCTCGCCTTCTTGGAGAATTCCCAATGCCGGACCGCACAGTCGATGTCGTCGTCGTAGGCGCGGGCAACGCCGCCATGTGTGCCGCGCTCGCCGCCCGGGAGCAGGGAGCGTCCGTGCTCGTGCTGGAGCGCGCCAGCGAGGAGGAGCGCGGCGGCAACTCGGCCTTCACCGCCGGCAATATCCGCACCGTCTTCAACGGCGTCGAGGACATCAAGGCCCTCGTGCCGGACCTGACCGAGGACGAAATCGCGATCACCGATTTCGGCGTCTACAGCGAGGCGGACTTTTATGACGACATGGGCCGGATCACCGAATACCGGACCGACCCGGACATGTGCGAATTGCTGGTGACGCGCTCGCTCGACACCATGAAATGGATGCGGAAGAAGGGTGTGCGCTTCCTGCCGATCTACGGCAAGCAGGCCTTCAAGATCGACGGACGCTTCAAGTTCTGGGGCGGCCTCGTCGTCGCCGCCTGGGGCGGCGGGCCGGGGCTGGTGGACGCCCTGCACGACTCCGGCGCGCGGGAAGGCGTCGAGGTACTCTACGGCGCGCGCGCTACCAACCTGCTGCACGATGACGACGGCGTGAAGGGCGTGCGCGTGCGCCAGGACCGGCGGAGTTTCGAGGTGCATGCCCGCGCCGTGGTTCTCGCCTCGGGCGGCTTCGAGGCGAATCCGGAAATGCGCACCCGCTATCTCGGCCCCGGCTGGGACGTGGCCAAGGTGCGCGGCACCCGCTTCAACACGGGCGACGGCATCCGCATGGCGCTCGATGCGGGCGCGCGGGCCTATGGAAACTGGTCCGGCTGCCATGCCGTCGGCTGGGACTTCAATGCGCCGGAATTCGGCGACCTCGCCGTCGGCGACAATTTCCAGAAGCACAGCTATCCCTGGGGCGTCATGGTGAATGCGGAGGGCCGGCGCTTCGTCGATGAAGGTGCGGACTTCCGCAACTACACCTATGCGAAGTACGGGCGCGTGATCCTGAACCAGCCGGGGCAAATGGCCTGGCAGGTGTTCGACAACAAGATCATCCCGAATCTGCGCGACGAATACCGCATCCGCGAGGTCACCAAGGTCCGGGCGGATACCATCGAAGAGCTTGCGGCGAAGCTCGAAGGCGTGAATGCCGAGGCGTTCCTCGCCGAAATTCACGCCTATAACGCGGCCGTGCGGACCGACATTCCCTACAACCCGAACGTGAAGGACGGGCGCCGGACGGAGGGTCTGGCGGTGGACAAGACCAACTGGGCGAACACCATCGACGAGCCGCCCTTCGAGGGCTACCAGACGACCTGCGGCATCACCTTCACCTTCGGCGGCCTGCGCGTGAACGGCGACGCCCAGGTCATGGACACGGACGACATCGAGATTCCGGGCCTCTATGCCGCAGGCGAACTGGTGGGCGGCCTGTTCTGGTTCAACTATCCGGGCGGCACCGGGCTGATGGCCGGCGCGGTCTTCGGCAAGATCGCCGGCGAGGCGGCCGGGCGGGCCGCCGTCGGCAACGAATAGACGCTCGCCCGACTCCACTACCCTTTTCGGAGGCTGACCCCGATGGCGCGCGCGCCCTACCCCGATATCGAGACCCTGCCGGACGAGCTACGGACCTTCGTCAAGCGCTTCGACCCGCTGATGAACGTCTTCCACATGCTGGCCCATACGGGGCCGGCGCTCCCGCATTTCATGCGTCTCGGCAATGCGATCCTGTTCAAGGGCAGGCTCGACCCGGTGCTGCGCGAGATCGCGATCCTGCGCGTCGGCCACCTGCTGGGCGCATCCTACGAGGTCCACCAGCACAAGATCGTTTCGCGCAATATCGGCATGGATGAAGCCAAGATCGCTGCGATAGAGCATGGCGAGGACGACACGGCGTTCTCGGAACTCGAAAACCTGGTCATCCGCTTCACCGACGAGGTGGTGGCGAGTGTCCGCGCGAGCGACGCGACCTGGAATGCGCTTGCCGCCCGGCTCGACAGCGGCCGGATGGCTGAACTCACGCTCGCCGTCGGCTTCTATTCCATGGTCTCCGCGTTCCTGGAGAATTTCGAGGTCGAAATCGAACCGGAAGGCGTCGTAGAAGACCCGATGAAGCGTCCCCGGAAAGCCGGGGAAGCCCAACCGACCTGATTTCGGGAGGCGGCTACGGTGCCGGAATCACGCAGCTACTACGTGCCGAGCGGAGGCCTGCCCGGACAATCGGAACTGTTGACCGGCCGGGCCGTGTTCACCGAAGCCTATGCCGTCATCCCGAAGGACGTGCTCCGGGATATCGTCACCAGCCTGCTCCCGGGCTGGGAGCGGACCCGCGCCTGGATTCTGGCAAGGCCGCTTTCCGGCTTTGCGGAAACCTTCTCGCAATACATCGTCGAGGTGGCTCCCGGCGGCGGCAGCGACGATCCTGAGCCCGACACGGGCGCGGAAGCGGGCCTGTTCGCGGTCTCCGGCTCCTTCGAACTCATGCTCGGAGGGCGGACCTGGCGGATCGAGGCCGGCGGCTTCGCCTATATCCCGCCGGGCGCGGCCTGGCAGTTGCGCAACCGGGGCGACGGGAATGCGGTCTTTCACTGGATCCGCAAGCGTTACGAGCCCGCAAAGGGCCTCGCCCTGCCCGATCCCATTGTGACGAGCGATCGGGAATGCCTGCCCGTCGCCATGCCGGATACGGACGGCCGCTGGGCGACGACGCGCTTTATCGACCCGGACGACATGCGCCATGACATGCATGTCAATATCGTCTCCTTCGAGCCCGGCGCGGTCATTCCCTTCGCCGAGACGCATATCATGGAACACGGCCTCTATGTACTCGAGGGCAAGGGCGTGTACCGGCTCAACCGGGACTGGGTGGAAGTCGAGGCCGGGGACTTCATGTGGCTGCGCGCCTTCTGTCCCCAGGCCTGTTACGCCGGCGGCCCAGGGCCATTCCGCTACCTGCTCTACAAGGACGTGAACCGCCACCCGAGGCTTGCGCCGCTGCTGTAGCACCGGGCGAGCACCGCGCCAGCGAGGTAGAGCGACCCGGCAATCAGCACCGGCCTAGCGGCGGCCAGGCGTTCGAGGGCCGTATTCACATCCGGCGCTGCCGTCGCGTCCATGCCCGCGGCGCATGCGGTTTCGGCCAGCGTTTCAGCAGGCACGGAGGCCGCGCTGTCGGGCACAGGCACCGTTACCGTGCGGGCGACATACGGCGCCAGCGCAGCGAGGAACCGGTCGCGGTCCTTGGTGTCCAGCATGCCGACGACGAGATCGAAGCGCCTGGGCCGCCCAGCGAGCCACTCGGCCAGCACGCGCCCCGCCGCTGGATTGTGGCCGCCGTCGAGCCAGATTTCCGGGTCGTCCGAGAGCCGCTGCAGCCGGGCCGGCCAGCGCGCGGTTTCGAGCCCGCGCAGCAGCGCCTCTTCCGGCAGTCCGAAGCCTTCCAGACAGGCGAGCGCGAGGCCGGCATTGTCCGCCTGATGCGCGCCGGCCAGACCGAGCTTCGGCAGTCGGAGCGTCGTCTCCCGTCCGTGGAAGACGCCCCCCGACACCCGCCAGCCATCGTGAACGGGCGCGCCCGCCGCCGCTGCCTTAGCCAGAATGACGGCCCGCGCTTCTTCTTCCTGCGGGGCAAGCACCAGCGGGACGCCGGGCTTGACGATGCCGGCCTTCTCGGCGGCGATTTCCGCCAGCGTCTCTCCGAGGAACTGCGTGTGGTCGCGGGCGACCGGCGTTATCGCCGTCACCGCCGGGCGTTCGACGACATTGGTGGTATCGAGCCGGCCTCCGAGCCCTACCTCCAGCAGCAGGACATCGGCGGGCTTGCGGGAGAAGGCGAGGAACGCCGCCGCCGTCGTGATCTCGAAGAAGGTGATCGGCCGGCCTTCATTCGCCCGCTCGCATTCCTCCAGCAGCGCCAGCAGCGCGTCGTCCGGCAGCGTTTCCCCGGCCACGACGATCCGCTCGTTGAACCGCACCAGATGCGGCGAGGTATAGACATGAACGCGCCGGCCGGCCGCTTCCAGCATCGCGCGCATGAACGCCACGGTCGATCCCTTGCCGTTGGTGCCGGCGACATGGACCGTGGGCGGAAGCCTGCGTTCGGGATTCCCGAGCCGTTCCAGAAGGCGCAGCACCCGGTCGAGCGAGAGGTCTATCAGCTTCGGATGCAGCGCCGTCAGCCGCGCCAGCACCGGGTCGAGCGCGCTCAACCCTCGATCTGCTCCGGGCCTGCGCCGTCGGCATCGTTGGCCGCCGCCTCGATGATCGCCGCATTGGGCAGCATGGGGGCGCCGTCGTCGGATTCCGGCGGCGGCTTGGGCTGCATCAGCATGGACAGCAGGCTGCCAAGCGTGTCGCGCAGGTCGCGGCGATGCACCACCATGTCGATAATGCCGTGGTCGTGCAGATATTCCGCGCGCTGGAAGTTCTCCGGCAGGGTCTCGCGGATCGTCTGCTGGATGACCCGCTGCCCGGCGAAACCGATCGCCGCGCCGGGCTCCGCGATGGCGACATCCCCCAGCATGGCGAAGGAGGCCGACACGCCGCCCGTGGTCGGGTCGGTGAGCAGCACGATATAAGGCAGCCCCGCTTCCCTGACCTCGGCGACCGCGATCGTCGTGCGCGGCATCTGCATGAGCGACAGGATACCCTCCTGCATCCGGGCGCCGCCCGACGCCGTGACCGCGATAAGCGCGGCCCGCTGAACGACCGCGAGCCGCGCTGCCGTCAGGAACGCCTCGCCCACGGCAATCCCCATGGACCCCCCCATGAAGGAGAAATCGAGCAGCGCCGCCACCGCCGGCTGGTCGTCGATGACACCGTGCGCCACGCGCATGGCGTCCTTGGTTTTCAGCTTCGCCTGGGCTTCTCTCAGCCGGTCGGCATAGCGCCGCCGGTCGCGGAACTTGAGCGGATCGACGGGCGCGTCCGGCAGTTCAATGGTCTCGTATATGCCGTGGTCGAACAGCATGGCCAAGCGATCCGCCGCGTCGAGACGCATATGATGGTCGCAATGCGGGCAGACATTGACCCGGTCCCGCAGCTCGCGATGGAAGATCATCTGGCCGCAATTGCCGCATTGCAGCCAGAGGTTCTCCGGCACATCCGGCTTGCGGACGAGGCTGCGCAGGCGCGGCCGGACGAATTCGGTGAGCCAGTTCATGCGCGCGCTCCCGCAACGCCGCCGGCAAGCTCACGGGCGAGCGCGCCCACGCGCTCCAGCATGTCCGGGCCGCCTGCGCCGATCTCGCGGACAAGGGCCGATCCGACGACGGCGCCATCCGCGACGCGGGCGATGGAGCCCGCCTGCTCCGCGGTGTTGATGCCGAAGCCGACCGCGACAGGCAGGTCGGTGAAGCGGCGCAGGCGGCCGACGGCGAACTCCACATCCGTCATGGTGGGCGAGCGGGTGCCGGTGATGCCGGCTATAGAGACGTAATAGACGAAGCCGCTTGCGCGCTCGAGCACGAGGGGCAGGCGCGTCTCATCTGTTGTCGGCGCGACCAGGCGGACGATATCGAGGCCCGCGCGCTCCGCAGGGCCGCGCAACTCGTCCTCCTCCTCGGGCGGCAGATCGACGGTAATCAGCCCGTCCACGCCCGCCGCCTTCGCATCCGCCGCGAAACGCTCCGTGCCGTAACGGTAGATCGGGTTGAAATAGCCCATGAGAACGATGGGCGTGTCATCGTCCCCGGCCCGGAAGGCGCGCACTAGGTCCAAAATGCGCCTCATGCTCATACCCGCCGCAAGCGCCCGCGCGCCGCCTGCCTGGATCGTCGGTCCGTCCGCCATGGGATCGGTGAAGGAAACGCCGATCTCCAGAATGTCCGCCCCCGCTTCCGCCAGACGGCGCAGAATGGCGAGGCTGGTGTCGAAATCCGGGTCGCCGCCGCTGACGAAGGCCACGAAAGCGGCGCGGTCCGCCTTCTGCAAGGCCTGGAAGCGCGCCGCGATCCGGCTCACAGATCGATCCCCAGCGCTTCGCCGACGCTGAAGACATCCTTGTCGCCGCGTCCGCACATGTTCATCACCAGGATATGGTCGCGCGGCAGGTCCGGCGCAGCGCGGATCACCCAGGCAAGCGCGTGCGCCGGCTCCAGCGCGGGAATGATGCCTTCCAGCCTGGCGCAGAGCTGAAAGGCCTCCAGGGCTTCCGCATCCGTCGCCGACATGTATTCCGCGCGCCCGGCATCCTTGAGCCAGGCGTGCTCCGGCCCGATTCCGGGATAGTCGAGGCCGGCCGAGATCGAATGCGCATCCGTGATCTGGCCGTCCTCGTTCTGCAGCAGGTAGGTGCGGTTGCCATGCAGCACGCCGGGAGAACCGCCGGTGAGCGAGGCGGCGTGCTCGCCCGTCTCCAGCCCGCGCCCCGCCGCTTCCACACCGACAATGCGCACCTCCGGCTCGTCGAGGAAGGGATGGAAAAGGCCGATCGCGTTCGAGCCGCCGCCGATGCAGGCGACCACCGTGTCCGGCAACCGCCCTTCGGCTTCCACAATCTGCGCGCGCGCCTCGTCGCCGATAACGCACTGGAAGTCCCGCACCATCTCCGGATAGGGCGCGGGGCCCGCAGCCGTGCCGATGATGTAGAAGGTGTCATGGACATTGGCGACCCAGTCGCGGAGCGCCTCGTTCAACGCATCCTTCAGCGTGCGCGAACCGCTCTCGACCGCTTTCACCTCCGCACCGAGCAGGCGCATGCGGAAGACATTGGGCGCCTGCCGGTCGATGTCCACGGAACCCATATAGACCGTGCAGGGCAGGTCGAACCGGGCGCAGACCGTCGCCGCTGCCACGCCGTGCTGCCCTGCCCCTGTTTCTGCGATGATCCGGGTCTTGCCCATGCGCCGGGCGAGAAGGATCTGGCCGAGGCAATTGTTGATCTTGTGCGAGCCGGTGTGGTTCAACTCGTCGCGCTTGAAGTAGATTTTCGCGCCGCCCAGATGCGCGGTCAGCCGCTCGGCGAAATAGAGCGGGCTCGGCCGGCCGGTATAGTGCCTGTGGAACCGGCCCATCTCCTCGTGGAAGGCCGGGTCGTTTTTCGCCTCCTCATAGGCGGCGCCGACCTCGCGGATGAGCGGCATCAGCGTTTCGGCGACATAGCGGCCGCCATAAAGGCCGAAATGGCCCCGGTCGTCGGGCCCCAAGCGGTAGCTGTTGGCGGCGGTATCGGGACTCATCGCGTTCGTTCCCCGGGTCGCGCAGTCGCGCCGGACCATACGCGCGCCGGCTCAGGAATCATAGCGTCGCCGCCGTCTCCAGGAACGCGCGCACCAGCGCCGGGTCCTTGACGCCCCGGCTCCGCTCCACGCCGGAGGACACATCGACGGCGCGCGCCCCGGATATGCGTACCGCCTCCTCCAGATTGCCCGCTGTCAGCCCGCCGGACAACAGCCAGGGCAGGTTCGGCAGGGGTGCGGCGAGCAACGACCAGTCGAAAGCGCGGGCGTTGCCGCCCGGCAGGCGCGCGCCTGCGGGCGGGCGCGAATCGAACAACAGACGGTCGGCGGCTCCCTCGAATGCGAAGGCGGCCGAGACATCGCCCGGACCGGAAACGGGCGCCGCCTTCCAGACCTCCAGACCGAAGCGCCGACGGATTTCCGCCGTGCGTTCAGGCGTTTCCCGCCCGTGGAGTTGCAGGATTTCGAGCCCGGCCGCTTCGGCAGCCGGCCCGATAGCCGCATCGGCGGCGTCCACGAACAGTCCGACCTTGAGCACGCCCGGCGGCACTTGCGATGCAAGGTCCGCCGCGGCTTCGAGCGACACTTCCCGCGGGCTGCCTGCGGCGAAGACAAAGCCGACCGCGGCCGCACCGCCCCCCACAGCGCTCTCCAGAGTCTGCCGGTCCCGGATACCGCAAATCTTCACCCGGACCGGCATCAGCGAGCGGCGGTCAGCGCCGGGCTCTTTCCGCCCGCGCGCACCACGGTCGTGTCCTTACGATCTTCCGCGCGCATCGCCTGCCGGCGCAGGCGGCGTCTGCGCGCCCTGCCGCCCGCAATCCCGGAGAGCGTCCAGCCCGCCACCAGACCGGCGGCAAGCGGCGCTAGGACAATGAAGTAGACCGGCAGCGAAACGGTCGAACCGACCGGGAAAATACCGACCGCGACCTCATGCATGTTCTCGACCGCAAATAAGGCTGCCACCAGGGCAATCGCGAGAATACAAGCTGCCCGGATGAACGCCATGGCAAGCCCGCCTTTACTCCGTTGGCTCGTTCAATCGTTCGCGAAGACGCTTCCCTGCCTTGAAGGCTGGCAGAAATTTGGCCTCGACCGGGACGGACGCACCGGTTGCCGGATTACGCCCTGTACGCGCTTGACGCTCCTTCGCCCAAAAGGCCCCGAAGCCGCGCAATTCGACACGGTCGCCACGGGCCATGGCTTCGGAAATTTCATTGAAAAAGGTCACAACTAATTTTACGGCATCCTTGAATTCTAACTCGGGATTTCGTTCTGCAATACGTTTGATTAACTCGGAACGAGTCATGCATCAACCTCCCCCGTCCGCCAATACTATCGGAGCGAAGGATGCCAAATCGCCAGTAGCCCGTCAAGCAAAAGTCTCTCCGCTGTAGCGTTTTTTCCGAGCAAACGACCGGCAATCCGATCCAGCCAGTCGCTGTCCTGCTCAGGGTCCCGGTCGATTGTTGCAAGGCCGCGCTCGATGCCGTGCTGTTCCGCCAGCCACTCGCGCGCCGCGGCCTCGCCGCCAATGGTGTCGATGAGGCCGTTGCCGACGGCCGACCGCCCGGTGAAGACGCGCCCGTCGGCGAGATCCAGCACTTCGGCGCGGCTGAGCGGACGGCGTTCGACCACCATATCCACGAACATGGAGAAGATTTCATCCACCAGCGCCTGGACGGCGGCGCGGCCGGCGGGCGTCAGCCGCTCCACCGGATTCGGCACTGTTTTCAACGGCCCGCTGCGCATGACATCGACGCCGATGCCGAGCGTCTCCATGAGCTCCGCAACCTGCGGCGCCTGGAGGATGACGCCGATCGAACCCGTGATCGTGGCGTTGCGCGCGAAGATGCGGTCCGCCCCGATAGCGACCATATAGGCGCCCGATGCTGCGGTTGCGCCCATTACGGCCGCAACCGGTTTCGCGGCGCCGACTTTCCTCATCGCCATGTAGAGCGCTTCCGCCCCGGCCGCCGACCCTCCCGAACTGTCGATGAACACCAGCAGCGCCCTGGCGCGGCCGTCCGTCGCGATTTCATCCAGGCGCCGCCGCAATTCGCGGTCGTCGCGGATGAACCCTTCGACATGGACCCGCGCCACATGGTCGCCGCCCTCGGCGACGGGCCCCGCTGCCGAATACAGCACGGCACCCAGCGCCGCCGCCGCCGCCGCCGCGAACAGCGCGGCCAGCCGCCAGAGGCGCAGCTGGCGCTTCAGCCGCGCATGGCGGACTGCAGCGAGCGCGGCCACCGCAGCACGCCGCGCCCGTTATTTGTCCGCGTTTTCGTTCTCTCCCCGCTGAGCCCGGTCGCGGAGCGCCGCGCCCAGAATGTCGCCCAGGCTGGCGCCGCTGTCGGAGGAGCCGAACTGTTCCATCGCCGAGCGTTCCTCGTCGATTTCGAGCGCCTTGATCGAAAGCTGGATGCGGCGACCGGCCCTGTCCACCTGGGTGATCTTGGCATCGAGGCGCTCGCCGACGGCGAAGCGGTCCGGGCGCTGTTCCGAGCGGTCCCGCCCGAGCTCGCTGCGCCGGATGATACCGGTGAGTTCGCCGGGAAGCGTCACCTCCAGGGCGTTGTCGAGCACGGCCGCCACCGTCACGGTCAACACGGAGCCGCGGCGGATGCCGCCGCCGCTGCTGCGCGTGTCGCCGCGCGTTGCGCTCTCGAACGGGTCCTCGGTGAGTTGCTTGATGCCGAGCGAGATGCGCTCCTTCTCGGTATCCACATCCAGCACCTTCGCCTGGACCGTGTCGCCCCTTGAGAAATCCTGCACCGCGTCGTCGCCCTGGCGTCCCCAGGCGAGATCCGACAGATGCACCATGCCGTCGATATCGCCCGGAAGGCCGACAAACAGGCCGAACTCGGTGATGTTCTTGACCTCGCCCTCGACCGTGCTGCCAAGCGGGAACTGCTCCAGGAAGCTGTCCCACGGATTGGCCTGCGTCTGCTTGATGCCGAGGCTGATGCGGCGCTTCTCCAGGTCCAGGTCGAGGATACGCACATCGACTTCCTGGCTGGTCGAGACGATCTTGCCGGGGTGGACGTTCTTCTTGGTCCAGCTCATCTCCGAGACATGGACCAGGCCCTCGACGCCCGGCTCCAGCTCGACGAAGGCGCCGTAGTCGGTGATGTTGGTGACGCGGCCGCGATAATTGGCCCCCACCGGGTATTTGAGCGCCACGCCCTCCCACGGATCGACCTGAAGCTGCTTCATGCCGAGCGAGATGCGCTGGGTCTCGAGATTGAAGCGGATGACCTGCACTTCGACCGTCTGGCCGATGCTGAGGGCTTCGCTCGGATGGTTGATGCGGTGCCAGGCGATGTCGGTGACATGCAGCAGCCCGTCCACGCCGCCGAGGTCGATGAAGGCGCCGTAATCGGTGATGTTCTTGACGACGCCGTTCAGCACCTGGCCCTCACGCAGATTGGCGATGAGCTCGTTGCGCGCCTCGGCCCGGCTCTCCTCCAGCACCGCACGCCGGGACACGACGATATTGCCGCGCGAGCGGTCCATCTTGAGGATCAGGAAGGGCTGCGGCGCGCCCATCAGCGGCCCGATGTCGCGCACTGGGCGGATATCGACCTGGCTGCCGGGCAGAAAGGCCACCGCGCCGGAAAGGTCGACGGTGAACCCGCCCTTCACCTTGCCGAAGATAACGCCCGAGACCTTGTCGTTATCCTTGAACGCATTTTCCAGATGGCTCCAGGCTTCCTCGCGCTTGGCCTTGTCGCGGCTGAGCACGGCCTCGCCGTTCTTGTCCTCCAGGCGCTCGACATAGATCTCGACCTCGTCGCCCATCGAGATTTCCGCAGGCCGGCCGGGCGTCGCGAACTCCTTGAGGGGCACTCGCCCCTCCGCCTTGAGCCCGACATCGATCAACGCCATGTCATTCTCGACTGCGATGACCCTGCCTTTGACGACCGTGCCTTCGAAGCCCTTGGTCGCTTCCAGCGACTCTTCGAGGAGGGCTGCGAAATTTTCCTTCTCGGCGCCTGCCGCGCCGGTTTCGGCAAGAGAAATAGCCATTCGGCTGCTGCGTTCCTTTCCAACTGCAAACCGCCCCGCCCTTCGCTCTCATCGGCGAAGGGCAAGCCGATCCTTCCTCAATCTTCCGCCCGGGCCCGACCCGCCTTCCAAAGCCGCGAGACGCTCCTTCGCCAGACGGAGCGCCCGCCGGAAGACCGCCTCCGGGGTCATCCCCGTTGTGTCGATCTCTACAGCGTCGTCCGCCTGCCGCAAAGGCGCGGTCCGCCGGTCGCGGTCTATCGAGTCGCGCGCGGCAAGCTCGGCCAGAACATGCGGCAACATAAGCGTTTCGCCCTTCGACCGCAACTCTTCCAGACGACGCCGAGCACGCTCCTCCACGCAAGCGGTTACAAACAGTTTGAGTTCTGCATCCGGGCAGATGACGGTGCCAATGTCCCGCCCGTCCAGAACGGCTCCGGGCGGCGTCGCCGCCACCCGCCTCTGGAAGGCTAACAAGGCGGCCCGCACCGCCGGCAAGGTTGCCACGCGGGAGGCCGCATCGCCCACCGCCTCGCTGCGCAGACCGGGATCGTCCAGAGCGGACGGGTCCAGCCTTTCGGCATGGGCGGCGGCGGCCCCGGCGTCGTCCGGGTCGCCGCCTGCGTCCAGCACCGATTTCGCGACGGCGCGGTAGATCGCGCCCGTATCGAGATAGACATAACCGAGCGCAACCGCGAGCCGGCGCGCCAGCGTGCCCTTGCCGGCGGCCGCCGGCCCGTCAATGGCGACGATCACGCCTCGATCGCGGCGCCGAGCCCGTTCATCAGCCCGACGAAGCCGGGAAACGAGGTGGCCACAGGCGCAATGTCGTCGATCCGCACCGCCTCGCGCGCGCCCATGCCGAGCACCATGAAGGCCATGGCGATGCGGTGATCGAGGCGGCTCGCGATCCGGACGCCGCCCCGGGGCTGGCCGCCCCGGACCTCCAGTGTGTCGGCGCTCTCCCGCGCCTCGACGCCGCAGGCCGCCAGCCCCGCCGCCATCGCGCCCAGCCGGTCGCTTTCCTTGACGCGCAACTCGGCCAGTCCGGACATGCGGGTCGTTCCCTCCGCAAATGCCGCAACGACCGCCAGTATGGGGAATTCGTCGATCATGCTCGGAACGCGCTCCGGCGGCACATCGACGGCGGAAAGCGGGCTCCAGGCGAGAGTGACATCGCCCACCGGCTCGCCGCCTTCGACGCGCTCATTGGCGACGGCGATTCCGGCTCCCATTTCGCGGAGCGTCTCCACCAGCCCGATGCGGCCCGGATTGAGGCCGACGCCGGTCACCGTCACATGCGAGCCCGGCCGGATGGCCGCAGCCGCGAGAAGAAACGCCGCAGAGGAAATGTCCCCCGGCACCGAAACTGGACGCGCGGCAAGCTCCGGCTCGCCCGTGAGCCGCACGACGCCGCCCTCTTCCTGCCGCACGCATGCTCCGAAATGCCGCAGCATGCGCTCGGTATGGTCGCGCGTGGGCGAGGGCTCCACCACCATCGTTTCGCCCGGCGTGTTGAGGCCGGCGAGCAATACCGCCGACTTCACCTGCGCCGAAGCGACCGGCAGTTCGTATCGAATCGGCACGGGACAATCGGCGCCGACGATGGTGAGCGGCAGCCTGCCATCCGCCCGGCCGTGGAAGGATGCGCCGAATCGCGACAGGGGCTCGCTTACCCGGCGCATCGGGCGGGAGCGCAGCGAGGCGTCGCCCGTCAGCGTCGCGGCCAGCCTGTGCGTCGCCAGCAGGCCGAGCAACAGGCGCGCCGCGGTGCCGGAATTACCCATGTCCAGCACGTCTTCCGGCTCGACCAGCCCGCCGACCCCGCGGCCGTGGATCCGCCAGCAGCCGGGTCCCGTGCGCTCCGCCTCGACTCCCAGCGCGCGCAGCGCGGCAGCGGTCGCCAGCACGTCCTCGCCTTCGAGCAGCCCGTCAATCCTCGTCTCGCCGACCGCGACGCCGGCAAGCATCAGCGCGCGGTGCGAGACCGACTTGTCGCCCGGCGCGCGCACCGTTCCTTCCAGAGCCCCGCAGGGATGCGAAACCGCGCCGCCCGTATCCGTCACCGATTCATCCTCCGGCCTCTTTGCCCCGCCTTGTCGAATTCGTTTTGACACTCCGGCGGCCTTCTGGCAAACGCTCGCCGCTTTCGTTTTATCCACTTTGCGGAGACCGCCCGTGGCCCGTCCGAATCTCGGCAGCAAGCGTGTCTGTTCCTCATGCGGCGCCAAGTTCTACGACCTCGGAAAAGACCCCGCCATTTGCCCGGAATGCGGCGCGGCGCATCCCCAGGCGGGCTTCCTGAAACCCCGCCGCGTCAAGCCGCTCGCTCCGCGCGCCGCGCCCAAGCAGCCCGCGCCGAAGGATGAGAGCGAGGACGATATCGCGCTCGACGACGAAGACGAGGAGGACGGCGACGTCGAGGACCTCGACGACGATGACGGCCTCGGCGATGTCGTCGCCGGCGGCGCCAGGAAGGACGGCGAGGACAACGACTGAGGCGCCGGCCGCCCTTGCCGGCGGGCAGCGGCGGCGGCTATATTGCGGACTTGCAGCGCGCCGGCCCCAGGCTTGCGCGTCGCGGCGGACATACCGGGGGGCCATAGCTCAGCTGGGAGAGCGCTTGAATGGCATTCAAGAGGTCAGGGGTTCAAATCCCCTTGGCTCCACCACTCCGCCCTAAAGGCCCGGCCGCGCGCCGGGCTTTTTCTCGATAGGCCGGCTGCGGGCGCGCGCATGCCTCGCCGGGCCGCGACCGCCGCACCGTTGCGCCTGCTCTCGCGCAAGCGCTTCCGACGCGCCTGGGCGGCGGGGGCGCTGGCGGGCGCGATGCGCTGGCTGGAAATGCTCGCCGTAGGCTGGTTCGTCATCGAGGAAACCGGCTCGCCGCTCGCAGTCTCGCTGGTGCTGTTTCTCCGCCAGGCGCCGATGTTCCTGTTCGGGGCCTTCGCCGGCGCGCTTTCGGAACGGGGCGACCGCCGGCTCATCCTGCTCGTCGCGATGGCCGCCATGGCCGTCGTCATGGCCGCGCTCGCAACCCTTTCCTTCGCGGGCGAATTGACGGTCTGGCACGCGGCGGCGGGGGTCTTCCTCAGCGGGACCTTCTGGGCGCTCGACTTCCCGGTGCGGCGCACCATGCTGGGCGACCTCGCCGGGCCGTCGCGTTTCGGCACCGCGATGGCGCTCGACAGCTCCACCGCCAATTTCACCCGCATGCTGGGACCGCTGGCGGGCGGCGCGCTGATGGACACCGTCGGCATCGGCGGCGCCTATCTGGCCGGAACCGCCGGCTTCGGATGCGGCGCGCTGCTGCTGCTTTCCACCTCCTACCGCAGGCCGCAGGCGCCGCCCGCCGGCAGGGGTGTGCTCGCCGACATTCGCGACGCTTTCGCTTACCTGCCGCATGCGCCCGTCGTGCTGGGCACGGTGCTGTTGACCGTGGTGATGAATGTCTTCGGCTTCCCCTATCTCAACATGATCCCGGTCATCGGCAAGGGAGACCTCGGGCTCAATGCGCTCTCGACCGGCTCGCTGATGTCCGCCGAGGCGGCGACGGCCTTCGTCACGGCGCTCGTCATTGCGGCGCTCGTGCGCCCGCGGCATTTCCTGCGCCTCTATGTCATGGCGGGCTCCGCATTTCTCGCCTGCGTCGTCGGCTTCTCCTTCGCGCCCGGCTACCCGGAGGCAATGGCCGTGCTGCTGGCGAGCGGCATCGGTTTCGCCGGGTTCGCGGCCATGCAGGGCGCGCTGATCCTGCACGGCGCCGCGCCGGCCTTGCGCGCACGCGTGATGGGCATGATGACGGTCGCGATCGGCGCGGGCGGGCCGGTCGGCACGCTGCATGTAGGCTTCATGGCGGAACATATCGGCGCGCAGGCCGCCGTCGGCGTCATGGCGGCGGAAGGGCTCGCCTGCATGGCGCTGGCGATGCTCGCCATCCCCTCGCTCCGTCCCTGGCGCGCGCCTCCCTCCGCATAGGCGGGGGGGGGCAGGCCTGCGCCTTTCCTTATCGGGAGCGCAAGCCCATTATGGGCCGGCCGCCAGCAAGGACCCGCCCCTCCATGCCCACCCCGCTTCGCTTCGGAATCTTCCTCGCCCCCTTCCATGCGCTGAACGAGAACCCGACCGCCTGCCTCGACCGGGACATGGAGCTGATCGAGCATCTCGACCGGCTCGGTTACCACGAGGCCTGGGTCGGCGAGCACCATTCGGGCGGTTTCGAGATCATCGCCTGCCCGGAGATGTTCATAGCCGCGGCGGCCGAACGCACCCGGCATATCCGGCTCGGCACGGGCGTCGTCTCGCTGCCCTACCACAACCCCTTCGCGCTCGCCGACCGGATGGTGCAGCTCGACCATATGACGAAGGGGCGCGCCATGTTCGGCGTGGGGCCGGGGGCGCTTGCGGGCGACGCCTTCCGCATGGGCATCGACCCGCGCGACCAGCGCCGCATGATGAACGAGGCCATAGACGCGCTGATAGCGCTGCTCCGCGGCGAGCGGGTCTCGATGAAAACCGACTGGTTCGAGCTGCGCGAGGCGCAGCTCCAGATGCCGAACTTCACCTGGCCGCACATGGAGATGGCGGTGGCCTGCGCGCGCTCGCCGGCGGGCGGGCTGGCGGCGGGTCGGCACGGGCTCGGCATGCTGTCCATCGGCGGCACCTCGCCCGAGGCGCTGGAGGCGCACGCGAACAACTGGAAGCTCTGCGAGCGGGCGGCGGCCGAGAACGACAGGGCGGTGGACCGCGCGAATTGGCGCATTGTCGCGCTCGCGCATATCGCCGAGACGCGCGAACAGGCCTACCGGAATGTCGAATTCGGCCTCGAACTCTGGGCCAAATATTTCCGCGAGATCGCGACCTTCCCCATCGTGCCGCCGGAGATCGACGATCCCGTCTCCTATCTGACCGAAAACCGCATGGCGGTCATCGGCACGCCCGACGACATGATCGAGCATATCGAGCTTCTGCAAGAAGGTTCGGGCGGCTTCGGCGCCTTCCTGGAACTGGCGCATAACTGGGCGGACTTCCCCGCGACGAAACGCCATTTCGAGCTGGTGCAGCGCTATGTGATGCCGCATTTCCAAGGCTCCAACGCACTCCGGCGCGAGTCCTACGACTACAGCCACGAGAACCGGGATCTGTTCGTCGGCACCGCCGCCGAGGCCATCGCCGCCGAAATCGCCAGGGAGGAAGCCCGCAAGGCCGCAGCGGAGTGAGGCAGCGGGCCGGGAGGCGCTGCATATGGCCGGGAAACGCGAGAACCACAGGGAGGATATTCCCGGCAGGGCGAATGTCGCGGATACGCCGGAACTGCTGGCCTATTACGACGAACTCGACCGGCTGGACGCCGGCGCCCTGTGGACGGTGGCCAACAGGATCGAGCCGTGGGAGCCCGTCTCGCAATCCGTCCCGGTCGTCTGGCGTTACCACGAGTTGCGCAGACATGTACTGCGGTCGCTCGACCTGGTAACGCCCGAAGAGGCGGGCCGCCGCGTCGTCTATCTCAATAACCCGGGCCGCCGGGACGCGGCGGCGGCGGTCGGCTGGATCTATGCCGGCCTGCAGGCGATGAAGCCGGGCGAGGCCGCGAGCGCGCACCGCCATTCGGCGTCCGCAATCCGCTTCATCATGGAAGGCGAAGGCGCCTACACGGTCGTGGACGGGCACAAGATGACGCTCGACGCCAACGACTTCGTGCTGACCCCGAACGGGACCTGGCACGAGCACGGGGTCGAGGCGGCGGGCAGCACCTGCATCTGGCAGGACGGGCTGGACATCCCCTTCGTCAACGCCATGGAGGCGAATTTCTACGAGGTGCATCCCGATCTGGCGCAGGCCGTGACATATGAGGTGGACGATGTCTCGAAAACCTGGGGCCATGCCGGGCTGACTCCGGGCGGCGGCGCCTGGACGAAGGGCTATTCGCCCCTGTTCAAATATGAGTGGCGGCGAACCTATGAGGCGCTTTGCAACTACGCCGGCTGTACCGACGGCTCGCCCCATGACGGCGTGCTGATGGAATATGTGAACCCCGTCACCAACGGCCCCGTGATGCAGACCATGGGCGCCAGCATGCAATTGCTGCGTCCGGGCGAGCGCACAAAGGCGCACCGCCATACCGGCAGCTTCCTCTACCATGTCGCCAGGGGAAGCGGCCATTCGGTCATCGCCGGCAAGCGCTACGACTGGTCCGAGCGCGACATCTTCTGCGTGCCGTCCTGGGCCTGGCACGAACATGCCAACGCCTCGGAAACGGAGGACGCCTGCCTGTTCTGCCTCTCGGACCTGCCGGTCATGCGCGCCCTCGGCCTCTATCGCGAGCAGGCCTTCGGCGACAATGGCGGCCGGCAGCCGCTTGTTTGAGAAAATTGGCATGACATCGGCTGCCGAAACCGCCCGATCCTCTGCCCTTACCCTGCTCCGGACCGCGCTGAACGATCCGGCGGCGTCTGCGATCCTCCTTTCCTCATCCTGAGTAGCCGCGAAGCGGCGTATCGAAGGGCGGCGCCGGCGCAGCCGACGCTTCACAAGGCCCCGGATACCCGGAACAAGTCCGGGCACAGTCCGGGGCGACGCAACTTTATCCGTCATCCCGGCCGGAGCGCAGCGGAGAGCCGGGACCTCGATGCCATAGAGCGCCGGCCGCACATCGGCCCTTCGATACGCACCCGCAAGCGGGCGCTACTCAGGATGAGGGAGGAGGCCCGCCGGCGCGGGCGCTACTCAGAGGGCAGAGGGGCAGCGTCGAATCCGTCATGGGTTCCGGTCAACAACCACGGGTATGAGACCCGTCACCTACCGCAGCAGTCCATATAGCCCGACGCAGAACAGAATGCCGAGGGCGACGCGGCGGTAGAGCGCCTCGCTGGACCGGCGGAAGAGCCGGGAGCCGGCCCAGGCTCCGGCCATGAACACGGGCAGCAATATCGCCGCCGTTAGGAGCGCATCGACATCGATCAGGCCGGTCGCCGCCATCAGCGCGATCAGCGCAACGAGCGTGACTGCGAAATAGCCGGTGAAATTCGCCCGGTTGGTCGCCGCCGCATCCCGGCCGGAGAGCAGATAGGCCATGACGGGCGGGTTGCCGAGGCTCGTGGAGGCCATCAAGACGCCCGACACCGCCCCGACGCCGAGCGTCGCCCAGAGCTTCTTTCCGCCCTCATAGCGCCACCCGGTCATCAGGACGACCGAGAACGCCACCACCACCAGGGCGATCCCCCGCGCGATGAGGTCGGGATCGAGAGAGACGAGGAGCCAGCTTCCGACGGGCATGAGGAGAGCCGCCGCAACCCCCATGGGAGCGATCAGCTTCCAGTCGATCTCGCGGCGCACGCCGGGGAGAAGCTGGCCGGTGACGACGATTTCCATGAGGACGATAATGGCGACGGTCTGGACCGGGCCGAACAGGATGGCGAAGACCGGCGCCATCAGCATGCCGGACCCTACGCCCGCAAAGCCCCGCATCAGCCCGGCCGCAGCCGCCACGCCAAGGGCGGCGAACAGTTCAGCAGACAGAAGCTCCATGACCCGGCGGCTCGCCGCTCAGGCGAACGCCTCCTCCCAGCTGCCGCGCGTTGCGGCCTTGGCGTATTCCGTGGCGCGGTTCTCGAAGAAATTGGCGTGCTCGACGCCGTTCAGCATCTCGTCCATCCAGGGGAGTGGATTGGCCGCAATGCCGAATGCCGGCTCCAGGCCCAGCTGCTCCAGCCGCCGGTCAGCGATGAAGCGGATATAAGCCTTGACCTCCTCCGCCTCCAGGCCCTCCACGCCGCCCATCTCGAAGGCGAGGTCGATGAACGCATCCTCATGCCCGATCACCGTCCGGCAGGCATCCATAAGGTCCCGGCGGAGCGCATCGGTCCACACCTCGGGATATTCGGTAACGAAGGTGCGGAAGAGGCGGATGGCGTTTTCCGTATGCAGGGTCTCGTCGCGCGCCGACCAGGCGATGATCTGCCCCATCCCCTTCATTTTGCCGAAACGCGGGAAGTTGAGCAGGATGGCGAAGCTGGCGAAAAGCTGGACACCCTCGGTGAAGGCGCCGAACACGGCCAGCGTGCGGGCGATGTCCTCCTTCGAGTCCGATCCGAACTGCTTCATATAGTCGTATTTGTCGCGCATCGCCTGGTAGCGCAGGAACGCCGAATACTCGATCTCCGGCATGCCGACCGTGTCCAGCAAATGGCTGTATGCGGCGATATGCACCGTCTCGATATTGGAGAAGGCCGCCAGCATCATCTGCACCTCGGTCGGCTCGAAGACGCGGGCGTAATGCTTCATGTAGCAGTTGTTCACCTCGACATCCGCCTGGGTGAAGAAGCGGAAAATCTGGCTGAGCAGATTCCGTTCGCCCGGCGTGAGGCTCCGCCGCCAGTCGGTGACATCGTCGGAGAGCGGCACTTCTTCCGGCAGCCAGTGGATGCGCTGCTGCGTCAGCCAGGCGTCATAGGCCCAAGGATAGCGGAAGGGCTTGTAGGTCGGGCTGGGGTCAAGGAGCGGCATGGAGGCAGGCTCCGGTTCTATGGGTCGCCAGTGTATAGCCGTAGCGGCCGTCTTGCTATAACGCAGCACTCGAAAAAGGCGTCCGCCCTACCCCATGACCCTCCCGATTTATCTTCTTGAAGAGGCGCTCGGCGCGGCCGAGGCGTGGCTGGAAGACGCGCGCGGCGGCGTGGTGGCGCGCGTTCAGTCCGGCGGCCGGACCGATCCCGTCCTGCTGGAGCGCGAGCAATTCGCCGCTCACGGATTCGCATGGACCGCAACCTATGTGGCGGGCCTGCGCGAAATGCTGGGCTGGGCGCGGCGGCTCGAAGCCTCCGACGCGCTCACCGACCTCGACCGGCTCGTCCTGCAGGCGGCCTTCGGCGAATATCTGGCGCAGCTTTCCGGCGGCATCCCCCTCTCCCAGGGAGAAGTCGTGCGGCCGGCCGATCTCGGCCTGGACGGCGCGACCCTTCGCAATTCCGCCGCCGGGCGCGTTGCGTCTGAGGGCAACAGTAATGCCGTGCGCATGGAGATCGCCGCGCTCCTCGCCGAGGGCCAGAGACCGTCCGACGGGTTGCAAGACGAGTCGCTGACGCTGGTGCGCGGCCAGTTCCGCCGATTCGCGGACGAGCGAATCACCGGCCCGGCGCATGGCTGGCACAGCCGCGACGAGCTCATCCCGATGCCGGTCGTCGAGGAGATGGCGGCCATGGGCGTGTTCGGACTCACCGTGCCGGAGGAATGGGGCGGGCTCGGCATGGGCAAGGTGGCCATGTGCGTGGTCACGGAGGAGCTGT
The DNA here is from genome assembly GCA_022822125.1 of Alphaproteobacteria bacterium. Next base: position 45,749 of record JAJECF010000225.1, read on the forward strand.
CGCGCGGCTATATCGGCGTGGGTTCGCTCGGCACGCGCTCGGAGATTGCCGCCGAACTGATCCGGCTCGGCGGCACCGAAGAGCAGAAGGACCGCTGGCTCGCGGACATTGCGAGCGGCGCGGTACTGCCGACCGCCGTGTTTACCGAACCCGATGTCGGCTCGGACCTCGGCGGCGTGAAAACGCGCGCGATCCGCGATGGCGGAACCTACCGGATCAGCGGGGCCAAGACCTGGATCACCCATGCGGCGCGCGCCGACCTGATGACCCTGCTCGCCCGCACCGATCCCGACACGCCCGGCTATCGCGGCCTTTCCATGTTCCTGGCCCCGAAGACGCGCGGCGATGACAGCAACCCCTTCCCCGACCCCGGCATCGACGGCGGCGAAATTCCCGTGCTCGGCTATCGCGGCATGAAGGAATACGAGATCGGCTTCGACGGCTTCGAAGTGGACGCCGGGGACCTTCTGGGGCGCGAGGAGGGCCAGGGTTTCAAGCAGTTGATGGCGACGTTCGAAAGCGCCCGCATACAGACGGCGGCGCGTTCGGTGGGCGTGGCGGAGCGCGCGATGGAACTCGCACTCGACTATGCCGTCGGCCGCAAGCAATTCGGCAAGGCGATCCTCGGCTTCCCGCGCGTCGCCGGCAAGATCGCCTGGATGGCGGTCGAGACGCAGATCGCGCGCCAGCTTGCCTATTTCGCCGCCCGCGAGAAGGACGGAGGGCGGCGCTGCGACATCGAGGCCGGCATGGCCAAGCTGCTCGCCGCGCGCGCCGCCTGGGCCAATGCCGACAATGCCGTCCAGGTGCATGGCGGTAATGGCTATTCCCAGGAATACGAGGTCGGGCGCATCCTCTGCGACGCCCGCATTCTCAACATTTTCGAGGGCGCGGCGGAGATACAGGCGCATGTCATCGCGCGCGGCCTTCTGGAACGCCGGAACTGAATTTCCCGGAGAGCAGCGGCATGGCACGGATCGTTATCGTCGGCGCAGGCACAGCTGGGCTCGCGGCGTCCCTCGCGCTGGCGAAGCGCGGCATCGACGCCCTTGTGCTGGAGCAGGCGCCGCGCATCGAGGCGGTGGGCGCCGGCATCCAGCTCAGCCCCAACGCCACCCGCATCCTCCACTGGTTCGGCCTTGAGGAAGACATGGCCGCCTGGGGCGTCGAGCCGGAGGGGCTCGCGATCCGCAGCCATGAGGGCGACATGCTGGTCGAGGCCCCGCTCGGTCGGGAAGCGCGCGAAGCCTTCGGCTACCCCTACTACCACGCGCACCGCGCCGACCTGCTGGACGGGCTGCTCAAGCGCCAGACGCCGGGCCGGGTGCGCCTGGGCGCGCAGGTCATTTCCATGGAGGAAGGACGGCTGACGCTTTCGGACGGCGAGATTGTCGAAGCCGATATCGTCATTGGCGCGGACGGCATCCACAGCACGGTGCGCCGCCATCTCTTCGGCGCCGGCAATGCGCGGCACTCCGGCTCTGTCGCCTGGCGCGCGCTCGTCCCGGCCGAACGGCTGGCCGGTCTGGACATTCCGCGCGAGTCGGGCGTCTGGTGGGGCCCGGATGCCTGCATGGTGCGCTACTGGGTTGCGGGCGGGCGGCTGATGAACTGGATCGCCATTGCGCGCACCGACCGCGAAACGCCGGAGTCCTGGTCCCGCCTCGGACGGGTGGAGGACGCCGCCGAAGCGATGGCGCCCTTCCCGCCCACGGTCACGCGCATGGTGGAGCGCACGGAAACCGTGCATGAATGGGCGCTGTTCGACCGCGAAGGACTGCCGGCCTGGACGCGCGGGCGGGTAACGCTGCTGGGAGACGCCGCCCACGCCATGATGCCCTATCACGCGCAGGGCGCCGCCATGAGCCTGGAGGACGCCTGGGTGCTCGCCGGCTGCCTCGCCGAGGATACGGACGAGACCGGGCTGGCGCGCTACGAAGTATTGCGCCGCGACCGCGCCAACCGCGTGCAGGCCTGGTCACGCGCCGTCGAACGCCATTGTCTGCTGGCCGACCCGGCGGAGGTCGCGGCCCGCAATGCCAAGCTGGCGAAGGACCGCGCGGCGTATCGCGGCGGCTTCCCGCCCGGGCAGATCTGGCTCTACGGCTACGACGCCGAGGCGGCGCTTTCGGACAATGCCGCCTGACCCCGCGTTCCGATTGACGCATCCCGGGGCCAGCCATAGGTTACGTCCTGTAATCGAAGGCCGGTCATGGGAACCTTGCCGCCATGGACCCCGCGCTCATAACCGCCTGGGCGACCGTCGCCATCGCCGCCTCGACCGTTGTCGTCGTCAGCGCCACCTGTTTCCTGATCTGGCGCGGCCTCAAGGCGATGGACCGTTCATCCGACGAGCGCGCCCGCGACCGCAGGGCCGCTGCAGACGACCTCAAGGCCTGGCGCGACGATATGAAAGCCTGGCGAGAAGCGGATATCCGCCGCCATGAGGAAGCCATGGCCGCCTTGCGGGAGCTGATCGTCCGCACCCGCCCGGCGGCGGCGGAATAGAAGGCCTTCGCTTGTCCTTCCTCATCCCGGTTTTCCTCGCTGCCGTGGCGCTTGTCCTGTTCATCGGGATTTTCGGGATGATGCGGGGCGGCGATTTCAACCGGAAATACGGCAACAGGCTGATGCAGCTTCGCGTCGGCCTCCAATTCCTCGCCATTCTGCTGATTGCTGCGGCAGCGCTGCTGGCCGGCTCCTGATGGTCCGGCTCACGAAGATCTACACAAGGGGCGGCGACAAGGGCGAGACCTCGCTCGGCAACGGCGCGCGCGTCCCCAAGGACAGCATTCGCGTCGAAGCCTTCGGCGCGGTGGACGAGACCAATGCCTGCATCGGCCTCGTCCGCCTGCATACATCCGGCGAGATGGACGAGATGCTGGCGCGCATCCAGAACGACCTGTTCGATCTGGGCGCGGACCTCTGCACACCGGAAGGCGGTGAACGGCGTTCCGGCGCCCTGCGCGTCGTTGTGGAACAGGTGCTGAGGCTGGAGGCCGAGATCGACGCGATGAACGCCGGCCTCGCGCCGCTGAACTCCTTCGTGCTGCCGGGCGGGTCCGCGGCGGCGGCGGCGTTGCATCTCGCGCGCACCACGGCCCGGCGGGCGGAGCGCGCGATGGCGGCGCTCGCCCGCCAGGAGCCTGTGGGCGAGGCCGCACGGCACTATATCAATCGCCTCTCGGACCACCTTTTCGTCGCCGCCCGGCTGGCGAACGACAAGGGCGCCGCCGATATTCTCTGGGTTCCCGGCGCGAACCGGTGAGGCCGCCGACAGTCCCTCAGTTCCCCTGCTTCTTCACCATCACGCGCCGCAGCGCCTTGCGGGCATAATCCCAGTCCGGCCGGATGGCGAGCGAGCGCTTGTAGTCGGCCAGCGCTTCGTCGAGCTGGCCCATTTCGGCCTTGAGGTCCCCGCGCACCTTGTAGGCGCGCCAGAGCTCCACCTGGCCGAGCGCAATGCTCTCGTCGAAATCGGCAAGCGCGCTTTCCAGTTCGCCCATGCGCCACCTGGCGACGCCGCGATTATGGAACGCCTCTCCATAGCCCGGGCGCAGACGGACCGCCTCGTCGAAATCAGCGACGGCGTCTGCATAGGCCCCGGTCTCGATCTGCGCCGTGCCGCGCTTGAAGAGCCCCCTTGCGCGCTCCTCCGCAGTCTCGAACAGGCCGCCTTCAAGCGCGCGGGTGCAGTGCAGCACATTCGCCGAGGGCGCGCCGCCGCCCGCCATGCAGAGCATCTTGTCCCAGGAGTCCGCCGCCAGCGCCGGCCCCGCCGACAACAGTAGAAGAAGCGCGAGTCCCGTTCTAGCGGCCATGGCGCATATGCCTCGCGATGATGGTGCGCTGGATCTGGCTGGTGCCGCCGCCGATGGTCGCCTGCATGCCTTCGCGGAAATAGCGCTCCATGTCGGCTTCCGGCGTGGTGCCGATGCCGCCCATGATCTGCACGCCCTGGCGCGAAACCTCCTGCAGCGTCTCGGACGCGAACAGCTTCGCCATCGCCGCTTCCTTCGGGCACGGACCACCGCCATTCGCCGCGGCGGCGGCGCGGTAGGTCAGAAGGCGTGCGGCGTCCACCTTGGTCTGCATGTCGGCCAGCATATGCCGGATGACCTGGAAATCGAAGATCGGTCGGCCGAACTGTTCGCGCGCGCGGGCGTAGTCGCAGGCGTCGTCCACGGCCTGCTGGGCGCAGCCGACATAGCCGGCCGCGATGGAGATGCGCTCCAGCTCCAGATGCTCGGTCATGATCTGCCAGCCCTGGCCTTCCGCGCCGAGCAGGGCGTGGCCGGGCAGGCGCACATCGTCGAAGAAGATGGTGTTGGACCCCGTGGCCCGGCGCGCCAATGCCTCGACCTTGTGGACCGTCACGCCCGGCGCGTCGTTCGGGATCAGCAGCACAGAGAGGCCGTTATGCTTTTCGGACCCCGCTTCGGTGCGCACGAGCGCGCAAAGCACCGCCCCCTTCGCGCCGCCGCCCGAATTCCAGAGTTTTTGCCCGTTCACCAGCCATTCGTCCCCGTCCCGCCGGGCGCGGGTGCGGGCATTGGCGGCATCCGAGCCGGCCTGCGGTTCGGAGAGCGAGATGACGAAACGCATTTCGCCGGCCAGAAACGGTTCGATATAGCGCGCCGCCTGCTCCCGGGTGCCGTGTTGGACGATGTTCTGCGCGGTGAACATCGGCACCATCAGCGCGGTGGCGAAATCGGGCCCGTAGCGCGCCAGCCCCTCGCACATCAGCGCATAAGAGAAGATGTCGCCGCCCTGCCCGCCCTGCTCTTCCGGCACGAGCAGGCCGATCCAGCCCTGCGAGACGATCTTCGCGTAGCCCTCATAGGGATAGTCGCGGTTACGGTCCTTCTCGCGGACATAGTCGCGGCCGATTTCCTCCTCCATGAAGCGGAAGACGGTCTCGCGCCACATCTCCTGTTCGGGCGTCAGGAAGTCCATCGGCAAATCCGCTCCCCGCCGGTTGCTAATTGACGACGAGGTCGGTGGAAGCGTGGGTCACCGGCTCGTTGCCCGTTTCGGTGACGACCGTCGTCGTGCCCGAAGTCGCGGCAAGGCCGGACTCGCTGTCGAAGATGATGATGTGGATGAAGAACACCATGCCGGGCGCGGCGAGGACGGGATTGCCGCGATAGAACATAGGGCTGTCCATCCACACGGGCGCGAAGGTGGCGCCCAGCGAATAGCCGCAGGCATTCATGCGGTGCTCGGCAAGGCCGCACGCGTCCAGCACGCGGGCATGGGCGTCGAACACGTCTCCCACCGGCCGGCCCGGCCTCAGCGCCTCCCGGCAGGCGTCCAGCGCCTCGACCGCCGCCTCGTGCATGTAACGCTGGCGTTCCGGCGGCGGGCCGATGCGGATCGTGCGCATCAGGCAGGCATGGTAATGCCGCCAGGTCCCGGCGAATTCGAGCATCAGCTGGTCGTCCGAATCCAGATGCCGCCTGCCGCTGTAGTAACGGCACATCAGCGCGCCCGGGCCGGAGCCGATGACGGTCTCGTTCGCCGGCTCGTCGCCGCCGGCCCGCCAGACCGCGCCCTGCATCGCCGCCAGGATATCGCCCTCGAACGCGCCCGGCCGCGCCAGCCTGACGGCCTCGTCCCAGGCGCGGTCCGCCAGCTCCCCGGCCTTGCGCACATAAGCCAACTCCGCCGGGCTCTTGACCATCCGCAGCCCGTCCACCAGCCCGGAGGCGTCGCGGAGCTCGACGAACCCTTCCAGCGCCTCGCGAAGCCGGAAGCCGAGCGCCGCCGGAAGGCCGTAGGCGTGCCATTCCACCCCGAGCCGCCCGCCGGCGACGCCGAACTCGGCCAGCATCGCCTTCAGGTCCAGCTCGGGCCGGGCGTCGGCGGCATCTTCCCAGATGCGAATGTCTTCGAGGACGGAAGTGAACTCGGCCTGCCGGCGGTCGGGCGCGCGGGTCAGCAGCGCCATCCGCCCGTCAGCGCCGAGCCACAGGCACTGGAAGAAGCAGAAGCCGAACGTGTCGTAACCCGTCAGGTAGAACATGCTCTCCTGCTTGAAGATCAGCAGGCCGTCGAACCCGGCCGCCGCCGCCGCCTCTGCCGCCCTGCGTTGCCGGGCTGCGAATTCCTCCTCGCTGAAATGGATGTGCATGGCGCGTCTCTCGCTTTCCTCTCCGCCCTCGCGCATCATGGCATTAACAGCCGCCCGGAAGGCAAGGCGGGGAAAAAGGGGAGCTGAGGGTCGATGGCGAGCGAACGGGCCGAAACGGTCGCAACCCGGCATATGGCCGTGGCAGGGCACCAGCTTGCGGCGAGCGCGGCCTTCTCCGTGCTGGAAGCCGGCGGCAACGCAATCGACGCGGGCGTCGCCGGCGGGCTCGCGCTCGGCATTCTAGAAAGCGATCTGGTCAGCGTCGCCGGCGTCGCGCCGATCATGGTCTATAGCGCCGAGGCGCGGAAGGTCGTCACGATCTCCGGCCTCGGCTGGTGGCCGAAGGCTGCGGATATCGAGCATTTCCGGCGCGAATACGGAGGTGCTATCCCGAACGGCGTGCTGCGGACGGTCGTGCCCGCCGCCCCGGACGCCTGGATCACGGCGCTGGAGCTCTGGGGCCGCATGAGCTTCGGCGAGGTCGCGCGGGCGGCGACCCGCTACGCCCGCGACGGCTTCCCCATGTATCCGCTGATGGAGCGCATAATTTCGGAGCACGAGGCCGAGTTCCGCGCGGCGCCGGACACGGCGGCGATCTTCCTGCCGGAAGGCCGCCCGCCCCGGACGGGCGAGCTGTTCTTCCAGAAGGAAGGGGCGGCCGCGCTGCAATACATGGCGGACGAGGAAGCCGCCGCCGCGCGCAAGGGCGGGCGCAAGGCCGGGCTCGCCGCCGCCCGCAACGCCTTCTACAAGGGCGACATCGCCCGGCGCATCGCCGACTGGCAGGCCGCGGAAGGCGGCTGGATGACGCTTGAGGACCTCGCCTCCTTCCGCGTCGGCATAGAGGAGCCCGTGCGCGGGCGGTTCGGCGATGCGGAGGTTTACGCCTGCGGCCCCTGGTGCCAGGGGCCGGCCCTAATCGAGGTGCTGAACATCCTCGGCGGCTACGACCTGCATGCGCTCGGCCATAACAGCGCCGACGCCGTGCATGTCTCGGTGGAGGCCGTGAAGCTCGCCATGGCCGACCGCGACGCCTGGCTGGGCGACCCGCGCTTTGTGGACGTGCCGATCGACACGCTGGCGTCGGAGGCCTACGCCGCCCTGCGCCGGGCGGAAATCGACATGGACCGCGCCATGCCGGAAATGCCGCCGCCGGGCGAGGCCGGCTCGCGCCGCGCGATCCCCGCGGCGCCCGCGCCAACGCGGGAGCGTGAGGTTGCGCCGCTCGATACCTCCTATATCTGCGTCGTGGACGAGGAGGGAAACGTCTTTTCCGCCACGCCGTCGGACGGCTCCTATGGCGGCACGGTGGCGCCGGGCGTCGGCCTCGCGATCTCCTCGCGCGGCTGCCAGTCCTGGACCGACCCCGACCATGCCTCGGCCCTGGCCCCCGGCAAGCGTCCCCGCCTGACGCCCAACCCGGCATTGGCCGTGCTGGACGGCGGAGCCCGCTTCGTGCCCTTCGGCACGCCCGGCGGCGATGTCCAGACCCAGGCCATGTCGCAATGCCTGACGAATCTGACCGTCCACGGCATGTCCGCCCAGGAGGCCGTCTCGGCGCCCCGCCATGCCAGCTACAGCTTCCCTTCCTCCTTCGAGCCGCATGCCTACTATCCGGGCCTGCTGAAGCTGGAGAGCGCCATCGCGGATGCGGCCGGCGGCGAGCTTGCGCGGCGCGGCCACGAGGTCGAACGGTGGCCGGAGCGTATCTGGCTCGCGGGCTCCGTGTGCATGATCGACGCCGACAGCGAGCGCGGCACAATGACGGGCGGCGCCGACCCCCGCCGCATGGCCTGCGCCGTCGGCGCGTAACCCGCGCAAGAGGACACAGGCCGACACCATCCCCGAACCGGCGAGCGACAACATGGCTCTAACGACGCGGCAGGGCGCGAATGCGCCGCGCATCAACCTCTACAGCGACACCCAGACCTTGCCGACTCCCGAAATGCGCCGGGCGATGGCGGAGGCGCCCGTCGGCGACGAGCAGTCCTTCGCCGACCCCAGCGTCAATGCGCTTTGCGAGCGGGTGGCGGCACTGCTCGGCAAGGAGGCGGCCGTCTTCCTGCCCTCCGGCACGATGTGCAACGAGATCGCCATCCGGGTCCATTGCCGTCCCGGCGACGAAATCATTGCCGAGGCCTCCTGCCATATCCTTAACTTCGAGGGTGGCGGCCCGGCCGCGCTTTCCGGCGTGCAGATCGCACCGATAGAGGGTGAGCGCGGCATCTATACAGCGGCGCAGGCCGAAGCCGCCATCCGCCCGGAGCATCGTTACGCACCCCGCTCCGCCCTGCTGGAAGTCGAGAACACAGCCAATATGGGCGGCGGCTCCGTCTGGCCGCTGGAAGCCGTGCGGGCGGTGACAGAGGTCGCCCGCGCGCACGGTCTCGCGACCCATCTGGACGGGGCCCGGCTGCCCAATGCGGCCGTGGCTTCCGGTATCGCCGCCGCCGACTACGCCGGCTGTTTCGACAGCGCCTGGATCGACCTGAGCAAGGGACTCGGTTGCCCGGTCGGGGCGGTGCTCGCCGGCTCCGCCGCCTTCATCGACGAGGTCTGGCGCTGGAAGCAGCGCATGGGCGGCGCCATGCGGCAGGCCGGCATCCTGGCCGCCGCCGGCCTGCATGCGCTCGACCGCCACTGGGACCGGCTGGCGGAGGACCATGCCAATGCCACCCTGCTGGCCGAATCCCTGGCGCGGATAGACGGGGTCTCGGTCGAGCCCTGCGAGACCAATATCCTGTTCTTCGACGTGGGCGGCACCGGGCGGAGCGCCGCCGACATTGCCGGGCGCGCCGGCGAGGCGGGCCTGCGCATTGGCGCGATGGGGCCGACGCGGATGCGCGCCGTGACCCATCTCGATGTCAGCCGCGCGGACTGCGAGGAGGCTGCGCATATCCTCGCCGGGGCGGCGGCGTGAGCTTCGACCCGGATGCCTTCAAGGCCTTCGAGCGCGCCGGCTGGAACCGGCAGGCCGCGGGCTACCGGGCGGTTTCCTGGGACTCGACCCGCCTCGGCCTCGGCCCCGTGCTGGACGCAGCCGGCGTGGCGGCGGGCCAGGACACGCTCGATGTGGCCACGGGGCCCGGCTATGGCGCCGCGCTGGCGGCCGGGCGCGGCGCGCGGGCGACCGGGGTGGATTTCGCCGCCGCCATGGTGGATGAGGCGCGGCGCAACTTTCCGGAGGCGGCGTTCCGGGAGGGCGATGCGGAGGCGCTGCCCTTCGATGACGGGAGCTTCGACGCCGTCACCTGCTCCTTCGGCATGCTGCATTTCGCCCGTCCCGAACGTGCGGTCGCAGAGGCGTTCCGGGTGCTCAGGCCCGGCGGGCGCTATGCGTTCTCCGCCTGGTGTACGGCGGACCGCGTCGCGCATTTCGGCATGTTCCGCCGCGCGGTCACCGTCCATGGCGATCCCCATGCGGGCGGCATTCCCGAGGGGCCGGAGATGTTCCGCTTTGCGGATCCCGATGAATGCACGCGCGTTCTGAAGGCGGCCGGCTTCCGGGGAACGAAGGTGGAGGAGATCACGATCCGCCGCCGCGTTGCGCCCGAGGCGCTGGTCGAGGGGCTGCGCCACGCCACGGTGCGCTCCCGCGCGCTTCTGGACGCGCAGACGCCCGAGGCGCGCGCCGCCATCGAGGCATCCGTGCTGGAGGAGGCCCGCGCCATGGCCGGAGCGGACGGCATTCTCGACCTCTCCCTCCCCGCCGTCCTCGCTTCCGGTTCAAAGCCGCGTTAAACGCACGAACCGTTCGGATTGAAACGGAGGTTCGGCCGTCCCCCTCGACAAGCTCAGGACAGGCTCTCCGGTCGTCTACTCATACCAGCGGCCTTGACTATGGACTCATAAAGCGCGTCAAGCCTCATACCAACGGCACCGGGTTACAACTCACGGGCAAATGCCGCCCGGTTTCCCCGCCTCTCCTCATCCTGAGTAGCGCCCGCCTGCGGGCGCGTATCGAAGGATCGTCCCGCCGGTGGAACCGCCTCCCTCGATACGCGGCTGGCGCCGCTACTCGGGATGAG
>JAJECF010000115.1 GCA_022822125.1 Alphaproteobacteria bacterium
GGAGCCAAGCCTTGTCGGCCTGATTATCCGAGTCCACGGATAGTTCCTCCGTCAGTCGATAGCCGTTCCGCCTTCTGCCCCCCTTCGCCATGTGCGCGGCTTTCCCGCGCTCCGACTACTACGAGGGCTCCGCCCCCATGCAGACCGTCTCCGTTCTCCGCGGCTAGCCCGGCTCCGTACCGGGCGGACGGCATGGGTTCCCGTGTTCCGATGACAAACCTCAGACCCTTAGGCGGCATGCTTTACCCCTTGCGGCTCAGGGACACGGGATAGAAGGGTTGACCCGTATCCGGGTGCGCTGGGCGCACCCACCAGAAGGCAGCAAACAAACCAACCGGTTCGGTTCGCGATCCCTCCGCCCCGTCGGGCCATCGAGGGTTCAACTGTAAGTAAAGAGGCTTCCGACACATGCTTCGCTCGTATCTCGCCATAGGTCCTGTGGTAGCCCGGCCCGCGAGCGACGGCCCGCGTCCGGTACAGTTCAGGTCGCAGCTTTCTCGCCCCGCCGCCGGAAAACGGCGGAACTTAGCGACCCCCTTCCGCCCGGCACCCTCCGCCGGACGGGGTGGCGTCTCAGCCACCGGTCGATCACCGGCACGACCAAGCTGTTGAGTTAACTCATGTTTTCTCTCCTTCTTGGTCATCACGGCACTCGCAGGCAGCAGTTGCGCTTGCGCCAAAGCAGGTAGCCGAAGCTCTCGCCGGCGACCGGCAATTCGCGCAAGGTCTCCCACAGCACCGAGGAGCGTCCGGTCGGGTTGCAGCCGGTCAGCGGCGCGATCGCCGGCACGGGCTGGGTCATCTGCCAGCGATATTGCGACTTCCGCATCACCGGCATCGGGTAGCGCCCGCAGAGCGCGCCCGAGCCGAAGGTGCCCCAGGCAAGCCCGGCGCGGTGCAGCCGGTAGACCAGGCGCTGGGCCGCCAGCAGCGAGGCCTGCACGCCGCCGACATGGGCCGCCACATTGCCGGTCAGCGGATACATCCCGCCCTGGCAGCCCGCGCACCAGAAGAGCGGATCGAGCGGCAGCCCCAAAGACGCCGCCGCGCAGTCGGCCGCGCAGGCCGCCTGCGCCGGCAGGTTGGCGAACAAGGCCGCTTCCGGATTCAGGAGGAAGGTCAGTTCGTCGTCGAGCCAGGCCGGGTCCAGTTCCGAGACCCAGGCGATATCGAGCCCGCCGCCCTCCAGACAGCCGGGATCGAGCAGCACCCCGATCCAGCTGAGCAAGGGGTACATGTAGTAATGCGCATGCCAGACCGAGCCCTTCGCGCCGTCGTCGCCGGCCGACCCGGTGCGGCCCCGGGAGGCGGGCAGGCCGGGATCGATGGTGAGGCCGCCCAGATTGGGGAAGCACCAGGGCGCGCGGGTCACGTCCATCAGCCTTGCCGGCTCCCAGACCCCGAGCGACAGGCCGATGCGCGGGATGGGAGAGCCGCAGAAGCAGATCGGCGATCCCGGATTGGGCGTGTCGACCACCCCGCCGACACTGCCGATGGTGAGCGGCCCGATCGAGATCGGGAACAGGCACTCCCAGCACACATCCGAGATCGGGTTGACGAACCGCCCGGTGCAGGCCTGCGCCGAGGCCGGACCGGACCACAAGACGACCGGAAGCGCGAGCGTCAGAACCGATACCGACAGGAAAAGGCGGCCCCGGCTCATGTTGCTGCGCCTGCCCCGGAGTCGGGATTGGCGTCCTCCGCAGTTCGACCCGGCGCGAGCATGTTCACCATGCCCTGCGGCCCGGCGACGACGATCTCCGTGACGCTGCGCTCGACGCCGTCGCGGTCGCTGTACTTCCGGGTCGCGATCCGACCCTCGACCATCACCGGATCGCCCCTCTTCAGCATCCGCTCCACCGCGTCGACGGCGGCGCCGTAAACCACCACCCGGTGCCATTCCGTGGCTTCGGCGGGCTTGCCCTCACGGTCGATCCACTTCTCGGCGGTGGCGAGCGAGAAGGTCGCCGCCCTGCCGCCGTTCTTCAGGTCGCGGGTCTCGGGATCGCGGCCGGCATGGCCCGCCAGGGTTGCGCGGTTGACGGTCAGCATGGCTCAGTCCTCCTGCTCGATGGGGATTTCGGTGAGGCGCAATCGAACGCCGACCTGCTCGACCAGGCTCGGCGTCGCCGCGATGCCGAACCGTGCGGCGAGGCGTCCGCCGGTGTCGAAGAAGAAGGGCCGGCGATGGCGGCGCATCAGGTCGAGCGGGCGCCCGGCGAGCAGCACGATCTTCGCGGGACGCCCGGTTTCGCGTTCCCGCGCCAGCGCCCAGGCGATTTCGGCGGAACGCCGGCCGTCGACGAAGATCAGGTCGCGCGTCAGCGGCAGCCGCTCCAGCGGATTGACCCGCGTGCCGGCCGCGGCGATGAGAACGCCGTCGGGCGTGCGGATATCCCTTGCAACCGCGATGGACGGATCGAACAGGCGGCTGCGCAGTTCTCGTGCCGGTGCGATGCCCGGAACCGGACCGGGCTCCTCCAGCGTCCGGCGGGCGCGCTCGCGCGCTTCCTCCTCCAGCCGCGCCAGTTCGCCGGACCGTTGCATCCCGATGAGCCGCGCTTCGATCTCTTCCAGCAGGTCCGGCTCGGCCACCGGCCATGTAGTGCCGCGCACGCCCAGATCCTTCGCCGAGGCCGTTTGCATTATCCCGGCCAGCAGGGCGGCGAACAGCAGCAGGGCAGGCCGTCTCATCGTCCTGTCTCCGACGCCCCGCCGATATCTTCCGGTCCGACCAACCGTCCCTTCAGGCCGATCCAGGGCAGGTCGGGCATGGCGATCGCGCGCCCGAGGATGCGTTCGCGCGGCACGAGGCCGATCCCGGCATAGCGGCTGTCATGGCTGTCGCGATGATCGGCATGCAGGAAATAATGACCGGACGGGATGACGCCGGGTGCGATCACCGCGAGCGCCCGCCCGTCGAGGGCATGTGTCTTGGCGCGCCCGACCGGCTCGCCGTCCAGAAAGACCTTTCCCTGCGGCCCGACCGAAACGGCCATGCCCGGCAGGCCGCGCACCGTCTTCAGCCAGGGGACCCGGGAAGCGATCCCGTCGGGCGGCTCGAACAGCACGCGGTCGCCGATCTGAGGGTCTGCGCCGAACAAGGGCAGGGCGGCATAGCCCCAGGCATCGTCCGACCAGCTCGTATTGACATGCACGCGCGAGGCGGCGGCGAGCCAGAGAACCGCCAGCGCGGCCATCGCGGCAAGGCCGAGGCGGCGCCGATGCGATACCGCCATGCGCGGGGCGAATATCGGACGCGATGCAGTCACGGCTTTGCCCTGTCCTGCATACGGTCTTGCAACAGCAGCCTGGCCAGAGCGGCCTCAACCTCGGCCGTGAGATCCGGGGCACCGGCGGCGACGGCGCGCGCTGGCAACAGTACAGCGCCATGACGCTGCGCCACGCTGTCGAGGGCGGTCTCCAGCGCAGCGCCCCAGAGGCGCACATCCTCCGCTGCCGCCCCGGCCGTCGCGGCGCGCGCGGTGTAATCCGCCGTGATCTCCGCAAGCCGGACGGCGGCGATGCGCGGCGGCGGCTCGACCCCGTAGCGAAGCGCGGCCGCCGCCACCGCTGCGGCCACGGCGCCCGAGAGCAGCGCTGCCGAGACCATCACCGGCCAGTCAGCCCCGCGCGGCATCCGCAGCCTCCCATCCGGACTCCGGGACGTCACGGCACTCCGCAACCTCGACGGCGGACAGCAGCAGCGCCGGGACCGGCATGCGGGGATCCTTCATGCCGGACCTCCAGCCCGGCAGGCGGGCAAGGTCACATGGCGGCGCGTGTCCCGGTGCTTGAACCAGGCCGCGCCGGTCCCGTCATGGAACATGTAGAAATAGTGGCCGGCCCAGTTGTCGTCGGTCGGCGTCTCCGACAACAGGCCGGCCCCGATCGCCGCGCGGAACACCGCCCCGGCATCAGGTTCGACGGTGCCGGTCGCGGCGTTGCGCAGAGGATGACGCCCGGCGGTCATTTCCGTCCTCCGCCATCGCCGGTCTCTTCGCCGCCGAGCGCCCGGAAGCGCGCGAGCCAGGCCTCCGCCGCCCTGTCGGGCGGGATGCTGCGGATGCGCCGCTTCAGCGGCGGGAAGGCGAGCCCGGCAGAACCGGGCTCCAGGATGTCGCGGCGCTCAGCCGCCGCCGCCATCCGGACCACGAAGCGCAGCAGTTCCGCCCGTTCCTCCTCCAGCACGGTGTCGAGCCCGGCGGCCTTGCGAACTGCGGCCCCGATCCCCGCCGCAAGCCGCCCGGCGCGATCCGCCGCGCGCTGCGAGTCCGGCAGCCGGCCCCTGAGCCAGGCCGAGGGCGCATCCGCCAGCAACGCATGGAGCGCAAGCACTCGCCGGTCTTCCTCCCCGAGCCCGTCCAGCGCCTCGATCTCTTCCGAGACGATCACGGCCTGCGCCGCCACCGAGTGGTACTGCCGGCAGCACCCGCCCCGGCGGCAGGTATTGGCCAGCACATGCGCCAGCGCCTCGAAATCGATGTCTTCGGCCGTCACCGTCTCCGGGTCCTCCGGCCAGTTGAGCGGACGTTGTCCGCCGTCAGTCGACTTCCGCGTCATGCGGCGTCTCCTCGTTCGGTCGTCTCGGACTGCCCGGAAGAGCGCGGAGCCAGGGCGCCATCCCCGGCGAGGGGAGCGTCCCCCGCGAGCCGGTCGATGGCTTCGACGGTGGAGAGGCCCCCGGCCTTCAGGCGCTCGACCGCGGCGAAGGCGGGCCCGCGCGAGGAAAAGAGCGCCACCGACCATTGATCGAGCACCAGCCGCGCGACGCGCCAGCCGTCGGGGCCGTGCAGCACCAGTTCGGCATAGCGGCCGTCGGCGGTGGTGAGGCTCTTCAAGGCGCGCTCCATGCCGGGATCGCAGTGGATGCGCTTCTCCTGCTTCAAGAGCTCGACCGACTCGTCCTTCTGGGCGAGGAAGATCACCCAGTCGGAGTTCTCCCAGGCCGCCCGCGCCGCCGGATTGGCGTAATAGTCGTTGACCGACTGCGTGCCGGTAATCAGCGCGCCGCGATACTTGCGGGCGCGTCTCGCGGCGCCCTCCAGGAACGCGCGGCTGTCCTCGCCCGAGAGCAGGTCCCAGGCCTCGTCGATGAC
>JAJECF010000051.1 GCA_022822125.1 Alphaproteobacteria bacterium
GGCGCGGCCGTCGATGCGGGCGCCTTCGAGGAACACCAGCGTCACCTTCGTGCCGGCCTGGAGCTGGATCACCGGCTGATACTGCTCGGCGCGGCGGATCATGTAGTCGGCCACCTTCTGTCCGGCCGACGATGCGCCCGCCCCGAGACCGGCGCGGCCGATATCGCCGAGGGCGGTGTTGGCAACCGCGGCGCCGCCCGCGCCTGTGGCCACCGCCTGCGGCTGGAAGGCCTGGGAGACGCCCTGGCCGACGCCCGAGACCATGCCGGCGAGGAAGGCCTTCTCGACCAGGGCGCCCTCGCGGCTCACCACCGGTCCGCGCACCCCGGTCTTGCCGGAGCCCGCGACAAAGCCCGCCACCGGCGTCTCGACCACCGTGCCCGGCTTCGGCCCGGCGCAGGTCATGGTCCGGAAGCGCACATAGACCTTCTCGGAGGAGAGATCCCCATGGGCCGCGCCCGTCACCGTGCAGCCGTCGACATCGACCTTGAGGGCCATCCCGTCCTCGGCCGCCGTCCATGCGGGGCCGGTGATGCGCATCAGCACCGGGCGCGGATCGCCCTGGGAGGAGATGCCGGCCGAGGCGTCGACGCCGGCCAGCACCACGGCTTCGGCATGGGCGCCCGCCGGCAGCCAGGCGCCGACCGGCTTCGCCACCGAATCGGCCACCAGTTCCGGACCGCTGCGGTGCGTTCCTGCCAAGGACTGCGGTTCGCCATCGAGCTCGAAGGTCTCGATGGTGAGGACGCCCGGCTGCGTCTGCCTGCCGCCATCGCTCGAAGGCGTCGAGGACAGGGGCTCGAAATACGACCCTTCCGCATTGCCGCCCGGCGCTGCCGCGGCCTGCAGGCCTCCGCCCTGAAGGCGGCGTTCGAGATCGGCGATTGTCGCGGCCTGCTTGTCGATCACCGTCCGCGCATTGTCGGCGTCCTGTTCCAGCCTCGCCCTGAGCTCGGCATTGCGGTCGCGGACCGTCCGCGCCTCGCGTTCGACCTCGTTGAGCCGCCTCTCCATGCCGCCGAGCCGGGCTTCGGAGCGCCGGGTCCAGACCTTCTCGGCCATGTCGGGCTCGACAATGCCGGCCTCGATGCCGCTGCGGGGCGCGGGGGCCGTGCCGCCGCCCGCGCCCATCCAGAGCGCCACCGCGGCCAACCCCGCCGCCGCCAGCACCGAGAACAGCAGCAGCTGGCGCCTGCGCACCGCCGCGGCGTCCTGCGGCGCGGTCATCGCGGCTCTCCCGCGTCGGCGGTGTCCATGACCGCCACGGTGAGGCGCCCGCCTCTCGGGCCGCTGCCGGGCTCGGCAAGCCAGAGTGCTGCGACGCGGCCGAGGCCCGCCATGGTCCCGGCGAGGCCCGCTGCATCCGGCGTGCCGGCGGACGGGAGGGGATCCGCTTCCAGCACGAACGCCCGGAAGCGCGGGCCCCGCCAGGTCTCGATGAGCGTGAGGCCGGCGGCAGGCGACCCGCCTCCGGCATGGATGATGTAGCCCGGCAGCGGCTCGCGCCGCGCCACGGCGCGCACCAGCCGCACCAGCGCCGCTATGTGCGGATCGCTCGCCGATGCTACGGCACCGTCATCGGCACCTCGATCACTCTCCAGCACCTCGGCATTGCGGATCAGGATCTGTGCCGCGTCCCGGGCCGAGGGGGTCAGCGTCAGCCGGTAGGTGAAGCCCTTCTCTGTGCCGAGAAAGAGGCTTGCCTCCGCGTGCCGGCCGCCCTTCCCGAGGTCCGTCCCGACCAATCGCAGGTAGAGATCGCCGGTGGCGGCGTCGTGCTCGACCGCGAACCCGTCCGGCGCGCGCACCACCCGGACCGCCCGGTCGCCCAGGAGCGCGATGCGGTTGACCTCCGTCGAAGAGACCTCCGCCGACAGCTCGGCATGGTCGACCGCCTCCAGAAGCTGCATGGCGGCAGCCGGAGCCGGGAGGGTAAGCGCAAGCCCGCAGGCAATCAGAGCCGCCAGGGCTCCGCGCCGGCGTTCTCTGTGTTGTCCAATGGAACCGGAAGCGGTTGCTGCCGTCATCATTCTCAATCCTCCATCTGTTCGAAGCGCACGAGCCCGATGCGGCCGGCGTCGAGGCGGAAGGCGAGCCGGTAGCGCCGGTCCTCCCGCGCGGCCTCCTCGCGCCCGATCCAGCTCACCAGCTCGCCCGCGATCTCCACCGTCAGCCGCTCGGGGTCGGCCTCGATGCTGTCGGGGTAGAAGGCGCTGGCGAGATCGCGCCCGGCCATGCGCCTGGCTTCCGCCTCGACCCAGGCGCCGATCGCGCCGCGCGCCGAGGGGTGGCTCATCCGCGCCGCCGCGAGGCGCACACGGGCGGCGTTCTCCGGCGTCAGCGTCAGCAGCGTCACCGCCACCGTGCGCGCCATGTCTTCGAGATACCGGGTTCCCGCAGGTCCGGGTTCCATCCGGCTGCCGCCGACCGCCCATTCCGGCCCGGCAGCGGCCGGCAGCAGCACGGTGACCGCCTCGCGGTTCGCCAGCCCCACGGTGAGCGCCAGGTTGGCCGTCATCGAGAGCACCAGAAGCCCGGCCAGAGCGAGGCGGATATCCCGCACCCGGCGCACGGCACTGTCCAAATCGAGACGCCGCATAACCCCGCCTCAACCGGTGAAGCGCCGGAGATGGCTCGGCGGCGTCGCCTTGAGCCGCAGCACGAAGTCCGGCAGGAACCAGTAGAGGGCGTAGCGGGCGATATTGGCCCCGCCGCCGCGCTTCACTCGCCGCAGCGCGAGCCAGCCGCCGATGCCGGCGACCAGCCCGGTCACGAACTGGTTGGCCGCGAGACCCAAGAGGGCCGGGCCCATCAGCACCGCCGCCTCGTCGACGGTCCAGAACAGCCAGCGCTCCGGATCGTCGAGCCGGCGCGGGATGGCATGGCGGGCGCTCTCGTTCATCGCACACCCCCGGTCACACGATCGCCGTGCCGACGAGGCCGGTGACGATGCCGGTGCCGGCGCCCGCGGCGATGCCGACGCCCACGGCGCCCATCAGCTGCATGGCGTTGAAGCGCAGCACGGAACCCACCAGCGCCGCGCCGACGGCGAGCGCCGCCGCCAGCTGTCCGCCCGTGCCGCCGACGATGTCCTGCACCGTGTCGAGCGGCGCGTCGAAGGTCGTGTCCGTGGTCGCCAGCGCGATGTCGGGCCCGGCCAGAACGACCGTCATTCCGACGCCCGCCAGGGCAAGACCGCGCAGAACGGCGCCGCCCCTCACCGGCCCGCCCCTGCAAGCGCGGTGCCGTCGTCGGAGGTGGACTTGCGCCGGCGCGTCCTCGCCCAGGCGTCGAGGTCCTCGCGCAGATAGCGCACCCGGCCGCCGAAGCGCAGGAACACCGGCCCCTCGCCCGACACCCGGTAGCGGTCCAGCGTGCGCGTCGACAGCCCCAGATGCGCCGCCGCCGCCCGCGTGTTCAGATAGATCGTCTCCCCGTCCGTCATTGCCGTCTCCTTTCCGGTCCCGGACCCCGCCTGCCCCGCACGATGGCGGGCGATCCGGGGCGCACATGCGGGCATCGGAGCGAAGAAGGGCGGGGAGGGACAGGGGCGATTTTCGGGTGCAGAAAAACGCCCCTCAGTTTGACCGCCAGCCGGCGCCGGTCGCCGCCAACGGGCGCCGGGACTGCGAATTCGC
>JAJECF010000061.1 GCA_022822125.1 Alphaproteobacteria bacterium
CTACATGACCGCCGGCGACCGCGAGGAAGCGCTGGCGCTCGCGCGCATGCTGGTCGGCGAGCGGCTTGCGGCCTGCGCCAACGTGCTGGGGGAAGCCACGTCCGTCTATCGCTGGGAGGGCGCGGTGCAGGAGGAGGGGGAGGTCGTGCTGGTCGCAAAGACCGTCGAGGAGCATGTGCAAGCCGCCGCCCGGCGGGTCCGCGAGGCGCACAGCTATGACAGCCCCTGCGTCGTGGCGCTGCCCATTGCGGGCGGCGATGCGGACTTCCTCTCCTGGCTGCGGGAAGAGGTGCGGGTTTCGGAGGCGGAGCGGGCGCGATGAGGACCGGTCCCTATCTCTTCCTCTGCGTCGGCCACAGCATCGACCATATCTTCATGCTGCTGTTCATGGCCGTGATCGCCACCTCGGTCGCGCCCTTCTGGGGGCTGACCTACGGCGAACTTGCGCTGCTGTTCACGCCGGCGACCATCATGTTCGGCCTGGGCAGCCCGCTCGCCGGCTGGCTCGCCGACCGCTGGTCCGGTCCCGGCATGATGACGGTGTATTTCGTCGGCATCGGGTTGTCCTCGGTGTTCACCGGCTTCGCCGACGGTCCCGTCATGCTGGGGTTCGGCCTCACGCTGGTCGGCATCTTCGCCTCGATCTACCATCCGGTCGGCATCCCGCTCATCGTGCGCGGCGCGGGCGACAAGCGCGGGCGGCTGCTCGGCATCAACGGCGTGTTCGGCAGCGCCGGCATGGCGGTGACGCCCATCATCATGAGCGGCCTGCTGGCCGTCGGCGGCTGGCGGGCGGTGTTCATCGTACCGGGGCTCGTGTCGATTGCGCTCGGCGTCCTCTTCCACATGCGCTTCCGGGAGAGCCTGCCGCTGCGCCGCACACGCGCCAGGACGCCGGCTGCGCAGTCCGGATTCCGGGCGTTGATGCAGACATGGCGCTCGCAGCCGGAAGCGGAACGCCGGGACTTCATGCGCGCGATGGTCATCCTCGGCATCATCACCGTCGCCACCGGGCTGATCTTCCAGGCGCTGACCAACGGCGTGCCGAAGATCGTCAACCACCGCGTCACCACGTTCGGCGACGACATCTTCCTGCTTTCGGCAACGGCGTCCGGGATCCTCGTGGTCAGCGGGCTGGCGCAATTGATCGGCGGCGAGCTTGCGGACCGCTTCCCGCTGCGCCGGCTCTTCATCGCCGTCTATGCCGGCCTGCCGCCGGCGCTCGCCGCCGCCGCGTTCGCCTACGATATGCCGATGATCGCAGTGTTCACGCTCGCCACGGCCATCGTCGTCGGCAACCAGCCGATCTCCGACCTCCTGTTTGCGCGCTACATGCCGGAGCAGTGGCTTTCCACCGCCTATGGCATCCGCTTCGCGCTCTCGCTCGGCAGCGGCGTGGTGGCGCTGCCTCTGCTCGGGCTCGGCTTCGACTATACCGGCGATTTCGCGCTGCTGTTCTACGCCATGGCGGCGGTGGCGGTGGTGGTGGTGCTGGCGGCGATGAAGCTGCCGGCCGAAGCGAAGGCGGACGCCGCGGCAAGCGTTCGGACCGCGCCCGGCGAGTAACGGCCGTGGCGCGCACGCAAGTCGGCATCGTCGGCGCCGGCCCGGCCGGGCTGATGCTCTCCCACCTGCTCGCCCGCGCCGGCATCGACAGCGTCGTGCTGGAGCGCCGCTCGCGCGGCTGGATCGAGGCGCGGGTGCGCGCCGGGCTGCTGGAGCATGGCAGCGTGGACCTGCTGGAGCGCACCGGCCTCGGCGCGCGCATGGCGGACCTGGCGCTGCGCCATCGCGGCATCGAGATTTCGACCGGCGGGCGCCGGCGCCATATCGACTTCATGGCGATGACCGGCGGCAGGGGCGTCACCGTCTATGCCCAGCATGAGGTGGTGAAGGACCTGGTGGCGGCGCGGCTGGAGGCCGGCGGCGATCTGCGCTTCGAGGTCGAGGCCGTGCAGTTGGAAGGCATCGAAGGCCCCGAGCCGCGCCTCGTCTGGCCGGGCGGCGCACTCGCCTGCGACTTCATCGCCGGCTGCGACGGCTATCACGGCGTCTCGCGCGCCTCGATCCCGGCCGGCGCACTGACGCTCTTCCACCGCGAATTCCCCTATGCCTGGCTCGGCCTGCTGGCCGAGGCGCCGCCCTTTCAGGACGAGCTGGTCTATGCCCGCCACGAGGCCGGCTTCGCGTTGTTCAGCATGCGCTCGCCGGAGCTCACGCGCGCCTATGTGCAATGCCGGGCGGACGAGGACCCGGAACGCTGGTCGGCCGACGAACTCTGGGACGAGCTCGACCGGCGGCTCGGCGTGCGGCTCAACCGGGGGCCGCTGCTGCTGAAATCGGTGACGCCGATGCGCGCCTTCGTGGCCGAGCCGATGCGCCACGGGCGGCTGTTCCTCGCGGGCGACGCCGCCCATATCGTGCCGCCGACAGGCGCCAAGGGCATGAACCTCGCCTTCGCCGACGTGGTGGCGCTTTCGAGGGCGCTCGTCCGCTACTACCGCGACGGCGACGGGGCGGGCCTCGACGCCTATTCCGAAACCTGCCTCGCGCGCGTGTGGAAGGTGCAGCGCTTCTCCATGTGGATGACGCGCCTGCTGCACCGGGACCCGGCGCATGACGAATTCGAGCGCCGCCTGCAGGGCGCGGAGCTGGAATATCTGCTCGGCTCCGACGCCGCCCGCCTGAGCCTCGCCGAAAACTACACCGGCCTGCCGCTCGACCTGGAGGGCGTTTAGCGCATGGCCCGTTCTGGTTGAACCGGAGGTCCGGCCATCCCCTTCGACAAGCTCGGGCCCGCCCCTCGATACGCGGCTGGCGCCGCTACTCGGGATGAGGAAATCCTGCTTTTGTTCTTTTCGTCATCCTGAGCAGCGCCTCCCCTTCCTCATCCTGATACCAGCGGTCGTTGATCGGAACCGATGGCGCGGCACCTGCCTACCGCAGCCCGGGTCCTTCGTCCTCATCCTGAGTAGCGACCGCGCCAGCAGCCTGTCCTGAGCTTGCCGAAGGGGGCGCGTATCGAAGGATGCCCCGCCGTCCCCTTCGGCAAGCTCAGGACAGGCTCTCGATACGCGGCTGGCGCCGCTACTCGGGATGAGGAGAGGCGGGGACACCGGGCGGCATTTGCCCATGAGCACCCACCCGGCGCCGTTGGTATGAGTAGCCGCGAAGCGGCGTATCGAAGGGCGGCCACCGCCTCGTTTCATTACGGGCGGGCGCCGCATCAAGGACAGGCGCTTCTTCCGGAGCGGCCTTCAGACCGGGGTGGCGATTTCGGGCGTCAACCGAAATATGCTTCTATCGGAACGGCTGCCGCTCCAGCGGCGGCCCGAACGGGAGAAGAGGCATATGAAGGTTCTGGTAATCGGCGGCACAGGCTTTATCGGGCACCGCCTGGTGCCGCTGCTGGCCGGGCGCGGCGCGGAGGTCGTCGCCATGGACATCGCGCCCGACGCGGCCGATTTCGGCGCCATAGCGGAGACGCGCAAGGGCGACGTGACGCAATTCGACCAGGTGATGGCGCTCGTCGCGGAGACGAAGCCCGACCGGCTGGTCAACCTCGCCTATTTCATCGGCGAGCTGCCGCCACGCACCGCCCTCAAGCTCGACATTCTCGGCATGGGCAATTGCTTCGAGGCCGCCCGGCTCGCCGGCGTGGCGCACACCGTCTATGCCAGCTCGCTCGCCGTCAGCGGCCTCCAGAGCCATTTCGGCGAGCGCGCGGCGGATGAGGACGACCACCGCTACGGCGACAACCAATACGCCATGCACAAGATCTTCAACGAATGGCAGGCGCAGGACTATGCGGACAAATACGCCATGGCGATCACCGGCATCAGGCCGGCGAATGTGACCGGGCCGGACAAGATCTACGGCTCCATCGACCATGTGCGCTGCATCACCTTCCCGGCCCGGGGCGCGCCCGTGAGTTTCCCCCATGCCGACGCCATGCGCGCGCCCGTCCATGTGGACGATGTGGCGGAGGCGTTTGCGCGCGTGACGATGGCCGATGCGCCGCAGCACCGGCTCTACAACACGGGCGGCCACGCGATCTCGATGGGCGCGCTCGCAGCGCTGGTGCGCGAGGTCCTGCCGGAGGCCGATATCTCCTTCGAGAACGAGACCGGCGGGCTCGCCGCTTCCGGCAATTACCTGATCGACAACCGCCGCCTGGTGGAGGAATTCGGCCTGCAATACACACCGTTCCGCGACCGCGTGCGCCAGATTATCGAGGCGGTGCAGGCGGAGGAGTAATACCGGCGGTCGTTGATCGGAACCGATGGCGCGGCGCCTCCCTGCCGTAGCCCCGGTCCTTTGCCCGTGAGTTTCAACCCGGTGCCGCCGGTATAGGCGGCTCTGCCGGCGCGGGGCCGCCCGTTCAGATCGCGCCGGCGGCGCGCATATCGGCGATTTCGGCCTTGGAATAGCCGAGTTCGGCCAGGATTTCGTCATTATGCTCGCCGAGTTCGGCCGTCGCGGTGCGGATTGCGGACGGGGTGCGGGAGAGCTTCGCCGCCTGCCCCACGATCTCGAAGGTCCCGAGGCGCGGATGGTCCACCGGCACCGCCATCTCGACATGGCGCACCTGCGGGTCGGCGAACATCTCGTCCATGCGGTAGATCGGCCCGCAGGGCACGCCGGCGGCATTGAGCGCCTCCATCCATTCCGCGGAGGACCTCTGCCGGGTGATGACGGCGATCTCCTCATGCAGGGCCGCGCGGTTGTCGGAGCGCGCCCTGGCCGTCGCGTAGTCGGGGTTCTGCAGCCAGCGGTCGGCGCCCAGCGCCGCCGCGAAACGCCGCCAGATCTGGTCGCCGGCCGCAGCGATGTTCACATAGCCGTCCGCGGTTTCGAACACGCCGGTCGGGATCGAGGTCGGGTGGTCGTTGCCGGCCTGCTTCGGCACCTCGCCGTCCTTGAGGTAGCGGGCGGCCTGGAAATCCAGCATCTGGATCATCGCCTCCAGCAGCGAGGTCTTCACCCACTGCCCCCGCCCCGACACTTCGCGCTCCAGCAGCGCCACCAGGATGCCCTGCGCGCAGAAGACGCCGGCGCAGAGGTCCGCCACCGGGATGCCGGCGCGCACCGGCCCGCCGCCCGGATGGCCGGTGATCCACATGACGCCGCCCATGCCCTGCGCGATCTGGTCGAAGCCCGGCCGCGCCGCCGTCGGCCCGTCCTGCCCGAAGCCCGAAATCGAGCCCAGCACGATGCGCGGATTGACCTTCGAGAGCGCCTCGTAACCGATGCCGAGGCGGTGCTTCACATCCGGGCGGTAGTTCTCCACCACCACATCGGAGCGCTCGACCAGCCGGAAGAACGCCTCGCGGCCGCTGTCGGACTTGAGGTCGAGCGTCATGCAGCGCTTGTTGCGGTGCAGGTTCTGGAAGTCGAACCCGTCGCGCGGGCCGCCCAGCCCCTCGCCGAGGGCGGGGTCCGGCGGCGCCTCGATCTTGATGACGTCTGCGCCCCAGTCGGCAAGCTGGCGCACGCAGGTCGGCCCGGCGCGAACGCGGGTGAGGTCGAGGACGCTGAAACGCGAAAGCGGCATGCCGGTCGTCGCGGCCATCTCGGGAGTCTCCGGATCGTCGGAAGGCAGGGGACCTCATTAGCAGCCCCATCGCCGCCCGTCATCTGCACGGGCGAATGCCGCAAACAGGATGACCGTCCCGCGCATCTGTTATAGTCAGAGGATTCGCCGCTGCGGGAGCGTTATGCCGTGACGATGCCTCTGGTCGGAATTTCGGCCTGCACCAAGACCTTCCACGCCTTTCCGGTGCATTCGGTCCATTCCCGTTTCGCCGAGGTCATGGTGGAGGTCGTCGGCGCCGCGCCGCTGCTGATCCCGCCGGTCGGCGCGCATATCGACATTCCCGATCTCGTGTCGCGGTTCGACGGCATCGTCACCACCGGCAGCCCCTCCAATGTCCAGCCGCATCTCTACGGCCAGGAGCCCGACCCCGAGAACACGAATTTCGACCCCGGACGGGACGCCACCACGCTCCCCATGCTGCGCGAGGCGGCGCGCCAGGGCGTGCCGGTGCTGGCGATCTGCCGGGGCATCCAGGAGCTGAATGTCGCGTTCGGCGGCACGCTTCACCAGTTCGTCCACAAGACGCCGGGCTGCCAGGACCACCGCTCGATGAAGACCCGCCCGATGGGCGGCCGCGCGGCGCTGCGCCATGCGGTGACGCTGGCGGAAGGCGGGTTGCTGCGCCGCATCGCCGGTGGCCGCGCCATGGAGATGGTGAACTCGCTCCATGCCGAAGGGGTGGACCGGGTGGCGGACGGATTCATGGTGGAGGCGCTCGCGCCCGACGGCGTCGTGGAAGGAATCTCGCGCCCCGGCGGCGCGTTCTGCCTCGGCGTGCAGTGGCACCCGGAAACGCTCTACCAGACCAACGCCTTCGCGCGCGCCATCTTCGCCGCTTTCGGGGAAGCGGTGAAAGCCCATATGCTGGGCGCCGGCGCGGCGCAGGCGGCATGACGGCGGGGGCCGCCCGGCCGCCCTCGCTTCCCGATCCCTTCGCCGAAAGGCGGGTCGTTACCGCGGATGACGGGCTGGAGCTCAGCCTCTACCGCTTGCGGGAGGGAAAGCGCGGCGCGCCGGCCCTGCTCTGGGGCCATGCAAACGGCTTCCCGGCCGGCGGCTATGCGCCGCTGCTCCGCCTGCTGGCGCGCGACTTCCGCGTCTATGCCTATGATGCGCGCGGGCATGGCGGGTCCGGCCTGCCGGCGGGCGCGCCGGATTTCGACCGCTACGCCGCCGACCTCGACCTCGTTTGCGACGCGGTGCGGGCGGAGGCGGGCGATGCGCCGTTCTTCTATGCCTCGCACAGCTTTTGCGGTGTTGCGGGGCTCCGGCTCGCCGGCGTGTTCGGGCGTGAGCCGTGGGAGGCCTTCACCGCCTTCGAACCGCCGGTCTCGCCGCCGCTCGACCATCCCGCGCGGCGCTATTCGGAGGAGGCGTCGCGCGCGCTGTCCGCCATGGCGCTCCGGCGCAGGCCGCGCTGGGCCGACCCGGAAACCTTCCGCCTGGCGCTGGCCGGACGGGACGCCTATCGCGGTTTCGACGCGGAAGCGCTGGCCGGCCATTGCCGGGGCTCCCTGCACCCGACAGAAGCCGGCGACTGGCGGCTCGCCTGCCCCGGACCGCTGGAGGCGCACAATTACGAGGCGGCGCTCGACCCCTCGACCTATGAGGGGCTTGCGCGCATCGCCCGGCCCGTCACCTTCGTGGCCTCCCTGGACGGCGGCGCCTCCGGCAATCCGAGCTGGGCCGCAACCGTGCAGGCCGATTGCGCCCGGCGCGCGCCGAACGGGCGGCTGGCGACCTTCTCCGCCGCCGGCCATCTCGTGCCGTTCGAAGACCCTGCGCGCTGCGCGGCGCTGCTGCGCGAGATGCCTGACGGAATTTGATTTTTCGCAAAAATTCGCACATTCGGGCTTGTCAAGCGCGACAATCCGTCCTAATTACAGTCGGCAAAGACTGCAAGCGGCTTTCTCGCCGCTTCGGGACTCCCCCTCTCGTCCCGCAGTCTTCGACGCCCTGAAGCGCCCGGTCTCCCCCCGACCGGGCGCTTCTCCTTTCTGCGGGACAGGCGGAGCGGTAAGGTAACGGCATGGCTGAAATTCTCGTCGTCAATCCGAACAGCACCGAGGCCGTGACCGAGGCCATAGACCGGGCGGCGGCGCCCTTCCGCGTCGGAGGCGGGCCCGAAATCCGGGCCGCCACCAACCATGCCGGCCCGCCGGGTATCCAGAGCCAGGGCGACGCCGACGGCGTGGTGCCCCATTTGCGGGAGATGGCGGCGGGAGGCGGCGCGGACGCGATGGTGCTCGCCTGTTTCTCCGACCCCGGCCTGCATGTGCTCCGCGAGGATACGGGCAGGCCCGTGATCGGCATTGCGGAGGCCGGGCTGCTGACCGCGCTCACCCTTGGCGAGCGGGTCGGCGTGCTCGCCATCCTGGCGCGCTCTGTGCCGCGGCATTTGCGCTATGTCCGCCAGATGGGCCTCGATGCGCGCTTCGCCGGAGACCGGCCGGTGGACCTCGAAGTCGTCGAGCTTGCCGACCCGGTGCGGACCCGCGCCCGCCTGCTGGAAACCGGACGCGAACTGCGCGACCGCGATGGCGCCGATGTGCTGGTGCTGGGCTGCGCCGGCATGGCGGACCAGCGCCCGGCGCTCGCCCAGGCGCTCGGCATGCCGGTCGTCGAACCTGTCCAGGCCGCCATCGGCATGGCCGTGTCCGCCGTGATGCGGGGGTGGTGAGGCGCGCTTTCGGGATATGACGGGAGAGGCCGGCGAAGAGGTAGCTCCCCTGTGCCTGGAGAATAGGCGGGGACGTTCCAGACCCTGGAAACGTTTGCAGGCCTATGGGGCGCGACGGGAAGGCGGCCGCTTTACCGGGACTCGTCCAAGGGGTAGGTTTTGCCCCATGTTCGGGAGGCAATGAGCATGACCGACGCTGAGAATCCCCCTGCCGTTCTGACCTTGGAGCTTGGCTCAAACGCGGTTTCCCCGCGCGAATTTCATTCGGTGGTCCGGGCCTTTACCGGTTTTCTGCGAGATGTTGCAGAAGAAGCCGGCAGCACTGATAATCCCGTGACATGGAAAGTCTGGGTTTCGGAGGGAAGCGTGCGAATCCTGGCCGGGCTCGCCCACGCCACCAATAAAGAAACCATCGGCAGGGTGACTGGTGTAGTAAATAACCCGTCCCGTCGCATTCGGCGTCGCCTTGATACTTTCCCCCGCCCTGTTCCGGTCACTCTGCTGCTGGCCGGCGACGACCGAACGGACATTCTGCATCAACCACCGGAAGCTGAGCGGCATCCAAGTCAGATTGCCGAATATGGCACCGTCGAAGGCACTCTCGATACCCTGAGTGCGCGTGGGCAGCGCCTTCAATTCACGATTTCCGAGCCGATCTGGAATATGGCCGTCCAATGCACTGTGCCGGATGATCTGATCGAAGCCATGCACGGTATGTGGCGCCAACGCGTGTCCGCTCGCGGCATGGTCTATTATAACCGGGAGGGGTATCCGACAAGCATTCGGGCGGAAGAGGTCACGCCATTCCCCTACGACGAAAGCCCGCTGATGGACTATCGTGGATTGCTTCTTTCCAACTGATGGTTGAACGTCGATATTGGGACTCGAACTGCTTCCTCGCATGGCTACAGGCGGAGGAAGACCGAGTGGACAAGTGCCAGGCCGTATTGTCCTTGGCTGAACGCGGTGAAATCGAGATTGTAACAAGCGTATTCACGCTTACCGAGGTCTTGCGTCTGCGGCCAAGGGATGCCCTGCCGAGCGAACGGCGTTCATCGGTTGAAGCGTTCTTTAACCGCTCCTCCATTCAGACAATGATGCTCACGCGGCAAATCGCCGAATTGGCCCGCGATCTGGTATGGGATCATGGTGTTGATTCGAAGGACTCTGTTCATGTCGCTTCGGCTCTCGCCGCCAAGATTCCTGTTCTGAACACCTTTGACAATCCACTGATCAGCAAGAACGGCATGATCGGCAATCCGCCCTTGATTATCGAAGAACCAGCCGTTGAAGAACCGGAGTTCGGTCTTGAAGAACAGTAGCGAGGAGCGGTTCAACGAGACGCCTCGGCGGCTCCCGGGCCGCCCTTCGCTTTTCTGCGCAGGGAAGCGATGGTCGGGGCCGAAAACCCCGCCGGAGGAGCGGGAGACGGTTAACAAGATGCTATCCTTGTTCAAGTAAGGACTATGGCCAAGGTAACAAGAAAGCTGCAAGTCACGGTGCCCGAGGCGCTGGCGGGGCGTTACGGGATCAGGCCCGGCGACGAGGTTCGCTTCGAGGAGGCAGGCGAAACCATTCGCATGGTGCCTGCCGGCGCAGACGCTCCCCGAGATGCCCTGGATCGCGAAGCGCGTCTTCGACTGTTCGATGCGGCAACCGAACGGCAACGGAAGCGCCAAGCCGTTCGCGTCTTCCATGAAGGCGCAAGCGGACCCGGCGAACACAGGCGCGGCTGGACCAGGGATGAGCTTTACAAGCACGGCCGCCCGGGCGCTGATTGACACTGATAGTCTCGTCTATCGCTACGACTGGCGCTTTCCGGACAAGCAGCGATCCACAATCCGTTTGCGGCTCGGGACATGCCGATATAACGGGCGGGCGGCATGCTCCTCCCATCCGCCGGGCTGTTGCAGCGAGAGTCGGGAGATATGCCGTAAACGGACAGGGGTTATGTGCCCGGTTCTGGAGCGTCCATGACAAAACATGACATGTCATGACATCGCCGGCGTGTCCCCGGCCGGCGCCGATGCTTGCGGTCGCCATCCCGACGCTGAATGCCGCCGCCATGCTGCCCGGAGCGCTGGAGTCGCTGGCGCCGGGCCGGGCGCGGATCGCGGAAATCGTCGTTGCGGACGGCGGCTCCACCGACGGCACGCAAGCGGTCGCCAGGGCGGCCGGGGCGCGCGTCGTCCAGGCGCCGAGAGGCCGCGGCAGTCAGCTCCGCGCCGGCGTTGCGGCCACGACCGCGCCCCGGCTCCTGGTGCTCCATGCCGATTCCCGCCTCGGGCCGGGCTGGCCGGAGGCGCTGCCGGAGGACGGCCGGGCGGGCTGGTATCGCCTGCGCCTCGACGACGCCGCCCCGGCAGCGCGGCGCGTCGAGCGGCTTGCGAACTGGCGCGCCCGGCGCCTCGGCCTGCCCTATGGCGACCAGGGCCTCGTGCTGCCGCGGGCGCTCTACGATGCCCTCGGCGGCTATCGCGACATGCCGCTGATGGAGGATGTGGACCTGGTCCGGCGCCTCGGCCGGCGCCGCCTCGTCGAGCTCGACGCCGAAATCACCACCTCCGCCGCCCGCTACCGCCGGGACGGCTACTGGCGCCGGCCGTTGCGCAATCTCGCCTGCCTCTCGCTCTACTTCGCGGGCATGGCGCCGGAGCGCATCCTGAGGCTCTACCAATGAGGGCCTGCGGCCTGCGGCGCGGCACGGTGGTGGTGATGCTGCGCGAGCCCCGCCTCGGCGCGGTCAAGACCCGGCTCGGGGCCGATATCGGGCCGGCGCGCGCCACCGCCTTCTACCGGCGCATGGCGGCGGACCAATTGCGCCGGCTGGCGGCGGACCGGCGCTGGCGCGTCGTGCTGGCGGTGACGCCGGACGGCGCGCGCGGCCCCTGGCCCCGCCGGCTCCGGCGCATCGGGCAGGGCCGGGGCGATATCGGCCGGCGCATGGACAGGGCGCTCGCCCGCGCGCCGACGCCCGCTTTGCTGGTCGGCAGCGACATTCCGGGCCTCCGGCCGCGCCATATCGCGCGCGCTTTCCATCGGCTCTGCGCGGCGCAGGCAGTGTTCGGACCGGCGGAAGACGGCGGCTTCTGGCTCGTCGGCGCGAGGCAGCGCAGGCGGCTCTTCGCCGGCCCCGTGCGCTGGTCCCATCCCGAAACGCTCGCCGATGCGCTGGCGCAGCTTCCCTTCCCGGCCGCGCTAGCCGACCGCCTGGCGGATATTGACGACGGCGCGGCCTGGGCTGCCTATACTCGCCGGCCATGCGCTGCTCGATCCTTTCCATAGGCGACCATTACCCGGACCGCCCGCGTTCCCTCGCCGGCCTCTATGACGAGGTCATACGCCAATGCCTGCTCGCCGAGGACCTCGGCTATGAGGCGTTCTTCGCCGCCGAGCACCATTTCCACGAATATGGCGCCGTGCCGGACCCGGCGGTGCTGCTGACCGCCATGGCCGCCCGGACCTCCCGCATCCGGCTCGGCACGGCGATCTCCGTGCTGCCCTTCCGTAATCCGCTCACCGTGGCGGAGAGCTACGCCATGGTGGACATGCTCTCCGGCGGGCGGCTGGTGCTGGGTGTCGGCTCCGGCTATCTCGCGCATGAATTCGAGGGCTTCGGCGTGCCGCCGGAAGAGAAGCGCGACCGGTTTGACGAGGCGCTGGAGGTGCTGCGGCTGGCGCTCGCCGGCGGGCCGGTGCATTTCGACGGGCACTACCACAAGGTCGATGGCGTCGCCCTGAACGTTGCGCCTGTGCAGCGGCCGGTGCCGATCCATGTGGCGGTGCTGCGCCCGGAGGCGGCCTGGCATGTGGGCAAGGCCGGCAGCGCCATATTCTGCGTGCCCTACGCCTCCGTCGCCGGCATGGAGGATGTCGAGACCCTGTTCCGGTCCTTCGCCGAAGGGCGTGCGGAGGCCGGGCTGGACGGAGCGGGCGACGCCGCGGCCTTCGCCTTCCACACCTTCGTGGCGGAGACCGACGAGGAAGCGCGCGAGATGGCGGCGGACGCCTTCGAGCTCTATGTCGCGACCCGGCTCTATGCGCGCCGGCAGGTCTGGGACGACATCATGGCGTCCGGCCTCTCGCTCATGGGTTCGGTCGAAACCGTGGCGGAGAAGCTGCGCCGGCTCGCCGGCTGGGGCCTCGGCCATGTGCTGACGCTGCATAACTTCGGCGGCCTCGAGCCCGAAGCCGTGGAGCGGTCCATGCGCCTGTTCGCCGAGGAAGCGCTGCCCCGCGCGCTTGCGGCCGGACCGCGCCTGTCATGAAGACCGCCGACCCCGCCTCCGTCCTCTGGCGCGCGACGGCCCCGCCGGCCCCGCCGACGCCTGAGCTCGACGGCGAGCGCGAGGCCGATGTCTGCGTCGTCGGCGGCGGTTTCACCGGGCTTTCCACGGCCCTGCATCTGGCCGAAGCGGGCGCACGGGTCGTGGTTCTCGAAGCCGAGGACCCGGGCTTCGGGGCCTCCGGGCGCAATCACGGCCAGGTGGTGCCGATGCTCTCGCGCTACGGGCCGGAAGAGACGGTCGCGCGCTTCGGCCCCGAGGAGGGCGAGCGGTTCAACGCCTTCGTGGCCGAGGCGGCGAAGCTGGTGTTCGAGCTGATCGACCGCCTCGGCATCGACTGCGACGCGCGGCCGGTCGGCTGGATGCTGCCGGTGGACAGCCCGGCCCGCGACGGCATGGTCCGCGCCCGCGCCGAGGCCTGGGCCGCGCGCGGCATGCCGGTGCGTTATCTGGAGCGGGACGAGACCGAGGCGATGACCGGCAGCCGCCACTGGCAGGGCGCGCTCTACCACGCCTGGGGCGGCAATATTCAGCCGCTCGCCTATGCGCGCGGCCTCGCAAGGGCGGCCATCGACGCCGGCGCGGCGGTCCATGCCCGCTCGCCGGCGACGGCGCTGGCGCGGTCCGGAGGTCGCTGGCGCGTGGAGACGCCGGGCGGCGCGGTGACGGCGGAGCAGGTCGTGCTGGCTACCAACGGCTATACCAGCGGACTCTGGCCGGGGCTGAGGCGGGCCGTCGTGCCCTTCCGACTGTTCCTCGCCGCGACGGCGCCGCAGGGCGGCAATGTGCGCCGGCATATCCTTCCCGGCGATATGAGCGTCTCGGACAGCCGCACGCTGCTCTGGCCCTTCCGCTGGGACCGGGAGGGCCGCATGGTGATGGGCGGCGACATCCTGCTGCCCTGGCGCGCGCGCGGCCGCGCCGGAACCGTGGCGCGGCGGCGCCTGCAGGCCGCTTTTCCGGAGTTGGGAGACGCCGCCATCGAATTCGTCTGGGAGGGCAAGGTGGCCATGACCGTGGACCGCCTGCCGCGCGCCATGGAGCTCGGACCCGGCGTCTGGACGGCGCTCGGCTATAACGGCCGCGGCGTGGCGCTGGCGACGGCGATGGGCGGCCTGCTTGCCGGGCGCTGCCTCGAGGGGCTTCAGGCCGACGACCCCGTGCCGGCCGCGCTGCGCCGCCCTCACCCCGTGCCGTCGAACCGCCTCGCCGCGCCGATCGCCCGCGCCATGCTGCTGCGCTTCCGCCGGCAGGACGCAAAGGCGGCCCGCAGCCGGCCGTCCTGACGCGCGGCGGCGGCAGGGAGCGGCGCCGGAGCGGCGGCATGGCGGGCAGCGCATCCTGGTATCCCGCAGTCCGGGCGGCGGCGGCCTTCCTCATCATGGTCGTCGGCACGGCGGGCATGTTCGCCGGCACGGTCGCCCTCAAGCCCATGCAGGAGGCGTTCGATGTCTCGCGGGGCGCGGCGACGCTGCCCTATATGGCGTTCATGGTCGGCTTCGGCCTCGGCAGCTTCTGGATGGGCCGCTTCGCCGACCGGCTGGGCGCCATGCGCATCACCTTCGCCGGCGGCCTCACCCTCGGCCTCGGCTTCTGGATCGCGGGGCACTCGGTCGAGCTCTGGCAGGCGGTCCTGGCCCACGGTCTGCTGATCGGCCTGATGGGCGCCTCGACCACCATGGCGCCGATGGTTGCCGATGTTTCGCTCTGGTTCGAACGGCGGCGCGGCCTGGCGGTCGCCGTGGTCATCAGCGGGGCCTATGTGTCCGGCATGGTCTGGCCGCCTGTGCTTGAGGTCCTGACGAACGCCCATGGGTGGCGCGACATGTATCTCGCCATGGGGGCGCTCACCTTCCTCTCGCTGCCTCTGCTGGCGCTCGCGCTGCACCGTCCCGCGCCCCGCACCGTGCTGACGGGGCCGCTGGAGGCGGCAGGCTCGGCCCGGCCGCTCGGCATGCGGGCGCCCATGCTGCAAGCTCTTCTCTGCTGCGCGGGGCTCGGCTGCTGCATCGCGATGGCCGCGCCGCAGGTCCATGCGGTCGCCATGGCGGACGATATCGGCCTGCGCCCGGCCGACGGCGCGCTGATGCTGTCGCTGATGTACGGCTTCGGCATTGTGAGCCGGCTCGGCTCCGGCTGGATATCGGACCGCATCGGGGGCCTGCGCACGCTAGCGCTCGGCTCGGCCGGCCAGGCGGCGGCGCTGCTGCTGTTCCTGCCGGCGGACGGGCGCATTGCGCTGCTGGTCGTCGCCGCGCTGTTCGGCCTCTCGCAGGGCGGCATCGTGCCGTCTTACGCCATTATCGTCCGGGAGTATTTTCCGGCCCGGCAGGCGGGCGGGCGCATCGGGCTGGCGCTGCTGTTCACCATGCTCGGCATGGCCGTGGGCGCCTGGCTCGCGGGCGCGATCCACGATCTCACCGGCAGCTACCGGGTTGCCTTTGCCGGCGCGGTTGCGGTCAATATCGGGCATCTGGGAATCGCCGCATTCCTGCTGCGCCGCGCGGCGGCCATGCGCAGGACAGGGGGCGCGGCCGCATTCGCCCGGACGGGCTGAACGGCAACGGACTCGCGGGAGGGGAAGGAATGGCGGAAAAGATTGCGCTGGTTGCAGGCGTAGGGCGCGGCACAGGCGGCGCGGCGGTCCGGCGGTTTGCGGCCGGCGGCTACCGCGTGGCGATGCTCGCGCGCTCGGAGTCGCGGCTTGCGGAATACGAGGCGGAGATTCCGGGCGCTCTGGCGGTCCCCTGCGATGTCACGGATGCGGAGGCGCTGGCGGCCGCCGTGGAGCGGGTCCGCGAAGAAATGGGCGACGACCCGCATGTCGTCGTCCACAACGCGGCGCGGGGCACAAGAGGCGGTTTCCTCGACATCGACCCGGCCGACCTCGAAGCCAATTTCCATGTCAACGTCATGAGCCTGCTGCATCTGGCGCGGCTGACGGCGCCGGCAATGACCGCACGCGGCGAGGGCGCGATTATCGTCACCGGCAACACATCCGCCCGGCGCGGCATTCCGAGCTTCTCCGGCTTCGCCCCCACCAAGGCGGCGCAGCGCATTCTCGCCGAATCGATGGCGCGCGAACTCGGGCCCAAAGGCGTGCATGTCGCCTATGTCGTCATCGACGCCGTGATCGACCTGCGCTGGACCCGCCGGCGCCATCCCGGCAGGCCGGACGATTTCTTCATCAAGCCCGAAGCCATCGGCGAGGAAGTCTTCCGCATCGCGCATCAGGACCGCTCGGCCTGGTCGTTCAATGTCGAAATCCGTCCCTTCGGGGAACCCTGGTGAGCGCCGCCGCGCCGAAAGGCCCGAGCCCGGTGGGCGAACGCCGCATTCGCGAGGCCATCGTGCGCGGGCCCTACGGCGTCCATCTCGGCATGGAACTGGCCGCGCTCGAAGCCGACCGCGCTGTCGTCCGGCTGCCCTGGCGGTCCGAGCTCGGCAACGGCGCCGGCATCTATCACGGCGGCGCGACCGCCTCGCTGATCGACACGGCCGCCACGGCCGCCGCCTGGACGAGCCCGTCCGTGGTCGAGGCCACCAGGGGCGCCACGGTCGGATTCACCGTCAACTTCCTCTCGCCGGGACTGAAGGGCCGCGGCCTCAACGCGGAGGCGGCCGTGCTGCGCCGGGGCGGCTCGCTCACCGTAGTGGACGTGCTGGTGACGGACGATGACGGGCGCAAGATCGCCCGCGGCGTCGTTACCTACAAGCTCGGCGGCGGCGGGGCGTCCGGCACGGCGTTCGATTAGCCGGCATCCCGGACGCGGGGGACCGGAACGGCGTTGACGGCCCGCCGGCGTGCGACTAGATTGCGCGCCGTTTCGCCATAGCGCAGCGCGCCTTGCCTCCGAGGAGGCCCGCCGGTCCGCGAGTGTTCGCGCATCGGCGCGTTCGGCGCTGGACGGGCGGGAGGACGAGGCAGGCATGTTCGAGGGACTGACGGAACGGCTCGGCGACGTCTTCGGGCGGCTCACCCGGCGCGGCTCGCTCTCCGTCGGCGATGTCGAGACGGCGCTGCGCGAGGTGCGCGTGGCGCTGCTGGAGGCCGATGCGGCGCTGCCGGCAGTGCGCGCGCTCCTCGACGCCGTGAAGGAGCAGGCCGTCGGGCAGGACGTGCTGCGCTCCGTCACCCCCGGCCAGCAGGTCGTCAAGATCGTCCATGACCGGCTGGTGGAGATGCTGGGCGGGGAAGCCGAAGAGCTCCGCCTCGGCGGCAATCCTCCGCTTGCCATGCTGATGCTCGGCCTCCAGGGCTCCGGCAAGACGACGACGACCGCCAAGCTCGCCCGCCGCCTCACCGACCGCGACGGCAAGAAGGTGCTCATGGCGTCGGTGGACATCTATCGCCCTGCGGCCCAGCAGCAGCTCGAATTGCTCGGCAAGCAGGCGGGAATCGACACCCTGCCCATCGTGTTCGGCGAGCGGCCGCCCGCCATAGCGCGGCGCGCCATGCGCATCGGCGCGCGCGAGGGCTACGACATCGTCTTCATCGACACCGCAGGGCGGCTCGCCATCGACCGCGAGATGATGGAGGAAGCCGCCGCGCTCCGCGACCTGGTGAAGCCGGTCGAGTCGCTGCTGGTCGCCGATGCGATGACCGGCCAGGACGCCGTCAACACCGCGCAGGCCTTCAACGAGGAGGTCGGCGTCACCGGCATCGTGCTCACCCGGATCGACGGCGATGCGCGCGGCGGCGCGGCGCTCTCCATGCGCCATGTCACGGGCCGGCCGATCAAGTTTGTCGGCACGGGCGAACAGCTCGACCGCATCGAGGCTTTCCATCCAGACCGGATCGCGTCCCGCATTCTCGGCATGGGCGATGTCGTCGGCCTGGTGGAGCGGGCCGCCGAGACCATCGAGCAGGAAGAAGCCGAGAAGCTCGCCGCGCGGCTCAGCCGCGGCCGCATGGACCTGAACGACCTGCTGACCCAGCTCCGCCAGATGAAGAAGATGGGCGGGCTCGGCGGACTGATGGGCATGCTGCCCCAGGTGGGCCGGATGAAGGCCGAAATGGCGAAGGCGAAAATCGACGAAAAATGGCTCGTGCGCCAGGAGGCGATCATCCTGTCGATGACGCCGCGCGAGCGCGCCCGGCCGGACATTGTGAAGGCGTCGCGCAAGCGGCGCATCGCTGCCGGGGCCGGCGCCTCGGTGCAGGATGTGAACCGGATGCTCAAGCAATTCCAGCAGATGCAGACGATGATGAAGCGCGTCGGCAAGCTGGAGAAACGGGGCGCGCTGGCAGGCCGGGGGCTGGACGCCCTGCTGGCCCGGCGCTGACCTCGCCCGCCCTCTCGACCACACAGACGGAAAGCTCATGGCACTCAGGATTCGACTGACCCGCGGCGGCGCCAAGCGCCGGCCCTTCTACCGTATCGTCGTCGCCGAGGGCTCATCGCCCCGAGACGGGCGCTTCATCGAGATTCTCGGCTTCTACAACCCGATGATGCCGAAGGACCATGAGGACCGGCTGCGCCTGAAGGAGGAGCGCATCCGCCACTGGCTGTCGGTCGGCGCAACGCCGTCGGAACGGGTGGCCCGGTTCCTCGGCGCGGCCGGCATCGTCGAGCCGCCCGCGGTGCCGCAGCAGACCAAGCAGCATCTGCCCAAGGCCAAGGCGCAGGAACGCATGAAGGCCAAGGCGGAAGCCGCGGCGGCGGAATAACCGGGACCGGACTCCCGAGCGATGTGCCCCTCCCGCCTCTGCCTCGGCGTCATCGCCGGGGCGCATGGGCTCGGCGGAGCGGTCAGGGTCAGGACCTTCACCGCCCTGCCGGACGCGATTGCCGGTTACGGGCCGCTTGAGGACGCCGACGGCGCGCGCCGCTTTGCGCTCAGGCTGGTCAGGGTCGAGAAGGGCATGGCGCTGGTGCGGATCGACGGCGTAGGGGACCGGAACGCGGCCGAGGCGCTCAAGGGCGTCGAGCTGTTTCTCGACCGCGCGGCGCTGCCGCCGGAGGCGGACGAGGAGGAGTTCTACCATGCAGACCTTGTCGGCCTCGCGGCGGTCGATACGAACGGCGCCCGGCTCGGCACGGTGCGGGCGTTGCATGATTTCGGCGCCGGCGACCTGATCGAGGTGCTGCCGGAGGAAGGCGGCCAGCCGCGCGTCTTTCCCTTCACGCGCGAGGCCGTGCCTGATATCGACCTGGCCGCCCGCACCGTCACCATCGACCCGCCGGAGGGGCTGTGACCTGGACGGCGACAGTGTTGACGCTCTTCCCGGAGATGTTTCCGGGGCCGCTCGGCCATTCGCTCGCCGGGCGGGCGCTCGATGCGGGCGTCTGGCGTCTGGAGGCGGTGGACATTCGCGCCTTTGCGCGCGATAAGCACGCCTCCGTGGACGACACGCCGTTCGGCGGGGGCGCCGGCATGGTCATGCGGGCGGATGTGGTGTCGGATGCGGTCCACGCCGTCTGGGACCGGAAGGGGCCGCTGATCCACCTCTCGCCGCGCGGCCGGCCGCTTACGCAGCGCCGGGCGGCGGCGTTGGCCGGGGGGCCGGGCCCGACTCTGCTCTGCGGGCGTTACGAGGGGATCGACCAGCGCCTCCTCGACGCCTGGGCGCCGGAGGAGGTGAGCCTCGGGGACTTCGTGCTGTCCGGCGGCGAGCCGGCGGCCATCGCCCTGCTGGATGCCTGCGTGCGGCTACTGCCGGGCGTGGCGGCCAAGGCGGAGTCGGTCCGGGAGGAGAGTTTCGAGGGCGGGTTGCTGGAATACCCGCATTATACGCGCCCGGCGGTCTGGGCCGGGCGCGCGGCGCCGGAAGTGCTGCTTTCGGGCCATCACTGCAATATCCGCGCCTGGCGGCAGGCGCGGGCGGAAGACATAACGCGGACGCAGCGGCCGGACCTTTGGGCGCGCCGGGCGGAAAACGAGGACAGAGGCCGATGAATATCGTCGAGACGCTGGAGCGCGAACAGATCGCGCGGCTTACCGGGGAGCGCGAGATTCCGGACTTCCGCCCGGGCGACACGGTGCGGGTGAACTACAAGGTGGTCGAGGGCGCCCGCGAACGCATCCAGGCCTATGAAGGCGTGGTGATCGCGCGGCGCGGCGGCATGAATCTCAACGCCTCCTTCATCGTGCGGAAGATTTCCTCCGGCGAGGGGGTGGAGCGCATCTTCCCGCTTTATTCGCCCAATATCGCCGGCATCGAGGTGATCCGGCGCGGGCGCGTGCGCCGGGCGAAGCTCTACTATCTGCGCGAGCGGCGCGGCCGCTCGGCGCGCATCCCGGAGCGCACCCGCGGCGTGGTGAGAAGGACGAAACGCAAGAACGGGAATGACGGCAATGAGTGAACCGCGCACCCTTTTCGACAAGATCTGGGCGAACCACCTGGTCGATACCCAGGAGGACGGCACCTGCCTGATCTATATCGACCGGCACCTGGTGCATGAGGTGACGAGCCCGCAGGCCTTCGCCGGACTGCGGGCCGCCGGGCGCGGCGTGCGCCGGCCGGACGCCACCATCGCGGTCGCCGACCACAATATCCCGACCCGGCCGGGCGCCCGGGCAGGCAGGATCGACAACGAGGAATCGCGCATCCAGGTGGAGACGCTGGAGCGCAATGTTGTCGAGTTCGGCGTGCCCTACTACCCGATAGACGACGTCCGCCAGGGCATCGTGCATATCATCGGCCCGGAGCAGGGCATGACCCAGCCCGGCACGACGGTGGTGTGCGGCGACAGCCACACCTCCACCCACGGCGCGTTCGGGGCGCTCGCTTTCGGCATCGGCACCTCCGAGGTCGAACATGTGCTGGCGACGCAGACGCTGATCCAGCGCCCGGCGCGCAACATGCAGGTCGATATAGAGGGCGCGCTGCCGCCCGGCTGCACCGCCAAGGACCTGATCCTCGCCATTATCGGGCGCATCGGCACCGCCGGCGGCACCGGCCATGTGATCGAATATACCGGCCAGGCGATCCGCGAGCTTTCCATGGAAGGCCGTATGACAGTCTGCAACATGTCCATCGAGGCGGGCGCCCGCGCCGGGCTGATCGCGCCCGACGACACCACCTTCGGCTATCTCAAGGGCCGCCCGCACGCGCCCAAGGGCGCGGCCTGGGACGCGGCGGTCGCGGTCTGGAAGCGTCTGCCCTCCGATCCGGGCGCGGTTTACGACAAGG
Organism: Alphaproteobacteria bacterium; assembly: GCA_022822125.1. The sequence goes on from JAJECF010000061.1 coordinate 20,700, forward strand.
TGGTGCGCATACCCGCCGGCGAGATCGCGCCCTATGTCACCTGGGGCACGAGCCCGCAGGACGCGCTGCCGATCACGGCAAGCGTGCCGGACCCGGCCCGGATCGACGATGCCGACCGGCGCCAGGCGGTGCAGAGGTCCATCGAATATATGGGGCTCAGCGCCGGCCAGCCGCTGCAGGAGATCGCCATCGACACGGTGTTCATCGGCTCCTGCACCAATGGGCGCATCGAGGATATCCGCGCCGCCGCCGCCGTCGCCCAGGGGCGCAGGGTGGCCGAGGGCGTGCGCGCGCTGGTGGTGCCGGGCTCCGGTCTGGTCAAGGTCCAGGCAGAGGAGGAGGGGCTCGACCGTATCCTCACCGAGGCCGGCTTCGAGTGGCGCGATGCGGGCTGTTCGATGTGCCTGGCGATGAACGACGACAGGCTCAGCCCCGGCGAGCGCAGCGCCTCCACATCGAACCGCAATTTCGAAGGCCGGCAGGGCCCGGGCGGACGCACCCATCTGGTGAGCCCGGCCATGGCGGCGGCCGCGGCGATCGCCGGCCGCCTCGCCGACCTGCGCGACCTGGACTGAGAGAGGGAGGACAGCACCCGATGCGCAAATTCGAGACCGTGACGAGCGTCGGCGCGCCGCTGCCGCAGATCAATATCGACACCGACAAGATCATCCCCGCGCGCTTCCTCAGGACCATCGAGCGCGAGGGGCTGGGCCGGCACCTGTTCAACGACATGCGCTTCGACTCCGAGGGCAACGAAACCCCGGATTTCGTGCTGAACCAGCCGGCCTGGCGGGGCGCCAACATCCTCGTGGTGGGGGATAATTTCGGCTGCGGGTCGTCGCGCGAGCACGCGCCCTGGGCGCTGGCCGATTACGGCGTGCGCGCCATTCTCGGGACCGACTTCGCCGACATCTTCTACAATAACAGCTTCAAGAACGGCCTGCTGCCGATCAAGCTGTCGGCGGAAGAGCGCGACAAGCTGATGGAGGATGCGCAAAGGGGCGAAAACGCCCGCATCACGGTCGATCTCGAAAACCAGGTCATCACCCGCCCGGACGGCGAGGAAATCGCCTTCGAGGTGGACCCGTTCCGCAAGCACTGCCTGCTGAACGGTCTCGATGATATCGGCATGACCATGGAGCGGGCCAAGAGCATCGACAGCTTCGAGTCCGCCGACCGCATAGCCCGCCCCTGGCTCTACGCGGAGTAGAAAACAGCGGACGGGCGCCCTTCGACGACGGGCATTCCCGGCGACTGCGCCGGTTTCTGCATCGCCTCACCGCGTGCGGGACCCTGTCTCGCATTCGGCAATGCGGTCGTCTGGACTATGCGAAGTTCCTGACTTCCGCATCAGCACGATGCGGTTGGTGTTGGTGCCCTTGCGGTTGTTGGCCACGCCCCAGCAATTGGCGGTCTTGGTGAAGTTCTGCTGGTTCACCATCACGCCCTCGACGGCGAGCGGCAGGCCGCCGGCGGCGGCCATGACATGGTCTTCGAGCAGCACCTTGCCGCCCCGCACCTCGCCTACCTCGAAAGCGACGAACCCGCCGGGGCGGAGCGTGCGCGCGATGTCCCGGAGGCTCGCATGGACGAAGGCCCGCCACGCTTCCGGCGTCCTGTGAGCGGCGATCGGCACCGCCTCCAGGTCGATGCCCGCGAACCAGCAGCGCTTTCATCTATCTGCGCAGACTACGCAAAGTAGTCGTCAGTATTTTCTTCATGTCGTCGCGATGACTTTCACTAAGCATGCCAAATACTCGAATAACCCGAAGGATACTCTGGAAGTTACCCTCGTCCAAGCGAAAGTAGCCCACCTCTTTGGTCTCAGCGGTTCGACCGATAAGTTGGTGCAGTGGAGACTGCGGCCTGACTTCATGAATTGGTATGCAAAAATACAGCATTGGCTGAACACCAACCGCCAGCTGCTTCTCTCTGACCGTTACCTCCGCAATAACTTCATATTGATTAACTTGATATACTAATTGCGGATATTTGATTGCCATTGAGAGAAATTCCATGCCATTGATATTTTCCTGCACCGGATGAGATCGACTAATCTGACACCGTTCATGTTTATCTAACAATTGAAATGGTTTATAGCCATCCAAGATAGTCAATTCTCGCCTTATATCGCTCTTAGTTATCATTCTCCATCGAGAAAAATAGTAAAGGTATTCCGACAATTCATAGAATGTCTTTTCTTTACCCTTGTCCGACAGAAATTGAATTTCCGGCAACGTAGTTTTCTCTCGAAGATCATCCCTGCTACTCAGAAGATCATACCCGATTTGCCATTCGATATAATTGTTGGCTGCGAAGTTATTCCTCTTCGTGGAATGTGGTAGCCCATACTCATGAAAAATATTTCTGCGTTTCACCCGGACTTTGCCTTTGGGTGTCGTCAAAGGCAATGGCACATCTAAGCGTCGCTTCTTCTCGTTAACAGTAATCAACACGATATCTCTCCATCATCTGGTCAAAGTAGCGCTTGACGCCAGTGCTATCACTCGCAACGGGAGTACCAGGACCCATGCATCGATTCAAGTAGGGATGACGGCTGAGTGCATCGTAAAAGAATGACGCCTCATATCGTTCGAATAAGGCCCGATCAATAAACACATCACAATTTCCGTAATAGTAAGGCAACCGATGTAAATTATGCTTGAATACATCCACATAAATGTAGAATTTCAATAATGACGACTCCACAATAATGCAGTCGGGCCGATAAAATTCTAAAAATGTTTGATTGCGCTTCAAAGCATTTATATCTCTAAGGGGCCAAAAATAAGCACTATCTTTGGAACGTATTGCTCCTTTTCTGGGATATTTTCTAATGTATTTCGGGATAAAATCATAATCAAGAAGGCGAAATTGGTCACCATCTTCCGTAATAAAGGTGAAATTCAAGATGTCATTATATGTCATGCCGCGATTACTTCGAGCATATAACGCAATTACAATAGGAAAGTGAGTGGTCTTTGAATTTTGTTCGAATCTTTCACTGCTGACAATGAAACCACGCTTGAGACGATAATTTGACGTGAAATTCTGTAAGGCAGAAAAGTTAGCTCTCTTTATCAGATAAGATAGTGGATGAAGAACACAGATGATATCTGCGTCTAATTTTGCATACGAGAGGAGAAACGAAAGGCCCAAATCTCGGCTGCGTAAATCAGAATCAACATCAGCGTTACTATTTTTTATTTTTCTTCTGATATGAGAAGTGCGATCATTGTATGGTGGATTACCGACGATTACGAGATTCTGGTCGGACGCAATACCCAATGATGCTCGACTAACATCAAGTAAGGCGTTGCGATGGAAAATTTCAGCACTTGGGAAATTATTTCGAGCCTTTGAAACAGCAATTTCATCTATATCACATCCAATCTGACGTTGAGAAAAAGCCAGCTGAAAGAACGATCCATAGCCGCATGCAGTATCTAACGTTACCGCATCTTGGGCTATGTAACGCTTTAGCATGTCGGAAACAATCGAAAGACAAAATTCAGGTGTATAGAAGCTACCCTGGTTGATCATTTTTTGTGAGGAAAGATGAGATTGGGGGCGAGAGGCACGCACGGCGAGGTCTTTCGTTGGGTTGATAGGTTTGATTGATGGGGTGTCGAGAGCTAACGATGGCAAGGGTCACGCGCCGGGGCGGTGCCGATGAGGGCGTCGCGGGTGACGAGGGCGGCGAGGGCCTCTTCGTCCATGTCCTCCGTGCCTTCCGGGCGGCGGGGCAGCACGATGTAGCGGAGGTCGGCCGTGCTGTCATGGACGCGGACCTCGACGTCGGCCGGCAGCTCCGTGCCGAACTCCGCCAGCACCGCGCGCGGCTCGCGGACGACGCGCGCGCGGTAGGCCTTCTTCTTGTACCAGGCGGGCGGCAGGCCCAGCACCATGCGCGGATAGCAGGAGCAGAGCGTGCAGACGATGACATTGTGGACATCGCCGGTGTTCTCGACCACGCGCACGGTCGGGCTGTGCTCCAGCTCGTAGCCTTCCTCCGCCAGCAGGCCCGCCGCGTCCTCCAGCAGCCGGGCCTTGAAGTCCGGGTCGGCCCAGGCGCGGGCGACGAGGCGCGCGCCGTTCGCCGGCGTCAGGCTGTCCATCGCCTCGATCCGGCGCTGGATGGCGGCGGCGTCGAGAATACCCTTCTCGATCAGCAGCTCGCGAATCGCGCGCTCCAGCGGCTCGTAACCGCTCGACGGGTCGTCGGCGGCCGGGGGATGGCGGTGAGAGTGGACGTGCGGGTCGTTCATGGCCTGTCCTCCAGCGGCTGGAGCCAGTGTTCGTAAATGTCGGCGTCGAGGGTATCCGCGGCCCCGCCGGCGTAATCGTCCCAGAGGTCGGCCTGCCGGAACCGCACCTGATAGAGCGCGAGGTCCGGCTTGCCGGGGCGGAAATAGGCGAGCGCCTCGGGGTTGGGGAAGCGGCCGAGACAGGCCGTCACCACGCCCTCACGGCCCTTGAGATAGCCGGGCACGCGATGGTGGCCGGCATGGAACCGGTCGTCCACGCGCACCCTGGCGCCGTTCTCGATCACGAAACCTGCTCCCCTTTGCCTGCAAGATGCGCCTCGATGTCGGCGCGGTCCAGAATGTCGAGTTCCTCCAGCGCGCCCCGGAGCGCCGCCAGCCGGCGGTCGTACCAGGCGCCGCCTTCCGAGGCGTCCTCGCGGAGCGCCTCCATCGTGCGGCGGTGGGCCTCGACGAGCCTCGCCTCGCCGCTGTCCGCGAGCAGCGAGAGCAATGCTTCCACCCGCCGTTCATACAGCGTCGGCTGGCGCAACTCCGCCGCCGCGTCGTCTGGTGCCGAACCGTGCATGGCGGCAAATATAGCCGCGCCTATGCGCCCGGAACAGACTGTGCAAGACTGCGCCCGCGCGAATTTCGAGGAGGAATGCCCATGTCCGAGCGCCGCACCACACGCCTGAAACGCCTTGTGCAGGCGCCTGAAATCCTGGTTGCGCCGGGGGTCGTGGACGGCATCGGCGCGCGGCTGGTGGCGAAGGCCGGCTTCGACGCCATCTACATGACGGGCGCGGGCGCAACGGCCAGCCGGCTCGGCATGCCGGATGTCGGCCTGCTCACCATGACCGAGATGGCCGACAATGCCGGGCGTATCGCCGACGCCTCCGGCCTGCCGCTGGTGGCCGACGCCGACACGGGCTATGGCGGCCCGGTTAATGTGCGCCGCACCGTGCAGGCCTATGAGCGCGCGGGCGTGGCGGGGTTGCATATCGAGGACCAGTCCTGGCCCAAGCGCTGCGGGCACCTGGCCGGCAAGACCGTGATTCCGAAGGCGGACATGGTCGCCAAGATCAAGGCGGCGTGCGATGCGCGCATCGACCCGGACTTCCAGGTCATCGCGCGCTGCGACGCCATCGCGGTGGAAGGCTGGGAGCCGGCCATCGAGCGTGCGGAGGCCTATCAGGAGGCGGGCGCGGACATCCTCTTCATCGAGGCGATGACCACGATGGAGCAGCTCGCCTTCGCACCGAAGCATTTCCGCGCGCCCTGCCTGTTCAACATGGCCTCCAGCGGCAAGACGCCGGAGCTCTCGGCGGCCGAGATGGAGGCGCTCGGCTTCGGTATCGCGATCTTCCCCGGCATCACGATCTCGGCGGCCATCCCGGCCATGACGCGCGCGCTCGATGCGCTGAGGGAGACCGGCGACGTCCGCCCGATGCGCAACGAATTCGCGTCCTTCCGCGAGTATTTCGACCTGATGGGCATGGCCGAGGTGCAGGCGCTGGAAGACCGCTATGCGGTCGATGACTCCGCCCGCGTCGGTTACTGAGGACGCGCCCCATGCCAGCCACGATGTTCGACAAGATCTGGGATGCGCACACGATCCTGGAGCGCGAGGGCAACACCCTCCTGCATGTCGCCTTCCATCTCTGCCATGACGGCTCGGCCGGAGGCTTCGCCAAGCTGAAGGAGCGCGGTATCGAGGTCCGCCGGCCGGACCGCATGGCCGGCACGCCCGACCACTATGTGCCGACCACCAGCCGGCGCATCGAGGACCTCGCCACCGAGGACATGAGGCGCATCTTCCGCGTCTTCGGCGAGAATTTCACCGCCAACGGGATCACCCACTTCCCGGTGGAGGATGCGCGCCAGGGCATCATCCATGTCGTCGGCCCCGAGCAGGGCTTCACGCAGCCGGGCCTGGTGATCGTCTGCGGCGACAGCCACACCTCGACGCATGGCGCGGTCGGCGCCATCGCCTTCGGCATCGGCTCCTCGGAGGTCGCCCATGTCATGGCGACGCAGGCGCTCTGGCAGAAGCGGCCGAAGACCATGCGCATCAATATCAACGGCGAACGCCCCTTCGGCGTGACCGGCAAGGACGCGATCCTCGCCATCATCGCCCATATCGGGGCGGTCGGCGGCACCGGATATGCGGTCGAATATGCGGGCTCGCTCATCCGCGCCTTTTCGATGGAGGAGCGGCTCACGGTCTGCAACATGTCGATCGAGGCGGGCGCGCGCTGCGGCATGATCGCGCCCGACGAGAAGACCTTCGACTATCTGAAGGGCCGGCCCTTCGCGCCCTCGGGCGCGGAATGGGACAAGGCGCTGGCCCACTGGCGGGGCCTGCCGTCGGACCCCGGCGCCGCCTTCGACCGCGAGGAGGCGCTGGACGGGGCCGCGCTCGCGCCGATGGTGACCTGGGGTACGAGCCCGGAGAACGCCGTGCCGGTGACGGACCGGGTGCCGGACCCGTCGGACGAGCCGGACGAGGAGCGCCGCGCCGCGCTCGAAGGCGCCATCGACTATATGGGCCTCGCCGCGGGGCAGGCGATCACCGACATCGAGGTGGACCGGGTGTTCATCGGCTCCTGCACCAACAGCCGCATCGAGGATCTGCGCGCCGCGGCGAAGGTGGTGGAAGGGCGGCGGATCAGGGTCGGCCACGCCTTCGTCTCGCCCGGCTCCGGCCTCATCAAGAAACAGGCCGAGGAAGAGGGCCTCGACCGCATCTTCACCGAGGCGGGCTTCGAGTGGCGGGAAAGCGCCTGCTCGATGTGCGTCGGTATGAACGGCGACATTGCGCGCCCGGGAGAGCGCACCGCGTCCACCTCCAACCGCAATTTCCGCGGGCGGCAGGGGCCGGGCGTGCGCACCCATCTCGTGAGCCCGGCCATGGCGGCTGCCGCCGCTGTCAGCGGCCGCTTCGCCGATGTGCGCGAATTCGGCTGAGGGGAGGAACGGACAGATGGAACCCTTCAAGACCTTCTCCGCCGTCGCGGCGCCGCTCGACATGCTGAATGTCGATACCGACCAGGTGATCCCGGCGCGCTTCCTCAGCCGCCCGCTGGACGAGCGCTACGGCACCTATCTCTTCCACGACCTGCGCTTCGATTCCGACGGGGCGGAAAAGCCGGATTTCGTGATGAACCGGGAGGGCTTCCGTGGCGCAGAGGTGCTGGTGGCCGACCGGAATTTCGGCTGCGGCTCCTCGCGCGAGAACGCGGTGACGGCGCTCGCCGCCGCGGGCTTCAAGGCGGTCATCGCGCCCTCCTTCGGCGACATCTTCTACAACAACTCGCTGAAGAACGGCTTCCTGCCGGTCCGCCTGCCGGATGAGACCTGCCGGCGGCTCCGCGAGATGCTGCATGAAGGGCCGGGCGGTGAGGTCACGGTCGATCTGGAGAGCCAGACCGTCACCGCGCCGGACCAGTCCACCTGGAGCTTCGAGATCGACCCGTTCCAGAAGAACAAGGTGCTGCAGGGGCTCGACGATATCGACTTCACCATGCAGTTCCTCGGCGAGATCGAGTCCTTCGAGCAGGGCTATGACGCCCGCATGACCTGGGTCACAACCCGGCCCGGCTAGTTCCGCCGCCGCTCCGTCAGCGCGACGCCGGCCCCGATGAGCTGCTCGATCTCCGACGCGGCATAGCCGGCTTCGGCCAGCACTTCGCGGGTAGCGTTGCCGAAAAAGGGCGGGGCGGCGCGCACGCTGCCGGGTGTCCGCGAGAACTTGGCGGCGATGCCGGGCGCCTCCCATTCATCGCCCTCTACCGAGGCCCTCATGCCCCGGTGCAGCGTGTGCGGATGGGTGAACACCTCCGGGATGGCGTTGACGGGACCGGCCGGCACGCCCTGGCGGAGCAGCGTTTCGCAGAGCGCATCGCACTCGAAATCCGCGAGTTTCGCCTCCAGAAGCGGCTTGAGTTCGGCGCGGTTCCGCGAGCGCGAGGCATTGTCGGCAAAGCGCGCATCTCCGGCGAGGTCGTCTGCACCGATGGCGGCGCAGAAGCGCGCCCACTGGCCGTTATTGCCGATGGCGAGGAAGGCCTGCTTGTCGCGCGTGCGGAAGGCGTCATAGGGGTAGATATTGGGATGCGCATTGCCGGTGATCGCCGGCGCCCTGCCCGACATGAGCCAGTTCGGGGCCTGCGGATGCAGGAGGGCAACGGCGCAGTCATAGAGCGTGAGATCGAGGAACTGGCCGCGGCCGGAGCGCTCGCGTTCGAGCAGCGCCATGAGAATGGCGATGACCGCATTGAGCCCGGTGCCCATATCCACCATCGGCGTGCCGACGCGCACGGGGCCGCTCTCGGGCGAACCGTTGACGCTCATCATGCCGGACATCGCCTGGATCACGGCGTCGTAGCCGGGGAAGCCGCCGAGCGGCCCGTCCGCGCCGAAGCCCGTGATCCGGCAATGCACCAGCCTGGGGAAGCGCCGGCTCAGCACCTCGTCGTGGCCGAGGCCCCATTTCTCCAGCGTGCCGGGCTTGAAATTCTCCGCGATGACATCGGCGCCCTCCAGCAGGCGCATCAGCACCGCCTTGCCTTCTTCCTTTGAAAGATCGAGGCCGATGGAGCGCTTGTTGCGGTTCACGCCCTGGAAATAGGCGGCCTCGCCGTCGGCGCGGAAGGGCGGGCCCCAGTCCCGCGTCTCGTCGCCCTGCGGCGGCTCGACCTTTATGACCTCCGCGCCGTGGTCGGCGAGGATCATGGTGCAATAAGGGCCGCCCAGCACCCGCGTGCAGTCGATTACGCGATAGCCGGCGAGCGCGCCTGCGGATTGCGGCATGGGAGCGGAACTCCTCAGGAAAAGCGGAAGAGACGCGAAACCTAGCGACTGCGGCTGCGGCTCGAAAGCCCGTCTTGATGCAGTCCGGCTCCTCGTCTAGCTACATGGGCGGCGGAGCGGGGAGGAAGCAATGAACCTGTCCAGAATGCTGGCGGCGCGGGCCGCCGAGGGACGGCCGGTGCGTGTGGGCGTCATCGGCTGCGGCAAATTCGGGGCGATGTTCCTCTCCCAGGCCGGGCGGACGACGGGTATGCATGTCGTGGGCGTGGCCGACCTGGACCTGGAACGGGCGCGCTCGCAACTGGCGCGCATCAACTGGCCGGCGGAGCGCTACGGCGCCGCGTCCTTCGCGGACGCTTTCAGGGACGGCACGACCTTCCTTCTCGAGGATGCGCAGGAGCTCATCCGGGCCGATGGCATCGAGGTGGTCGTGGAAGCGACGGGCAATCCGCCTGCGGGCATTCGCCATGCGCTCGCCTGCTTCGCGGCCGGGCGGCATGTCGTCATGGTGAATGTCGAGGCCGACGCGCTTGCCGGCCCATTGCTTGCGCGCAAGGCGGAGCAGGCGGGCGTGGCTTGCGCCATGGCCTATGGCGACCAGCCGGCGCTGATCTACGAGATGGTGGACTGGGCCCGCACCTGCGGGCTGGAAGTGGTGGCGGCCGGCAAGGGCACCAAGCACATGGCGCATTACCACCAGTCCACGCCGGAGACCGTGTGGGAGTATTACGGCCTCGACGCCGAACGCGCGGCGCTCGGCGGCATGAACGCGCAGATGTTCAACTCCTTCATCGACGGCACCAAGTCCGGCATCGAAATGGCGGCCGTCGCCAACGCCACCGGGCTCAACGTACCTCGCAAGGGCCTCTCCTTCCGCCCGGCCTCGGTTTACGAGCTCGCCGGCCTGCTGAAACCGGAGGCCGACGGCGGCACGCTGGAAGGGCGCGGCGGTTTTGTGGAGGTGATCTCCTGCTTCGGCGCGAACGGACAGGAGGTGCCGAACCATCTGCGCCAGGGGGTCTATATCACCTTCGCCGGCGCGGACGAGTATGTGCAGCGCTGTTTCGCGGAATACCACGTCTCCACGGACGAGAGCGGCGAATATGCGGCGCTCTGGCGCCCTTCGCACCTGATCGGGCTGGAACTCGGCGTGTCGGTGGCGACGGCCGCGCTGCGCGGCGAATCGACGGGCCATGCGGAAGGCTGGGCCGGCGATGTCGTGGCCACAGCGAAGCGCGATCTCAGGGCCGGCGAGGTGCTGGATGGCGAAGGCGGTTATTGCGTCTGGGGCAAGCTGATGCCGGCGGCGGACTCGCTGGCGCTCGGCGGGCTGCCCATCGGCCTGGCCCACGGGGTGCGGCTGCGCAACGCCATATCCTTCGGCCGGCCGCTGACCTGGGACGATGTCGAGATCGACCCCGCGGACCCGACGGTCGCCTTCCGACGCGAAATGGAGCGCGCCTTCGCTTGACGGGCAGGCCCGTGTCGGAACATGCCCGAGGCCCGCTGCCGGCCTGGCGCGCGCAGGTGGCGGCGAAGACGCTGAACGGCGACCCGGACCAGGAGGTCTGCGCGCGGGCGCTTCAGGACCTGCATGACGCTCTGGGGGCGGCGGCCGGGAGGACGGGCGGCGGCCTGCTGGGCCGGCTCGGCTTCCTGCGCCGACCAGAGCCGGCGGCCGAGGCGCCTGGAGGCGTTTATATCCACGGGGCGGTCGGGCGCGGCAAGTCCATGCTGATGGACCTCTTTTTCGAAACCGCCCCGACAGCCCGCAAGCGCCGGGTGCATTTCCACGCTTTCATGACGGAGGTCCATGACCGCGCCCACCGCATGAGAAAGCGCGCCGGCGACCCGATTCCGGCTCTCGCCGCCGCCATTGCCGAAGACGCAAACCTGCTCTGTTTCGACGAGTTCCAGGTGGACAATATCGCCGACGCCATGATCCTCGGCCGGCTGTTCGAGGCGCTGCTGGCGCGCAGCGTCACCGTGGTCGCAACCTCCAATACGCCGCCGGCGGACCTTTACCGCCACGGCCTGCAGCGCGAGCGTTTCCTGCCCTTTATCGACATGCTGCAGCAGCGCCTGCGCGTGATCGAACTGGCCGGCGACGGCGACCATCGGCTGGCGCGGCTGAAAGGACGGCGGGTCTATCATGCGCCGCTGAACGCGGCCGCGGCCGCCGAACTCGACCGGGCCTTCCGCGACCTCACGGACCTTGAGCAGGGGGCGCCCGACATCGTCCCGGTCCGCGGGCGCGAAATCGCCGTGCCGGAAGCCGCGCGCGGCGTGGCGCGCTTTCATTTCGACGACCTTTGCCGCAAGCCGCTCGGCGCCGGCGATTATCTGGCGCTGGCGGCGCGGTTCCACACCTTCATCCTCGCCGGCGTGCCGGCGATGCGCCCCGAAGACCGCAACGAGGCGCGGCGCTTCATCAACCTGATCGACGCCCTTTACGAAGCGCGCTGCAACCTCGTGCTGTCCGCTGCCGTCGATCCCGGCAGGCTCTATTCCCGGGGCCTCGGAGCCGACATATTCCGCCGCACAACTTCGCGCTTGATCGAGATGCAGGCGGAGGACTATATCGCGCGCCGCCATCTGGCTGCCTGAACCGCGCGCGCTGTCGCCACCCTCCCCCCGCGAGGTATCCCCATGCCCGTCTATCTGGGGCCTATCCTGCCGATTCTGGCGGCGGCGGCGTTGATCCAATTGGGCAACGGATTGCTCACCGCGCTGATCGGCGTGAGGCTGGAGAGCGCAGGGTTCGCGGCCTCCGTGGCGGGGTTGGTCACCGCGACCTATTTCGCAGGCCAGCTCAGCGGATCGAGCCTGTCCGGCCGGGTGATAAACCGCGTCGGCCATATCCGCGCCTTCGCCAGCTTCGCGACGGTGCTGTCGGCGGCGGCGCTGATCTATGCGCTTGTGGGCGGGCCGTTGGTCTGGGCGGCGGTCCGGTTCGCGAACGGCTTTGCCATGGCCGGCGTGCTGCTGGCGATGGAGAGCTGGCTGAACCATGTGTCCGGCAATGCCCGGCGGGGCTCCGCGCTCTCCGCCTACATGATGGCCTGTTATGCGGCGCTCGGCGCCGGACCGCTGCTGCTGACGGTCGCGGACCCGGGGGGATTTGCGCTCTTCAGCATCGCCTCGATATTGCTCGGCCTGTCGCTCCTGCCGATGTCGCTCTCCAACCGCGCGCAGCCCGGCGTCGCCGAGCCCTCGCGGCTGCGCTTCCGGGACCTGTTCCGCATCTCGCCGCTGGGCATCGCCGCCGCAGTGCTTGCCGGCGCCATGATCGGTCCCTTGCACGGGCTGGCGGCGGTCTATGCCGTCGCCGCCGGGCACGGGGTATCGGGCGCAGCCGCGCTCGCCTTCGCGTTGATCGGCGGCGGTTTTGCGCTGTCCTTTCCGCTGGGCCGGCTTTCGGACCGTATCGAGCGCCGGCTGGTCATGGCCGGAGTCTGCTTCGCCGCGCTCGCCGCGGCATTGATATTCCGGCTGTTCGGGGACGAGTCGCTCGAAGTGCTGATGGCGTTCGGCGCGGCGTTCGGCGGGTTGATCTTTGCGGTCTATCCGCTCGCGGCCGCGCATACCAACGACCGCCTGCCGCCGGAAGACAGCGTGCCGGCGGCGGCCGGGCTGTTGATCGCCTTCGGCAGCGGCGCCGTGGTCGGGCCGCCGGTCGCCGCGCTCGCCATGGACCTCGCCGGGCCGGGGGCGCTGTTCGACAGCGTGGCCTGCATCGCGGCGGGGCTGGGCGTATTCGCCCTCTATCGCCGGACGCAGCGGGCGGATGCGGAGGAAGAGGAAAAAGGCGCCTTCGTCGTGCTGCCGCGCACCTCGCCTGCCGCCTATGAAATGGACCCCTGGTCCGGCGATGCGACCGCTGGCGAACCGCTTGTCGGGGGCGATGAAAGCAATTAGGTTGCGATCGGCAGCGGCGTCGCGGCGATTGGGGTGATTTCGGATGGCGCGTAACAGGATCGGGCTGGTCGGCGCGGGCAATATCGGCGGCACGCTCGCCCATTTGGCCGGCCTCAAGGAATTGGGCGATGTCGTGCTGTTCGACATTGTCGAGGGCATGCCGCAGGGCAAGGCGCTCGATCTGGTCCAGAGTTCGCCGGTAGAGGGCTTCAACGCCCGTATTTCCGGCGCAAGCAGCTATGAGGCGCTCGAGGGCTGCGATGTCGTCATCGTCACCGCCGGCGTGCCGCGCAAGCCCGGCATGAGCCGCGACGACCTGGTCGGGATCAACACCAGGGTGATGGGCGCGGTCGGCGACGGCCTGAAACAATACTGCCCGGACGCTTTCGTGATCTGCATCACCAACCCGCTCGACGCGATGGTGGCGGTGTTGCAGGGCGTGACCGGCTTTCAGCCGAACAAGGTCGTCGGCATGGCGGGCGTGCTGGACACGGCGCGCTTCCGCTATTTCCTGGCGGAGGAGTTCGATGTCTCGGTGGAGGACGTAACGGCGTTCGTACTGGGCGGCCACGGCGACAGCATGGTGCCGCTGGTCAACTATTCGGCCGTTGCGGGCATCCCGGTGCCGGACCTCGTTGCGATGGGCTGGACGACAGAGCAAAGGGTTGCGGACATCGTGCAGCGCACCCGAGACGGCGGCGCCGAGATCGTCAACCTCCTCAAGACCGGCTCGGCGTTCTATGCTCCCGCCTCGGCGGCGATCCAGATGGCGGAGAGCTACCTGAAGGACAAGAAACGCGTGCTGCCCTGCGCGGCGTGGCTGGGCGGCGAATACGGCGTGAACGGCCTTTATGTGGGCGTGCCGGCGGTCATCGGCGCGGGCGGGGTCGAGCGTGTCGTCGAGATCCGCCTGTCGGAAGGCGACCGGGCCGCGTTCGACAAGTCGGTGGCGGCGGTGCGGGAACTGGTCGAGGTCGCGGAGCGAATGCGCGCCCAGGCGGCGGACTAGCGCAGACGATGGGGCCGGTTCCCCCGATGCGGGCGGCGGCCCCGGCGGCAGGAATGGAAGGCGGAGCGGGTCGCATGGCAATAGCGCGCTGGCGGCGCAGCGTCGGATGAATATTCACGAATACCAGGCGAAGGGCGTGCTCGCGCGCTTCGACGTGCCCGTGCCGCGCGGCCATGTCGCTTATACTGTGGACGAGGCCGTCGAGGGCGCTGAGAAGCTCGGCGGCCCGGTCTGGGTCGTCAAGGCGCAGATTCACGCCGGCGGGCGCGGCAAGGCCGGCGGCGTCAAGGTGGTGCGATCGGTCGCGGAGGTGCGCGAGGCGGCGGCAGGGCTTCTGGGCAGCACGCTGGTCACCCACCAGACCGGCCCGCAAGGCCAGACGGTCAAGCGCATCTATGTCGAGGAAGGCTGCGATATCGCCCGCGAGCTCTATCTCTCCATGCTCGTGGACCGGGCCGCCGGGCGCATTACCGTCATCGCGTCCACCGAGGGCGGGATGAATATCGAAGAGGTCGCCGAAGCGACGCCGGAGAAGATCACGACCTTTTCGGTTGACCCGGCGACCGGGGTGCAGCCGCATCACGGCCGCCGCCTTGCCGCCGCCTTCGATCTCGGGGCGGCGGAGGCCCGCGGAGCCGCGGCCTTGCTGGCCAATCTTTACAGGGCGTTCACGGAACTCGACGCCGGCCTGACCGAGATCAACCCGCTTGTCGTGACCGGAAGCGGCGCGCTTCTCGCCCTCGACGCCAAGATGAACTTCGACGACAACGCGCTCTTCCGCCAGCCCGGCGTGGAGGAACTGCGCGACGAGGACGAGGAAACGCCGGTGGAGCGGCAGGCGGAGGCCCTCGGTTTCAGCTATGTCAAGCTCGACGGCAATATCGGCTGCATGGTGAACGGCGCCGGCCTCGCCATGGCGACGATGGACATCATCAAGCTGCACGGCGCGGAGCCCGCCAACTTTCTCGATGTCGGAGGCGGCGCCGACAAGGAGCGCGTCGTCAGCGCCTTCAAGATCATCCTGTCCGATCCCAATGTCGAAGCCATCCTGGTCAATATCTTCGGCGGCATCATGCAGTGCGACGTGATCGCCGCCGGGGTCGTCGAGGCCGCACGGGAAGTGAGTCTCGACGTGCCGCTGGTGGTGCGCCTCGAAGGCACCAATGTCGATCAGGGCAAGCGCATCCTCGCCCGGTCCGGGCTGCCGATCACCGCTGCCGACGACCTGGGCGGGGCGGCGGCCAGGGTCGTCGCGGCGGTCGGGGAGGGCTGAGGCCATGGCGGTGCTGATCGACGAGAATACCCGCGTGATCTGCCAGGGCTTCACGGGCAGGCAGGGCACCTTCCATTCCCAGCAGGCCATCGACTACGGCACACGGATGGTCGGCGGGGTCGCGCCCGGCAAGGGCGGTCGCCGCCATCTCGGGCTGCCGGTGTTCGACACGGTCTCCGAGGCGAAGGCCGAGACCGGGGCCGATGCGACAGTCATCTATGTGCCGCCGCCCTTCGCCGCCGATGCGATGCTGGAGGCGGCGGCGGTCGGGATCGCGCTCATCGTCTGCATCACCGAAGGCGTGCCGGTTCTGGACATGGTGCGCGTCAAGCGGGCCCTTGCCGGTTCCGGCTCAAGATTGATCGGGCCGAACTGCCCCGGCGCAATCACGCCCGACGCATGCAAGATCGGCATCATGCCCGGCCATATCCACCGGCGCGGGCGCATCGGCATCGTCTCGCGCTCCGGCACGCTGACCTACGAGGCCGTCGCCCAGACCACCGCCGCCGGCCTCGGCCAGTCCACCTGCATCGGCATCGGCGGCGACCCGGTGAACGGCACCGATTTCATCGATTGCCTGAGGCTCTTCCACGACGACCCGGAAACCGAGGGAATCGTTATCATCGGCGAGATCGGCGGCAGCGCGGAGGAAGACGCGGCGGCGTTCTATGCCGGTTTGCCGAACCGCAAGCCGGCCGTGGGTTTCATCGCCGGCGCATCGGCGCCGCCGGGCAAGCGCATGGGCCATGCCGGAGCCATCGTTTCGGGCGGCAAGGGCACTGCGGAAAACAAGATCCAGGCCTTTACCGAGGCCGGTATTCTGGTCAGCCGTTCGCCGGCCGCGCTGGGCGAGACCATGCTCGAAGCCCTCGGACGCTGACGCGCCGGCAGAGGGGCGAAGGGAGGTAACCAGGCAATGGCGGTATCTTCTGCGGCGGACGATTTCCTGCATGGCGGCAACGCCGTCTTCATTGCGGAACTTTACGAGCAATATCTGCGCGATCCGGGCTCGGTGGACGAAAGCTGGACGGTTTTTTTTGCTGAGCTGAAATCGAACGGGCGCGCGCATGAGGCGCCCGCGCCCGCCGCCTGGGGCCGGATGCGCCCGCAGGTGATCGGCAATGGCCACGATGCGGCGCCCGCGCGCAACGGGGCCATTGAGGCGCCCGTCGAGGGCGGGCGGCAGGCGACGCTCGACTCGATCCGCGCGCTGATGCTGATCCGCGCCTACCGGGTGCGCGGCCATCTCTATGCCAGGCTCGACCCGCTCGGCCTCCACGAACCGGAACACCACCCCGAGCTCGATCCTACGACCTACGGGTTCGGCGAGGAGGACTGGGACCGCCCGATCTTCATCGACGGCGTGCTGGGCCGCGAGCGGGCCTCAATGCGCGAAATCGTGGCGGCCGTGCACGGCATCTACTGTTCGAGCATCGGCGTCGAGTTCATGCATATCCAGGACCCCGACCAGAAGGCCTGGATCCAGAAGCGCATCGAGCGGCCGCTCAACCGCACCGAGTTCACCGAGCGCGGCCGCCGCGCCATCCTGGAGCGGCTGACGGAGGCCGAGGTTTTCGAGCATTTCCTCGACCGCAAATATATCGGCACCAAGCGCTTCGGGCTGGAAGGCGGAGAGGCGCTGATCCCGGCGCTGGAGCAGATCATCAAGCGCGGCGGCGAGATGGGGCTGGAAGAGGCGGTGATCGGCATGGCCCATCGCGGGCGGCTGAACGTGCTCGCCAATTTCATGGGCAAGCCGTTCCAGGCGATTTTCTCCGAATTCCAGGGCCAGCCCGCCAACCCCGAGGACGTGCAGGGCTCGGGCGATGTGAAATATCATCTCGGCACGTCGTCGGACCGCGAGTTCGACGGCAATGTCGTCCATCTCTCGCTATGCCCGAATCCCAGCCATCTCGAGGTCGTCAACCCGGTGGTCATCGGACGCGCGCGGGCCAAGCAGGAGCAGCGCGGCGACGATGAGCGCGACAAGGTCATGCCGATCCTGCTGCATGGCGATGCGGCGTTTATCGGGCAGGGCCTCGTTGCGGAGACCTTCGAGCTTTCCGAGCTCAAGGGCTACCGCGTCGGCGGCACCATCCATGTGGTCATCAACAATCAGATCGGCTTCACCACCTCGCCGACGGATTCGCGCTCCAGCCCCTATTGCTCGGGCATGGCGCAGATCGTCCAGGCGCCCGTCTTCCATGTGAACGGCGACGATCCCGAGGCGGTGGTGCATGTGGCGCGGATCGCCACCGAGTTCCGCTTCCGCTTCAAGCGCGACGTCGTCATCGACATGTATTGCTATCGCCGCCAGGGGCACAATGAAGCGGACGAACCGGCCTTTACCCAGCCACTGATGTATGAGGCTATCGACCGGCATGCGACCACCAGGGCCATCTATGCCGGGCGGCTGGTCGCGGAGGACCTCCTGACCGAGGAGGAGGCGGACGGCATCGTCGAGGACTTCCGCGCCAAGCTGGACCGCGATTTCGAGGCCGCGAACAGCTACAAGCCCAACAAGGCGGACTGGCTGGAAGGGGCCTGGACCGGTATCGAGGTGGCGAGCGAAGGGGACCGGCGCGGCTCGACCGCGGTGCCCCTCGATCAGCTGAAGGCGGTCGGCGAACGGCTGACGGACGTACCGGAAGGCTTCAACCTCAATCCCAAGATCGCGCGCCAGTTCCGACAAAGGGCGAAGGTCTTCGAGACCGGCGAGGGGCTCGACTGGGCGACGGCGGAAGCGCTCGCCTTCGGCACGCTCGCCGCCGAAGGGATTCCCGTGCGCCTCTCCGGACAGGATTGCGGACGCGGCACCTTCTCGCAGCGCCATGCTGTGCTGCGCGACCAGGTGGACGAAAGGAAATTCACCCCGCTCCAGCATATCGGAGAGGCCCAGGGCCGGGTCGAAATTATCGACAGCCCGCTCGCGGAAGCGTCCGTGCTGGGCTTCGAATACGGCTATTCGCAGACCGAGCCGCATGCGCTGGTGATGTGGGAGGCGCAGTTCGGCGATTTCGCCAATGGCGCGCAAGTGGTGATGGACCAGTTCATCTCCTCCGGGGAGTCGAAATGGCTGCGCATGTCGGGCCTGGTCATGCTGCTGCCGCACGGTTACGAGGGCCAGGGGCCGGAACATTCCTCCGCCAGGCTGGAGCGCTATCTCCAGCTTTGCGGCGAGGACAACATGCAGGTCGTCTATCCAACGACGCCGGCCAATTATTTCCATGCGCTGCGCCGTCAGGTGAGGCGGGAGTTCCGCAAGCCGCTGATCGTGATGACGCCGAAATCGCTGCTGCGGCACAGGCTCTGCGTCTCCGGGCTCGACGAGCTTGCCGAGGGCAGCTCCTTCCACCGGGTCAATCCGGAGGTCGACGAGATTGCGGAAGGCGCGGCGGTTCGCCGGGTCGTGCTCTGTTCGGGCAAGGTCTATTACGACCTGCTGCAGCACCGCCGGGAGGAAGGACTCCGCGATGTGGCGCTGCTGCGCGTCGAGCAGCTTTACCCGTTCCCCGAGGGCACGCTCGCCGAGGAGCTGGCCCGCTATCCCGAGGCCGAGATCGTCTGGTGCCAGGAGGAGCCGCGGAACATGGGGGCCTGGACCTTCGTGGATCGGCGTATCGAGGCGGTGCTGGAGGAAATCGGCGGCAAGGCGCGCCGGCCCCGCTATGTCGGCCGGCGGGAGGCGGCGTCTCCGGCGACCGGCCTGCTGACAAGGCATAATTTCGAGCAAAAGGCGCTGGTCGCCGAGGCGCTTGCCGCGGGCTGACCGGGGGAGAGGCAAGGCGATGGCGATCGAGATCCAGGTGCCGCAGCTCGGCGAGAGCATCAGCGAGGCGACAGTCGCCCGCTGGATGAAGGCGCCGGGCGACGCGGTGGAAGCCGATGAGCCGCTGGTCGAGCTCGAAACCGACAAGGTCACGGTCGAGGTGCCGGCGCCCCGAAGCGGCGTGCTCGAGGAAATTCTCGCGGGCGAGGGCGATGAAGTGGAGGTAGGCGCCGTTCTGGGCCGCATGGCGGCCGACGCCGCGCCTGCCCGGGCGTCCGCCGCGCCGAAAGCGAAGGAGGCGCCGGTGCCGGCAGCCTCCGACGCGCCGCCGCTCTCCCCGGCGGCGCGCAAGCTGCTGGCGGACAACGCCCTTTCGCCGGAAGCCGTCACCGGCACCGGCAAGGACGGCCGGATCACCAAGGGCGACGTGCTCGCCCATCTGGAAGCCCCCGCCGCTCCTGCGCCGGCCCCCGCCGCGCCGCCTCCCCCCGCCCCGCCGGCGGCTGCCGCCGCGCCGCGCCCGGACCATCCGCGAGAGGAGCGTGTGCGGATGTCGCGGCTGCGCCGGCGCGTCGCCGAGCGTCTCAAGGACGCCCAGAACACCGCCGCCATGCTCACCACCTTCAACGAGGCGGATATGAGCGGCGTGATGGCGCTCCGCCGGCGCTATCGCGACCCGTTCGAGAAACGCCACGGCGTGCGGCTCGGCTTCATGTCCTTTTTCGTCAAGGCCTGTATCGGCGCGCTCAAGGAAATCCCGGCGGTGAACGCCGAGATCGACGGCGGCGACATCATCTACAAGAACCACTACGACATCGGCGTGGCCGTCGGCACGGCGCAGGGCCTAGTGGTGCCCGTGCTGAAGGACGCCGACGCGATGAGCTTCGCCGAAGTCGAGCGCAGCATCGCCGATCTGGGCGCGAGGGCGCGGGACGGCAAGCTCTCTATGGCGGACCTCACCGGCGGCACCTTCACGATCTCCAATGGCGGCGTTTACGGCTCGCTCATGTCCGCGCCTATCCTCAACCCGCCGCAATCCGGCATTCTCGGCATGCACAAGATCGAGGACCGCCCCGTGGCGGTGGACGGCAAGGTGGAGATCCGGCCGATGATGTATCTGGCGCTCTCCTACGACCACCGGATCATCGACGGGTCCGAGTCGGTCACCTTCCTGGTGCGCGTCAAGGAAGCGATCGAGAATCCCGAGCGCCTGCTGCTCGACGTCTGACCTTGGTTAGAGAACGGGGAACTCCATGACCGACAGCTTCGATGTCGTCGTCATCGGCGGCGGGCCGGGCGGCTATGTGGCCGCGATCCGGGCGGCGCAGCTCGGCATGCGCGCCGCCTGCGTCGAGAAACGCGCGACGCTCGGCGGCACCTGCCTGAATGTCGGCTGCATTCCCTCGAAGGAACTGCTGCACAGCACGCATCTTTTCGAGCAGGCGCAGAAGGGTTTTGCGAAGCGCGGCATCGTGGCCCCCGGCGGCGTCGAGGTCGATCTGGCGGCGATGATGGCCGGCAAGGACAAGGTAGTGCAGGACCTTACGAAAGGCATCGGCTTCCTGTTCCGCAAGAACAAGGTGGAGCATGTTTCCGGCGTGGGACGCATCGCCGGGCCCGGCCGCGTCGAGGTCACGCCCGAAGACGGGGAACCCCGCGTGCTGGAGGCCCGCAACATAATCGTCGCCACGGGGTCCGAGCCGGCGGGCCTGCCGGGCATCGGGATCGACGAGAAGCGCATCCTCTCCTCTACCGGCGCGCTTGCGCTGGAGGCGGTGCCGGAGCGCCTCGCCGTCATCGGCGGCGGCTATATCGGGCTGGAAATGGCCGTCGTCTGGAGCCGGCTCGGCGCGAAGGTGACGGTGGTCGAGTTTCTGGACCGCATTCTTCCGAACATGGACAGCGATGTTTCCAAGGGGATGCGCCGCGTCCTCTCGAAAAAGGGCTTTACCTTCATGCTCGGCCACAAGGTGACGGGCGTGGAGACGGGCGAGGCGGGTGTGGCGCTTTCGGTCGAGAGCCTTGCCTCGGGGAAAGCGGGAACGGTCGAGGCGGATGCGGTGCTGGTCGCGGTCGGGCGCCGGCCCTACACGGGCGGCCTCGGCCTCGAAAGCGTCGGTATTGAGACGGACGCCCAGGGCCGGATCGAAATCGACGAGCATTTCCGCACGAGCGCAGAGGGCATATACGCCATTGGCGATGTCGTGCGCGGGCCGATGCTGGCGCACAAGGCCGAGGACGAAGGGGCGGTGTGCGCCGAGATCATCGCCGGCCAGTCCGGCCATATCGACTACGACGCGATTCCGGGCGTGGTCTATACATGGCCGGAGGCGGCGGCCGTGGGCCGGACAGAAGAGGCGCTGAAGGAGGCGGGGATCGACTACGCCGTCGGGCGCTTCCCGTTCCAGGCCAACAGCCGCGCCCGGTGCAGCGGCGAGACCGAAGGCTTCGTGAAAATCCTGGCCGACAAGCGCACCGACCGGGTGCTCGGCGTGCATATCCTGGGCGCGGATGCCGGCACGATGATCGCCGAGGCGGCGCTGGCGATGGAGTTCGGCGCTTCGGCCGAGGACATTGCGCGCACCTGCCATGCCCATCCGACGCTCAACGAGGCGGTGAAGGAAGCGGCGCTCGCCGTGGACGGCCGCCCGATCCATGCCTGAACGACACTCGAATTCGGAAGGAAGGACATCCCTGCCATGAAACTCTACACATCCATCGGGCCGAACCCGCATGTCGTGCGCATGTTCATGGCCGAGGCCGGCATCGAACTGCCCGAGGAGAAAGTCGATATCCTCAAGGGCGCCAATCGGGAAGGCGAGTTTCTCTCGAAGAACCCGTCCGGCCAGAGCCCCTGCCTGGAGCTCGACGACGGCAGCCATATCGCGGAGATCACCGCGATCTGCGAATATCTGGCGGACAAGCAGGGCGGCTCGCCGCTGATCGGCTCGACGCCGGAGGAGCGCGGCGAGACCCGCATGTGGACGCGCCGCGTGGACCTCAATATCTGCGAGCCGCTCGCCAGCGGATTCCGCTATGGCGAGGGGTTGAAGATGTTCCAGAGCCGCATGCGCTGCCTTCCGGAGGCGTCGGACGGGCTCAAGGCCGTCGCGCAGGACAAGATCGCCTGGCTGGACGGGCTGATGGACGGCAAGCAGTTCCTCTGCGGCGACCGCATCAGCCTCGCCGACATCCTGCTCTACTGCTTCCTCGCCTTCGGCAAGACGGTCGGCCAGAACATTGCGCCCGAAAACGAGAACGTGACGGCCTGGTTCGAGCGCATGAAGGCGCGCCCGACCTCCGCCTGACCCGGGCCTGCCGGCGCCCGGCCGGCGGCCGGGCGCCGCGTGTCGCAATTCGGCAAATACTTGTTCGGCTGCAGGCAAATTTCACCTGCGGACCGGAGTAATCGTCGCCCCTGCTTCTTGCGTAGTGGGGGATCGCGATGGACCTGTCCCTGCAGAGCGTTGTCGGGGCGCGCGCGCTCGGCGAATTCCAGGCGGCGGCGCCTGTAGCCCGCGGGCTGCCTGCGACGGCCTATACGAGCGAGGCCTTCTTCGCGCTCGAAAACGAGCGGATTTTCGCTTCCTCCTGGGTGTTCGCGGGTTTTGTGCATGAGCTGGCCCGGCCCGGCGATGCGGTGCCCGTTAACGTGGCCGGCAGGCCCGTCCTGCTGGTGCGCGACACGGCCGGCGCCATCAGGGCGTTCCATAATGTCTGCCGCCACCGTTGCCTCAAGCTTGTGGACGGGCCCGGAAATCTGGGGCGGGCGATCCGCTGCCCGTATCACGCCTGGACATACGGGCTGGACGGACGACTGCGCGCCGCCCCTTTTTTCGGCGGGCGCGAGCCGCGCGCCGTCCCGGCGGGCTTCGACCGCTCGCAGCACGGGCTGGCGCCGGTTCGCGCGGCGGCGTGGCATGACTGGATTTTCGTCAATCTGGACGGCGCTGCGCCGCCCTTCGAGGACTTCGTGGCCCCGCTCCGGAAGCGGCTCAGCGGGTTCGACCTCTCGCGGATGCAGCATCTGGCCACCATCGATTTCGGGGAGATCGCCGCGAACTGGAAGCTCCTGATGGAGAATTTCATCGAGCCCTATCATGTGCAATTCGTGCATTCCCGGACCACCGACCAGCCGCTTGCCGACCATTACACGGTGAACGAGCCGGGATGCCTCGGCAGCGCCGTCGATGTCTCCCGCGAGGCGAGAAAGAAAGACGTGCTGTCCGAGGACTCGCGCTTCCTCACGCTGTTTCCTAATTTCGTCGTCGGGGTCTATCTGCCGGACCAGATCGGCGTGCATCTCGACGTGCCCCTTGCCCCCGACCGCACCCTCCAAAGGCGCGCGATCTACAGCCTCGACCCGATGCCGGACCGGGCCGAACGCACCGAGCGGCTCGCTGCGCTCTGGCGGGAGGTGCACCGCGAGGACCACGCCATCTGCGAACGGCTGCAGCAGGGGCGCGCCAGCGATGTGGCTGCCGGCGGCGGCGTGCTCTCGCCGGTCTGGGAAGACTCGGTGCGGAACTTCCAGAACCTCGTGATCGAACGCTTGCGGTAGCCCGGACGGTTTCGCCATGCTCCGGCGAGCCGAAGCCGAGGAGCCGCCGCGCATGACCGGAAGCCGCTACCCGAGCCTCCTGGAGCCGTTCCGGCTCCGCCATGTGACCTTCCGGAACCGCCTGATGAGCACCAGCCACGCGCCGGGCTATGTCGAGGACAGGCACCCGAAGCTGCGCTACCAGCTCTATCACGAGGAAAAGGCGAAGGGCGGGCTCGCGCTCACCATGTTCGGCGGGTCGTCCAATATCGCTCCGGACTCGCCGTCTGC
>JAJECF010000204.1 GCA_022822125.1 Alphaproteobacteria bacterium
GGTCGTTTGCATCGGAGGGCGGTTTGTCGCTATCGCCGTAGCCGCGCAGGTCCGGGCAGACGACCGTGAACCGTTCCGCAAGGCGGGGCGCGACCTTGTGCCATTCCGCATGGGTCTGCGGGTAGCCGTGCAGCATCAGCACGGGCGGCCCTTCGCCTCCATGCACGACATGAATCCCGCACCCTCCGGCGTCGATCCTCGACCTCTCGAATCCCTCGAACATGCGCCGCTCCAACGCCCGTTTTCCCGATCAAGCGTAGGAAGGGCGCGTATTGTCAACGAAGCGTCATCCCGGCACGTCGTCGGCGTCGTTTGACCCGGCCGTTTCCGGCATGTATTCCAATCCCACGGGCGAATACCGGACGGCGGAGAATGGCTGACGAAACCAGCATCGAAAGGCTGTGCCGCGACAAAAACCTGCGCCTGACGGGCCAGCGCCGCACGGTAGCCCGCGTGCTCTCCGACAGCGCCGATCATCCCGATGTCGATACGGTCTATCGGCGCGCGAGCCGGATCGACCCGCATATCTCCATCGCCACCGTCTATCGCACGCTCAAGCTCTTCGAGGACGCCAATGTGCTGACCCGGCACGATTTCGGCGGCGGCCGGGCGCGCTACGAGGAGGCCGGCGAGCATCACGACCACCTGATCGATGTCGAAACCGGGGCGGTGCAGGAGTTCTACGACGCCGAGCTCGAGGAGATGAAGAGCCGGATCGCGGTGAAGCTCGGCTTCGATCTGGTCGATCACCGCCTGGAGCTTTATGGCCGTCGCCGGCGCGGCTAGCGGACGGCGACGGTTCCGGCGCACCGGGACACCGGACAGCTGGGCCTGGGTAACCCTGTCTGTGGCGGTGCTGGCCGCCGCGCCTATCTGCTCGGTGGTCTGGACGGCGGTCACGCCGACCCTCGATATCTGGCAGCACCTCGCCTCGACCGTGCTGCCGGTCTATGTCTGGAATTCCTTCCTGCTGGCGCTGGGCGTGGCGCTTGGCACGGCGGCCATCGGCGTCGCCGCGGCCTGGCTGGTTACCATGTGCCGGTTTCCGGGAAGCCGGGCTTTCGAATGGCTGCTGCTGCTGCCGCTGGCGATGCCCGCTTATGTCGTCGCTTATGTCTATACGGACCTGCTGGAATATGCGGGCGCGGTGCAGGGCTTCCTGCGCGCGCTGTTCGGCTGGACGAGCGCGCGCGACTACTGGTTTCCGCAAATCCGCTCGCTCGGCGGGGCGGTCGCGCTGTTCTCGCTGGTGCTCTATCCCTATGTCTATCTGGTCTCCAGGGCGGCTTTCATCGAGCAGAATATCTGCGTGCTGGAGGCGAGCCGCCTGCTCGGCTGCACGCCCTGGCAGGCCTTTCGGCGTGTGGCGCTGCCGCTGGCGCGGCCGGCCGTGGCCATCGGCGTCATCCTCGCCCTCATGGAAACTCTGAACGATCTGGGCGCCGTCGAATTCTTCGCGCTCCGCACCTTCACGGTCGGTATTTTCGATGTGTGGATGAACATGGGCAATGCCGCCGGCGCCGCCCAGCTTGCGCTTGTGCTCCTTGTCGTCATCGCCGGTCTTATCTGGGCGGAACGCGCGGCCCGGCGGCGGCGGCGGTTCCATCACACCAGCGGACGCTACCGGCGGCTGACGCCGCGCCGTCTTTCCGGCCGGGCCGCCGCCGGCGCGTTCCTCGCCTGCGCGCTGCCGGTATTGCTCGGCTTCCTCCTGCCCTCGGCGGTGCTGGCCTGGTATGCCGTCACGGCCTGGCAGCCGGACCAATTGGCCGATTTCCTGAAATTCGCCGAGCACAGCCTGACCCTCGCCGGCATTGCCGCGCTGGCGGCCTCGGCCTTCGGGCTCGTGCTCGCCTATGGGGCACGGGCCGGCGCGCCGCCGATCGCCCAGGGCGCGGCGCGCTTCGTGTCGCTCGGCTATGCGGTGCCGGGCGCGGTGCTGGCGCTCGGCGTGATGATCCCGCTCGCCGGCCTCGACCGCGGCATAGACGCATTTGCGCGCGCCGAGTTCGGCGTATCTACCGGGTTGATCTTCAGCGGCACGCTGTTCGCCGTCTCGGCGGCGCTCACCGTGCGCTTCCTTGCGCTTGCCTACGGCACCATCGACGCCGGCCTCTCCAAGGTGACGCCCAGTATCGACAGCGTGGCGCGCACGCTGGGTCACGGGCCGTTTGCGCGGCTGCGGCGCGTGCATCTGCCCATCGTGCGCGGCAGCGTGCTGACCGGGGCGCTGCTGGTCTTCGTCGATTCTATGAAGGAGCTGCCGATGACGCTGATCCTGCGGCCCTTCAACTACGAGACGCTGGCGACCAATGTCTATCAGTTCGCCTCGGACGAATTGCTGGAGGAGTGCGCGCTCTCGGCGCTGGCCATCGTGTTCGCGGGCGTGCTGCCGGTGCTGCTCCTGACGCGCATTATCGGGCACTCGCGCGCCGGCGAGGAGTTGATCCCGCACCGGGCCGAAGCGCAATAGCGCCTGCCGCCGGGGCAGGCTTGACATGGGGGAAAGAGTGGTAGGCTGGTACCAGGGAAGGGATCGCTGTCGGGCGGGGCCGCCGGCGGAACATGACATCGCATGACACAACATGACATTTGCATGGACGCTGCCCCGACGAGATACAGGATCGGCGCGGATGTCGGCGGCACCTTTACGGACCTGATGGTGCTGGATGCGGAAACCGGCGAAGTCCATGCGTTCAAGACGCCGACCACGCCGGCCGACCCCTCCGAGGGGCTGCTCGCCGGCATCGCCGAAGCGGCGGCGCGCCTCGGCTTCGAGCCGGGCGGGGTCGGCTTCATCCTGCATGGCACGACCATCGCCACCAATGCCGTGCTGGAGCGCAAGCTGCCGGACGGCGCGCTGATCGCCAACAAGGGCTTTGCCGATGTGCTGGAGATCGGCCGCCATGTGCGCCGCGAACCCTATACGCTGAAGCCGACGCCGCAGACCGTGCTGGCGCCCCGCAACCGGCGCTACGGCGTCGAAGGGCGGATGCGCTGGGACGGCAGCGAGGAAGCGCCGCTCGACGAAGAGGCGGTTGCCGACATCGGGCGCGAGCTGTCGGAAGCGGGCGTCGGCGCTGTCGCCGTCGCATTCCTGCACGCCTATCGCGACCCCGCGCATGAGCGCCGCGCGGCGGAAATACTGGCCGGGGCGGCGCCGGGCATTCCGGTGTCGTTGTCCTCGGATGTGAGCCCCGAGATCCGCGAGTTCGAGCGGGCCTCAACCACTGTGCTCAATGCCCTGCTCGTGCCGGTGGTGCAGGACTATCTGGAACGGCTGGAAGGGAGGCTTCGCAAGGCCGGACTGGAGGCGCGGCTCTATCTCGTGCAGTCCAACGGCGGCGTGACGACGCCCGCCCAGGCGGCGCGGCTGCCCGTCCGGCTGCTGCTTTCAGGGCCTTCCGGCGGTGCTATGGCGGCGGCCGAGCTCTCGGAGACGCTCGGACGGCCGGACCTGGTGGCGGTCGATATGGGCGGCACCAGCTTCGATGTGTCGGTGGTCCGCGACGGCGGCAGCACGGTCGTGACGGAAGGCGAGATCGACGGCCTGCCGGTGCGCCTGCCGATGGTGGAGATGCGCACCATCGGCGCGGGCGGCGGATCCATCGCCTCCGTGGCGCCCGGAGGCGCGCTCGGCGTCGGGCCCGCAAGCGCCGGCGCCGATCCGGGACCGGCCGCCTATGGCAAGGGCGGCTCCGAACCGACTGTTACGGACGCGAATATCGTCCTCGGCCGGCTGGACCCGGATTTCTTCCTCGGCGGCGCGCTGACGCTCGATGCGGATCTGGCGCGCGCCGCCGTCGCGGAGCGGGTAGCGGGTCCGCTCGCGCTCGGCGTGGAAGAGGCCGCGGAAGGCATTCTCGCGGTCGTCAACGCGCATATGGCGTCCGCAATCAAGCTCAGCCTGTTCGAGAAGGGCGCGGACCCGCGCGACTTCGCCATCGCCGCCTTTGGCGGGGCGGGCGGCCTGCATGCCGTCAACCTCGCGGAGGAGCTTGAGATGGCGGAGGTGGTATTTCCGCGTGACCCCGGCACCTTCTCGGCCCGGGGCATCCTGACCGCCGACATTGCGCATGACGTGGCGCGCTCGCGCCTGCTGGATGCGGATGAGAGCGCGCTGCCGGTATTGGCTGAGCTTGCGGCGCAGCTGGTCGGGGAAGGCCATGCCCTGCTTGCCGCCGACGGTATCGCCGAAGACGCGCGCCGGATCCGCCTCGCAGCGGATATGCGCTATCGCGGCCAGGCTTACGAACTGCTGGTTCCCTGGGGCGACGTGCGGCCCGACAAGCGGTCTCTCGCACGCCTCGTCGCCGATTTCCACGATCTGCACCGGGCGCGCTATGCGCATTCCGACCGTGCAGCGCCGGTTGAGATCGTCACCTTGCGCGCAACCGCCAGGGGCCTGCTGCCGAAACCCGCCATACGGCCGCCTGCGGCGGTTGACGCCGGGCCGAAGGGCGAACGCCGAGTCTGGATCGGGGGAAGCTGGCGCGCCCTCCCGATCTATGACCGCGACCGGCTGCCGGAGGCGGTTGCAGGGCCTGTCATTGTCGAGGAGGCGCATGCAACGCTTCTGGTCCCGCCGGGATGGCATCTCGCGATGGCGTCCGGAGGCCATCTGGTTGCGCGGCGCGGAAGGGAAGGCGCATGACCGACCTCAGCCCCATCGACATCGAGATCATCCGTAATGCGCTGGTGGCGGCGGCGGAAGACATGAATGTCACCATCTGGCGCACGGCGCGCTCCACGGTTGTGCGCGAAACGCTCGACTATTCGACCGCCGTGTTCGACGCTGACGGGCGCAATGTCGCGCAGTCGGCGCGCATCGCCATCCACTTGAATTCCATGGCGACCTGCCTCGAAGGCATCCTCCAGGGGCCCATTCCGCTGGACGAATGGCATGAGGGCGATGTCATCGTCACCAACGATCCCTATGCCGGCGGCCAGCATCTGCCCGACGTGCTGACCTTCAAGCCGGTCTGGTTCCGGGGCCGGCGGATCGCGATAACCGGCACGCTCACGCACCACACCGATGTCGGCGGCGGCGCCCCCGGCAGCTACGATGCGAGCGCGCGCGAAATATACCAGGAAGGGCTGCGAATCCCGCCTTGCAAGGTCGTCGAGGGCGGACGGGTCAACAAGGCGCTGCTCGGCGTCTTCTACGCCAATACCCGCGAGCCGGAGAAGGTGCGCGGCGACTTCGAGGCGCAGCTCGCCTCGCTCGATATCGGCGCGGCCGGCGTGCTGCGGCTGGCGGAACGCTTTGGCCCGGAGAGGCTGCAGGCCGCCGCCGACCGCATTCTCGACCGGTCGGAGGCCGCAATGCGCGCCGCCATTGCCGGCATTCCGGACGGCCTCTACCGCTTCGAGGATTTCGTGGACGATGACGGCATCACCGAGGAGCCGCGCCTCATCGCCGCTGAGGTTCGCATTGCGGGCGAGATGGCGAAGGTCGATCTCTCCGCTTCGGGGCCGCAGGCCGCAGGGCCGGTCAATTGCACGCTCAACATGTCGAAATCAGCCGTCTATTGCGCCTTCATGTGCGCGGCCGGGGTCGATGTCCCGGCCAATTCGGGCGCCTACCGGCCGGTCGAAATCGCGGCGCGCGAGGGCACGATCTGCAATGCGCTGCCGCCCGCGCCGGTGGCGAACCGCATGGCGACCGCGCACCGGATCGTCACCACCGTGCTGGGCGCGCTCGGCCAGGCGGCGCCGGAGCGCATCTCCGCCGCCTATTACGGCGTGAGCTACGTCTATGCGCTGGGTCTCAAGGGGCGGTCCGGCCGGCCCGAGGTCTATTTCGACATCGAGGTCGGCGGCTGGGGGGCGCATCCCGATGCCGACGGCGCGAACGCGCTCTCCGCCTGCCTGCACAATCTCGCCAACACGCCTATCGAGATGGTGGAAAGCCTCTATCCGATCACGATCACCGAATACGGGCTTGCGCCCGGCAGCGGGGGCGAGGGCAGGCGGCGCGGCGGCCTCGGGCTCCGGCGCGAATTCCGGCTGGATGCCGAAGAGGGCATGCTTTCGACCAATTACGAGCGTTTCCGCGTGCCGCCCTACGGGCTTGCCGGCGGCGGCGCAGGCGCGCCGGGCCGCTCCGTGCTGACGCGCGACGGGGAAACCATCGAACTCGGCTCGAAGGTCTCGAACCTGCCGGTGCGCCGGGGCGACCGCATCCTGCTCCAGACCTCGGGCGGCGGCGGGCACGGCCCGGCGGAGGACCGCGACCCGCAGGACGCCGCCCGCGACAGGCGGCTCGGCTACTGAACGCATCGCAGACAAGGGACGGCTACCGGCCATGACATTGGAGACCGACGGCTTCCGCATCGAGACGGATCCGGAGAACGAGCGTGCCGACATCGTGCTCGAGCGCCCGCCGCTCAATATCGTGCGGATGGCGCAGCGCCCGCTGTTGCGCGCGGCCTTCGAGGCCTTCGACCGCGACCCGGCGGTGCGCGTGATCGTCGTCCGGGGCGCGGGCGAGCATTTCACCAGCGGCGGCGACATTCCGGGCTTCATGGAAGCGAGCCCGGAGACGGTCTCGCAATTGCACAAAAACATCGCCGCCGCCGAGCGCTGCTCGAAGCCGGTCATCGCCGCCATTCGCGGCTTCTGCATGGGCGTGGGTTTCGAGCTCGCGCTTGCCTGCGATTTCCGTATCGTTACCGGGTCTGCCCGCCTTGCATTGCCGGAGATCAATCTCGGCATGATTCCGGGCTCCGGCGGCTCGGCCCGGCTGCAGCGCATGATCGGCATTTCGCGCGCCAAGAATGTGGCGATGCGCGCGCGCCGGATCACGGGACAGGAAGCCTTCGACTGGGGCCTCGCCTGCGAGCTTGTCGAGGACGCCGAACTCGAAACGGCGACCGACGCGCTGGTGAAGGAGCTGCGCCGTTTCTCGCCGCTGGCCCAGCGCACGCTGAAGCAGGTGTTCAACGCCGGCGAGAACGCGCCGCTCGAACAGGCGATGGAGATCGAGGGCCAGGCCTATGGCCGGCTGCGCATGAGCGCCGATTTCGCCGAAGGCGTCGCCTCCTTCGTGGAGAAGCGCCGCCCGGACTTCAAGGGTGAGTAACGAAGGCGGTTCGGGAAGACTGCTGTTCCTCGGCTTCGCAGCGCGCCTCCGCGCGGCGTTCGGCAATCAGTTCGTCCGCCATGGAAACGCCTTCGGAACGGGCCTCCGACACCATCTTCTGCAACGAGGCTAAAGCCGCCCCGGGCGTGAGTATCCGCAGCTCGCCCTCGACCACGCGCGCCGTCAGCATGCCGGTCTCGTCGACCAGCATTGCTGCGCGCATCTCCGCCGGAATAACGAGGCGTCCGTCCTCGCAGATGCGCAATTTCCGCGATTCGACATTGCCGGGAGCGCCGCGCCGCCTCGCTTCGGATTTCCTCGGCCTTGTCACGCCGCATCCGCCGCCGGGCGGCTGGCGCGGATCGCCAGCCCGCCGGACTCCACGCCGACCTCCACCCGGTCGCCGTCCTGCACCGTGCCTTCGAGAATCCGTGTGGCCAGCGCGTTCTGGAGCGTCGTCTGGATCACGCGCTTCAGCGGGCGCGCGCCATAGACCGGGTCGAAGCCCGTCTCCGCCAGCCATTCCACCGCCGCCCGGTCGAGATCGAGTTCGATGTCGCGCGCGGCCAGCAGCTTGCGCAGCCCCTCGAGCTGGATCGAGACGATGCCGGCCATATGCCGGCGCTCCAGCCGGTGGAAGACGACGATCTCGTCGAGCCGGTTCAGGAATTCGGGCCGGAAATGGCCGCGAACGACAGCCATCACCCGGTCCACCAGCGGGCCGTGCATCGTGGCCTCGCTCGCTTCGGCAAACACCTCGCTGCCGAGATTGGAGGTCATGACGAGGATCGTGTTGCGGAAGTCCACCACCCGGCCGTGCCCGTCCGTCAGGCGCCCGTCGTCGAGCACCTGCAGCAGCACATTGAAGATGTCGGGATGCGCCTTCTCCACCTCGTCGAACAGCACGACCTGGTAGGGCCGCCGGCGCACCGACTCCGTCAGCGAGCCGCCTTCCTCATAGCCGACATAGCCGGGCGGCGCGCCGAGCAGGCGGGAGACCGAGTGCTTCTCCATATATTCCGACATGTCGAGCCGCAGCATGGCGGTGTCGTCGTCGAACAGGAACGCGGCGAGCGCCTTGCAAAGCTCCGTCTTGCCGACGCCGGTCGGCCCGAGGAACAGGAAGGAGCCCACCGGCCGGCCCGGGTCGTGCAGGCCGGCGCGCGCGCGGCGCACCGCCTCCGAGACCGCCTCGACGGCGCGGTCCTGGCCGACGATGCGCGCATGCAGGCGCTCCTCCATGCGGAGCAGCTTCTCGCGCTCGCCTTCGAGCATCCGTGCCACGGGCACGCCGGTCCAGCGCGAGACGACGCCCGCGACATGCTCGCCGGAGACCTCCTCGTCGAGCAGCCGCCCCTCGCGTCCTCCGTTCGTCTCGGCGATGCGCCGTTCCAGGTCCGGGATGACGGCGAAGCGCAACTCGCTCGCCCGCTCCAGCTCGCCGCGCCTCTGTGTCGCCTCCAGCTCCAGCCGGGCGCGCTCCAGCTCCTCCTTCAGGCCCTTGGCGTCGTCGATGGCGTCCTTTTCCTGCCGCCATTGCAGGGTGAGCGCGCCGGAGCGCTCCTCCAGGCCGGCCAGCTCCTGCTCCAGCCGGTCGAGGCGTCCGCGCGAGGCGTCGTCGGTTTCCTTCTTCAGCGCCTCGCGCTCGATCTTGAGCTGCACGATCCGCCGGTCGAGCTCGTCGATCGCCTCGGGCTTGGAGTCGATCTGCATGCGCAGCCGGCTCGCCGCCTCGTCCACGAGGTCGATGGCCTTGTCGGGCAGGAAGCGGTCCGTGATGTAGCGGCTGGAGAGCGTCGCCGCCGCCACCAGCGCGCCGTCGGTGATGCGCACGCCGTGATGGACCTCGTATTTCTCCTTGAGGCCGCGCAGGATCGAGATCGTGTCCTCCACGTCGGGTTCGCCGACAAACACCGGCTGGAAACGCCGCGCGAGCGCCGCGTCCTTCTCGATATGCTGGCGGTATTCGTCGAGCGTGGTCGCGCCGATGCAGTGCAGTTCGCCGCGGGCGAGCGCGGGCTTGAGCATGTTTGAGGCGTCCATCGCCCCGTCGGCCTTGCCGGCGCCGACCAGCGTGTGCAACTCGTCGATGAACACGACGATCTCGCCCTCGGCCGCCCTGATCTCGGCGAGCACGGATTTCAGCCGCTCCTCGAATTCGCCGCGATATTTCGCGCCGGCGATCATGGCGCCGAGATCGAGCGCGATCAGCCGCTTGTCCCGGAGCCCTTCCGGCGTGTCGCCATTGACGATCCGCTGGGCCAGGCCCTCGGCGATGGCGGTCTTGCCGACGCCCGGTTCGCCGATCAGCACGGGATTGTTCTTGGTGCGCCGGGAGAGCACCTGGATCGCGCGCCGGATTTCCTCGTCGCGCCCGATCACGGGGTCGAGCTTGCCGTCGCGCGCGGCTTCGGTCAGGTCCTGGGCGTATCTGGCGAGCGCGTCGAATCCGGCCTCCGCATTGGCGCTGTCGGCGGTGCGTCCCTTGCGAAGCTCCGCGATGACGCGCTCCAGCCCCTTGGCGTCCACGCCCGCTTCGCCGAGCGGGCCGGGCCCCATCGCCATCGCCTGCAGCAGGCGCTCGACGGTGACGAAGCGGTCGCCCGCCTTCTGCGCCGCCTTGCGCGCGGTCTCGAACAGCCGCGCGGTTTCGGGCGCCAGATGCAGGCCGCTCGCCCCGGAGCCGGTGACGACCGGCAGCGCCGCGAGCGCCTTCGCCACAGCGGCCTGCGCGCTCGCCGGATCGCCGCCCGCGCGCCCGATCAGGCCGGCGGCCATGCCCTCCGGGTCGTCGAGCATGACCTTGAGGATGTGTTCGGGAACGAAACGCTGATGCCCGGCGGCCAGCGCCATGCTTTGCGCCGCCTGCACGACGCCGCGCGCGCGCTCGCTATAGGTCTCGAAATCCATATGTCCGCCTCCGTCTCATACCCGCGACCGCTGACCGCCCCCTGCGATGTGTCATGCAATGTCATGTTTTGTCATGTTGCGCTCTCCGCTCCGTCCTTTCGGGGGCCCTCCTTCGATACGCGGCTGGCGCCGCTACTCAGGATGAGGAGACCGAAGCGACGCCGGCAGGCGCTCATCCTCACCCTGAGCAGCGGCCACGCCAGCAGCCTCCTCATCCTCACCCTGAGCAGCGGCTGCGTCAGCAGGCGCTTCCCCCCATCCTCATCCTGAGCAGCAGCCACGCCGGCAGCCGCTCCCTGTCATCCTCATCCTGAGTAGCGGCTGCGTCAGCAGCCTCCCCCCATCCTCATCCTGAGTAGCGGCTGCGTCAGCAGGCGCGTATCGAAGGAAGCCCCGCGCCGCCTCCTGCGATGTGTCATGCGATGTCATGTTTTGTCATGTTGCGCTCTCCGCTCCGTCCTTTCGGGGGTCCTCCTTCGATACGCGGCTGGCGCCGCTACTCAGGATGAGGAGACCGAGGCGACGCCGGCAGGCGCTCATCCTCACCCTGAGCAGCAACCGCGCCGGCAGCCTCCTCATCCTCACCCTGAGCAGCGGCCACGCCGGCAGCCTCCTCATCCTCACCCTGAGCAGCGGCCACGCCAGCAGCCTCCTCATCCTCATCCTGAGCAGCAGCCACGCCAGCAGCCTCCTCATCCTCACCCTGAGCAGCGACCGCGCCGGCAGCCTCCTCCTCATCCTGAGCAGCGACCACGCCAGCGGCCTCCCCCCATCCTCATCCTGAGCAGCGGCCACGCCGGCAGCCTCCTCGTCCTCATCCTGAGCAGCGGCCGCGTCAGCAGGCGCTTCCCCCCATCCTCATCCTGAGTAGCGGCTGCGTCAGCAGGCGCGTATCGAAGGAGGCCCCGCGCCGTCCCCTTCGACAGGCTCAGGACAGGCTCCTTCGACAGGCTCAGGACAGGGCGTCGGGACGCCGGGCCTCGATCCCGCCGAACCCTTCAGGACCCGCTCGAAGACGGATATGGGAAGCCGGGGCGGCGCGCGCAAGACGGGGCGCCGCGCGCGTCAGACCGCTTCGGCCGCCGCCTCTTCCGTGACCGGGGCGCTTTCGGCCGGCTTCGCCGCGGCGCCGGCTTCGGCGGCGGCCTCCTCCGCCGGCGCATTGCGCTGGCGGCGGCGGCGGCGCGGGCGGGCGGGCGCCGCCTCGCCGCCCTCGGCCTCCGCCGGCCGGTCGTCCCGGTCGGGCCGGGCTTCAGCCTCGGTTTCCGGGGCCGCTTCGCCGTTGCGCGCAGGCTCGGCGGATGCCGGCTGCGGCTGCGCCGGGGGCGGCGCAAACTGGGCCACCAGGCGCTGGTAATGCTCGGCATGCTGGAACAGGTTCTCGGCCAATACCGAATCGCCGCCGGACTGCGCGTCGCGCGCCATCGCCAGATAGCGGTCGAGGATCTGTTGCGCCGTGCCGCGCACCCGCCCTTCCGGTCCGTTGCTTTCGAGGGCCTGGTTGCGGTGGGCGGGCGCGCGCCCGCTCCGCATGTTGCTGCGGCCGCGTGAGCGGCGCGGTGGCAGGTTTTGCTTCATTTGCACTCTGTATCTAGAGGCGGTCATCAACGGCGCGCGGCCAGCGGGCTCTAATGCGCGCCGTTCCGGCTCCGCTGCGACAGTTGCAACGCGGAGCCCGATGCAAGGTTAGCCCGGATGCGCAGCTTTGCAACCCCCTCCGTTTCCCTCCGTTTCGCGGGCCGGGACAGCCCTCCGCCGTCCCGTCAGGCGGCGCGCATCAGGTCCACTTCCATGCGCACGCCGTCATAGGGAAAGCTCATGCGGCCGCCCGCGCCGCGGTCGAGGAGTCCGGCCCTGACGAGCGCCGCCATGTCCCGGTGGACCGCCTTGACATCGCGTCCCACCCGCCGCGCGACCTCGCGCACCGGCAGCGGCCCCGCGCCGGCCATCGCCCGCAGGATCGCAAGGCGCTTCGGCGCGCATATCCTGTGAAGCAGATCGATCGATGCGAAGGCGATGCGCGGCGCCGCGCGCCGGCCCGCCAGCGCCGCGCCCATCCGCGCGCCAAGCTCGCCCCTCGGAGCGACCGTCAGGATTGCAGTCCGTTCCGTCTTATCCATTCATCGACCTCCTTCCAGAAATCGGCCAGAAGTCCGTTCAGGTTATCGAACTCCAGCGGCGTCTCGATTCCGTCCGCATGCCTGTGGTCGCCTTTCCCGGCCTCGTTGTCGAACCGCAGAACGCACTTGTCGTTGACGACGAATGCGAAGGAATATCTCAACCTGTGGCGGCTGCCGCGGACCGGCGCCGGAACGCGCCATACCTTGACTTGCGCGAACGCGCGGTCGCCCAGGACGAACCTGTCGTCGAACAGGAGTTCTGCGTCCATGCGTTGTTATTTATGCCAACGTTAGGTCGTTGTCAACCATACCAACAAAAGCAGTTTCGTTGGAGCGGAGCTCTTTCAGGCTGAAACGGAAGTCCGGCCGTCCTTCGATACGCCGCTGCGCGGCTACTCAGGATGAGGTTCGATACGCCGCTGCGCGGCTACTCAGGATGAGGAAGTCCCGGAACGCGCCTCCGTTCCCCCTCCTCACCCTGAGTAGCGGCTGCGCCAGCGGGCCCTCCCCCTCCTCACCCTGAGTAGCGGCTGCGCCAGCAGCCGCGTATCGAAGGGCCTGTCCTGAGCCTGTCGAAGGGCCGCCGCCCGTTTCAAACCGGTCGGATACCGCACCGGATCAGACCACCTTCACCGCGATCCGCCCGACGCCCTCGACCTCGCCTTCGAGGCGGTCGCCGGGGCTGACGGCGGCGACGCCGGCCGGCGTGCCGGTCATGATGAGGTCGCCCGGCATGAGCGCGAACAGCGCCGAGATATGCGCGATCACCTCCGGCAGGCTCCAGATCATCTGGGAAATGTCGCCGTCCTGCCGCAGCGCCCCATTGACATGCAGGCGCACCGCGCCCGTCTCCGGATGGCCGATCTCGCGCGCCATCACGACGGCGGAGCAGGGCGCGGCATGGTCGAACGCCTTGCCGACTTCCCAGGGCCGGCCGAGCTGCTTGGCGACGCCCTGCAGGTCCCGGCGCGTCATGTCGAGGCCGGCGGCATAGCCGAAGACATGGCCGAGCGCGTCCGCCTCGCCGATGTCGCGCCCGCCGGCCCCGATGGCGGCCACCAGCTCCATCTCGTGATGCAGGTCCGCCGTGCCGGGCGGATAGGGCATGTCGCCGCCGCCCGCGACGATGGCGGTCGCCGGCTTCATGAAGAAGAAGGGCGGCTCGCGGTCCGGGTCATGGCCCATCTCGCGCGTGTGCTCGGCGTAATTGCGCCCGACGCAGAAGATCCGCCCGACGGGAAACACCGCCTCCGATCCGCTGACCGGCAGCACCGTCCGGGCCGGCGCCGGAACCGCATAAGTCATGATGCCGCTTCCTTCCTTCTGAGGGCCCACATCTTGCCCGCCGCCGCGAGGCAGTCAAGCAACGCGCACACGGCCCGGCCCTCCTCTGTCCTAATCCTGAGTAGCCGCACGCCCCCCCTCTGTCCTCATCCCGAGTAGCCGCGAAGCGGCGTATCGAAAGCCTGTCCTGAGCCTGTCGAAGGGGACGCCCCCGTCCCGGGCAGCGGCGGCCCCATCCCCAGCAGCGGCGCATCCTTCGATACGCGCCCGCTGACGCGGTCGCTACTCAGGATGAGGACGAGGGGAAGCCCTGCTTCCACGCAATAGCCGCCGCCCCCCTCCTCATCCCCAGCAGCGGCACAGCCCCCTCCTCATCCTGAGTAGCGGCGTCAGCCGCGTATCGAAGGAGCCTGCCCTGAGCCTGTCGAAGGGGACGCCCCGCATCCAGAAAAATCCATTGAATAAACGATACTATCGCTGATAGTGATGCATTTACGCCTATATCAGCCGCCGGAGCGCCGTCCGCCGCGCTCCTCCACGCTTCCCTGCCGGGCCGGATATGTTGCAATAATGCAACACTAAAGAAGAATTTGTCCCATATAGTTGTTTTTATTCCCCCTCAAGCGTAGGAATTCACGGTCCGCTCACTCCAGAGCAGGCGAAAACGAAAGGGAAATGGGGAATATGAGAAATTTACTCATGGCGACCACGGCCGTTGCCCTCGCGGGCGGGCTGGCGGCGGCGCCGGCATGGGCGGCCGACAAGATGAGCGTCGGCGTCAGCGGATACATGGAACAGTGGGTCGGCGTATCGAGCGTCGATGGCCTCCCGGCAACCGACAACATGGAACGCGACGGCGGCTCCGGCGTTCATTCCGACAGCGAAGTCCATTTCAAGGGCAAGCTGGAGGCCGACAACGGCCTTGAATTCGGTGTCACCGTCGAACTCGAAGGCAACGAAAACGGCAAAGAGGACGGCGTCATCGACGAGTCCTTCGCCTGGGTCGGTGGCAGTTTCGGCGAGCTGCAGATCGGCGCGCATGACGATGCAGCATCGCTCATGCATTACGGCAACCAGGATGTCGGCATTGGCATAAACGCCGCCGACGTCAAGGTGTGGATTCCGGTCAACGCGCAGTTCAACACGAACGGCTGGCACGGCGACCGCAAGGGCATCATCTACTACACGCCGCGGATCGGCGGCGTCCAGTTCGGCGCCTCCTATGCGCCGGATGTCAACAATGCCGAAGCCGGGAAAGTCGCCCACAACAACGACACGGATGCAATGTCGGTCGGCTTGAATGTGAAGCAGACCCTCGGCGACGCCAGTGTCGCGATGTCCGCCGGCCACT
Source organism: Alphaproteobacteria bacterium (assembly GCA_022822125.1). The sequence goes on from JAJECF010000204.1 coordinate 14,750, forward strand.
ACGTCCAAGCTCAAACGGGCGACATGGTCGATGACATGACCTTCACGAATTTCGGCCTGAGGATCGGCATGGGCGGGATCGGCTTCGACGCGGCCTATGCCGAGAAAGACGACGGGACGGAGGCCAACAGCGGTGGTTTCGAGGAAGTGAGCGCCGGCGTCGTCTATGCCGATGGCCCGATGGCCGTGAGCCTCTCACATTTCCAGACCGACTACGAAGGCTCCGCTGATGCCAGCACAACGATGCTGTCGCTCCGTTACACGCTGGCGCCGGGCGTCGAATCCCGATCCTCGATTTTCACGGCTGAGGACAGCATGGGCGTGGAAGGCAGCGCCTTCGTCACCGGCCTCAAGATCGGCTTCTGATCGCAGTCCGCAAGAGACCGAACGGAAGCACACAGACACACAGGAGATTCCTGAAACATGGAAATGAGAAAGTTGAAACTCGCGCTATCGGCAGGGGCACTTGCCTTGTCGCTGGCGCTCGCGGGTTGCGGCGGCGGTGGTTCGCCCGCGGCGATGATGGAACCGGAACCGTCGCCGCAAGAGACCTGCGAGAATGCTGGTGGCCGTTACAATGCGGACATGTCCTGCACATCCGCCGCAGACCTGTTGAAGGAGCGACAAACGGCTCAGCGTAAAGCCATTTCCGACGCAATCAGCACAGCGACAAGCGCTGTAGCGGCGGTAATGGATGACTCCCCAGTTGATGTCGTCACCAAAGCCGACAATGCGATCTCGGCCGCCAGAAAGGCAATCGAGGATGCGGGCGATGTCCCAGAAAATGAGAGAGCTTCGGATACCAGGACAGTTGATACGCTCGCAGGCGGGCTGGCTCTCGCCAAGACCAGCCGCACGAAGGCCATGAACGATGCAGCCGATGAGAACCGCATGGTCATGAACGCCATGGCCTCGAAGCTCTATGCCGGCCTTGGTTCAGGCTCCACTGCGCTGGATAACGCCACTGTCGCGATTACCGCTGCGGGAATGGTCACCGGCGACGCCGATGCAGACAACACCGCCGACGTCACATTCAAGATGACCGATGCAATGGTCATGGGATACGGCGCGTGGAAGGGAACCGAATACGAAGCGAAGGCAGATGGTGCGACCGATCATGCGGTGGTCTATTCCAACCAAGCGCCACCCGGGCAGGTCGCATTTGCTGAAAAATACCCTTCGCTCACAAGTTTGACTCCGGGCTTGATCCGAGGCGGCATGTTCGCAACAGGAGCCACGGGCAAGGATCATACGGACTCGGACGGTGAGACCGTAGTGGTCTCCGGCACTTACGATGGCGCTCCTGGCGCATATCATTGCGCCCAAACTGGCGGGACGGCTTGCCGATCCGAACAGGACGGTGATGAAGGGTTCATTCTCACCGGCACTTGGACTTTCAAGGTGGCCGAAGGAGCAATGGTCGATGAAGCCCCAAGCCCCAATTTTGTCTCGTTCGGATGGTGGTCGCGGGACACTGGCGACACTGTTGATGTGGTGACTTTCGCCCAAGGGCAGGGGACTCAGGAAACCGCGATTGCCAGTGTCACCGCCGTGACAGGGACTGCAACCTACAAAGGCGGGGCCGCCGGGAAATACGCAATCGGCGACGGGTCCGACGCCGGGGCATTCACCGCAGAAGCAACACTAACTGCGAAGTTTAGCACTACAACCGCCGAGGGATCGGTTGAGGGCATGCTGACCAACTTTATGTCGGATGGCGATGCCAAGGGTTGGACCGTCGAACTGATGGCAACGGACATTGCCAGCGGAGGCGTTACCGGTTCCAAGACTGTCTGGAGCATGGGCGACGACAAGGCTGAAGCCACCGGTAGCTGGAACGGTTCCTTCCGTGGAGCAGCCGCTGACGAGAACGATCCGCCAATGACAGTGTTGGGCGAGTTCATGTCAGAATATGGCAATGTCGGTCGCATGACCGGCGCTTTCGGCGCAACGAAGACCGAGTAGCCCCTGCCTCTAGCGACCATTTCACCCCGGCTGCTTCGGCGGCCGGGGTTTCCTTTGAGACATGACCCTGGGTTTTGAATGTCGTCGATGAGCCGCCTTCTCTACGCCCTGCTTGTCGCCGGCCTGCTGGTCTTGGTCGCAGGCAGCATCGCCTATGGGCAGGACACCGACACGCGCTTCCGCATGGGTCTGCAAGCCGTGGGGCAGGCGATGGCCATGCCGGAGGGCGAGGCGCGCGACGGCAGGCTGGCCGAGGCCATATCCGCCTTCCACGGCATCCTCGTGGAGCAGCCGGACCTCGTGCGCGTGCGGCTGGAACTCGCCCGCGCCTTCTTCCTCGCGCGGGAGGACGGGCTGGCGCGACAGCATTTCGAGGACGTGCTGGCCGGCGATATTCCGAAGCCCGTCGCCGCCAATGTGCGCCGTTTCCTGAACGCCCTTCGCGCCCGCAAGCAATGGCAGGTCCGCTTCGGCATGGGCGTCGCGCCCGACAGCAATATCAGCGCGTCTTCCGGTGAACGCATCATCATGATCCGGGCCTTCGGCCAGGATTTTCCTGCGGAACTCGATGAACCGGCGAAGGAAGAGTCCGGCGTGGGGCTTTCGGTATGGACCGGCGGCGAATACCAGCACCGGCTCTCTCCGCAATGGCGCCTGCGCGCGGGCGGCGATCTCTCGCGGCGGGAATACCGGGGCGGGGATTTCGACAGCATGACGCTCTCCGCCCACACAGGACCGCGCTGGCTGATCGACGCGCGCACCGAGGCGAGCCTGCTGCTGGACGCGCGCCGCCACTGGTCCGGCGGCAAGGGCGTCCACAGGGATGTCGGGCCCCGCCTCGAAGCCTCGCGGCGGCTGACGAGGCGCGTGACAGCGCATGGCGGCCTCTCCCGGCATGAACGGCGCCACGACCGCAGCAAGCCGCAGGACGGTCCGGTGACGAGCCTTCACGGCGGCCTCTCCTGGGTGGTGACGCCAACAGTGCGCCTCGACATGTCCGCCGGCTTCGGCAGGGAGCGCCCGGAGTCGAAGCGCGACCGCAGTGAAAGCCGCTGGGCGTCGCTGGGGGCAAGCTGGGCGCTCGGCCGGGGCTTCACCGTCTCCGGGGCCGCAACGCTGCGCCGGACCGCCTACGGCCGCGGCTGGTGGCCCTTCATCACCGACAACGCCCCGCGCAAGGACGAAACCCGCACCATCCGCCTCTCCGCCCACAACCGCGCCCTCACCCTATGGGGCTTCAGCCCCCGCGTCTCCCTGGTGCAGGAGAGCCGCGAGAGCAACGCGCAACTCCACGACTACGAACGCACCAGCGGCGAACTGCAATTCGTCCGGCTGTTCTGAGGGGGCCCTTCGATACGCGCCTGCTGACGCAGCCGCTACTCAGGATGAGGAAGAAGAGGCGGCGCGGCTGACGCCGCTACTCAGGATGAGGAGGGGGACGGGGCCTGCCGGCGCGGGCGCTGCTCAGGATGAGGAGGGGGAAGGCGGCCCGCCCCCCGATCGTCATGCCCGGACCTGTTCCGGGGCCCGTCTCCGGACCGTCCCGTATGCCGCAATGGCGGGGGATGGGCTCTCCGCTGCGCTCCGGCCGGGGCGATGGTGAAGCGTCCTGGCTATCGGGTCCGATCAACGACCGGCTGGCATCAGACGTCCAGATCGCCCGCGAATTCGGCGTTTTTCTGGATGAAGGCGAGGCGGTGGCGGGGGTTGCGGCCCATCAGCCGCTCGACGGTCTCCAGCGACTCCTCCGGCTCCAGCTCCACGCGCAGCAGGCTGCGGCGGTCCGGGTCCATCGTGGTCTCGCGAAGCTGGCCGGGCGGCATTTCGCCGAGGCCCTTGAAACGCGAAATCTCCACCTTGCGCTTGCCCTTGAAGACCGACTCCAGCAGTTCGATCCTGTGCGCGTCGTCGCGGGCATAGGCCGTGGTTCCGCCGGCGCTCAGCCGGTAGAGCGGAGGGCGGGCCAGATAGAGGCGGCCGCTCTCGATCAGCCCCGGCATCTCGCGCAGGAAATAGGTCATCAGCAGCGATGCGATATGCGCGCCGTCCACATCCGCATCGGTCATGATGATGACGCGCTCGTAGCGCAGTTCGTCGTCGCAATAAGCCTCGCCGGCGCCGCAGCCGAGCGCGAGCTTGAGGTCCGCGATCTCCCGGTTGCCGCGCAGCTTGTCGTCCGTGGCGCTCGCCACATTCAGAATCTTGCCACGCAGCGGCAGGATCGCCTGTATTTCGCGCTGCCGCGCCTGCTTCGCCGACCCGCCGGCAGAATCGCCCTCGACCAGGAAGATCTCCGTTCCGTCGCGCTCGCGCCGGGAGCAATCGGTGAGCTTGCCGGGCAGGCGCGCGCGCCGGTTGCCGTTCGCCTTGCGCTTGCGGTCGCGCTCGTCGCGCCGGCGCTGGCGGTCCTCGGCGCGCTCGACGGCGAAGGCCGCGACCGCATCGGCGGCGGCCGTGTCGGCGGCGAGCCAGTGGTCGAACCGGTCCTTGACCGTCAGATCGACCAGGCGCTGCGTCTCCGGGCTCTCCAGCCTTTCCTTGGTCTGGCCCTGGAATTGCGGGTTGCGGATGAAGACGGACAGCATGACGCCCGCGCCGCCGATAACGTCGTCCGCATTGATCCTGCCGACCTTGCGGTTGCCGACGCGCTCTCCATGGGCGCGCAGGCCCCGGGTCAGCGCCTGGCGGAGGCCGGCCTCGTGGCTGCCGCCGAGCGGGGTCGGGATGGTGTTGCAATAGGTGTGGGAGAAGCCCTCGCCGTCGGCGAGCCAGGCGATCGCCCATTCGACCCTGCCGGCGTCTTCCGGAAATTCCACGCCGCCGGTAAAGGCCCGGTCGGCTATGCGCGCCCGCTCGCCCGTCGAAAGATCGAGAAAGTCCGCGAGGCCGCCGGGGAAGTGAAGTTCGGCCTCCGCCGGCACCTCGGAATTCGCCGCGAGCCACCGCGGGTCGCAACGCCAGAAAATGCGCATGCCGGCGAAGAGGCAGGCCTTGGAGCGGGCCATGCGGAACAGCCGCTCGGGCCGGAACCGGGCCGCGGGGCCGAAGATGTCGGGGTCCGGCCGGAAGCGCACCGTCGTGCCGCGCCGGTTGCGCGAAATCCCCACTTTCTCCAGAGCGGAAGTCGGCTCGCCGCGGGCATAGGTCTGGCGCCACAATATGCGCTCGCGCGCCACCTCCACCGCGAGCTCGGCGGCGAGCGCATTGACGACCGACACGCCGACGCCGTGCAGGCCGCCCGCCGCCCGGTAGGCCCGGTCGTCGAATTTTGCGCCGGAGTGCAGCGTCGTGAGAATGACTTCCAGCGCGGACCGGCCCTGGAATTTGGGATGCGGGTCCACCGGGATGCCGCGCCCGTTGTCCCGGACCTCGACCCAGCCTTCGCCGTCCAGCGAGAACTCGATACGGTCCGCATGGCCGGCGATCGCCTCGTCCATGGCGTTGTCGAGCAGCTCCGCCGCCAGATGGTGCAACCCGGCTTCGTCGGTGGAGCCGATATACATGCCGGGGCGCCGCCGCACCGGCTCCAGGCCTTCGAGCACCTCCACATGCTCGGCGGTATAGTCGCTGTCGACTGCGGCTTGCTGGAAGAGGTTCGCCATGTGCTGCGTTCGGATCGAATCGGGTTCCCCCTTTGGCTACTCCCGATTCTAGCCGGGGTTCAACGCCGAATCCGGGAGATTGGCGCCCGACGGCCGCGCATACGCCGCGAACCGCACCGCTTCCTCGGCCGCGCGCATCAGCGCGCGCGCCTTGTCCCAGCTTTCCTTGTATTCCATCTCCGGGTCGCTGTCGGCGACGACGCCCACGCCCGCCTGCACATAAAGCACCTCGTCCTTCACCAGCGCCGTGCGCAGCGCGATGCAGGTGTCCATGGAGCCGTCCGCCGCGAAATAGCCGATGCAGCCGGCATAGATGCCGCGCTTCTCCGGCTCCAGCTCGTCGATGATCTCCATCGCCCGCACCTTCGGCGCGCCGGAAACGGTGCCCGCCGGAAAGCCCGCCACCAGCGCCCCTATGGCGTCGTAGCGCGGGTCCAGGTCGCCCTGCACCTCGGAGCCGATATGCATGACATGGGAGTAGTATTCGATCTCGAACTGCTCCGTCACCTCGACGCTGCCGATGCGGCTCACGCGTCCGACATCGTTGCGCGCGAGGTCCAGCAGCATCAGATGCTCGGCGACCTCCTTCGGGTCGCTCAGCAATTCGGCCGCAAGCCGGCGGTCCTCGGCGGCGTCCCGGCCGCGCGGGCGGGTCCCGGCCAGCGGACGGATGGTGACGCGCCCGTCCCGGACCCGCACCAGGATTTCCGGGCTGGAGCCGACGATGGCGAAGCCGCCGAAATCGAGATGGAACAGGAAGGGCGACGGGTTCAGGCGGCGCAGCGCGCGATAAAGCGAAAAGGGAGGCAGCGCGAAATCGATGGCGAAGCGTTGCGCCGGCACGATCTGGAAGGCGTCGCCCGCATGGATGTAGTCGCGCGCCGTTTCGACGACCTCGTAAAACCGCTCCCGCGTCATGTTGGAGCGCGGCGTCGCATCGGCCAGGGCGGCGGGGGCGCTCTCGCGGCGGTCGATGGCCGCGCCTTCGAGGTCCGCAAGCGCCGCTGCAAGCCGCTCCTCGGCGCGGAGCCAGGCCGTCTCGGCCGTCATGCCGCCATCCGGCCAGACCGGCGTCACCAGCGAAATGCGGTCCTCGATCAGGTCGAACACCGCCATGACGGTGGGGCGGACGAACAGCCCGTCCGGAATGCCGACCGGATCGGGCGGCTCGTCCGGCAAATGCTCCATGAGCCGCACCATGTCGTATCCCATGTAGCCGACCAGGGCCGCCGCCATGGGCGGCAGGTCGTCCGGCAGGTCGTCGATGCGGCATTCCTCGATCAGGTCGCGCAGCGAATCGAGCGCGCCCCTGGCGCAGGGCCGGAACCGGTCCGGCTCCTCGAGCGCGTTCCGGTTGATCTCGGCCTCGTCGCCCCGGCAGCGCCAGACGATGTCCGGGTCGCGTCCGATGAAGGAATAACGGCCGCGAACGGCGCCGCCCTCGACGGACTCCAGCAGGAAACAGTGCGAGCGCCCGGCGGACAGCTTGAGCATCGCGGATACCGGCGTTTCGAGATCCGCCACCAGGGTCGTCCAGACGAGCTGCGGACTGCCGGACCGGTAGCGGGCCTCGAAGGAGGGGAAGTCGGCGGGCTCGAGCAAGGCTGTATCCGGTCTTCCGGTCAGTTGAACTGCGCGAGCAATTCGCTGTTGACCGTGACCCCGAACCGGTCTTCCAGCGCAGCATGGAATTGCCGCCGGACATCTTCGACCATCTCGGCCGAAAGCTGCTCCCTTATCGCCTCGACCTCCGCTTCGGAATAAGGCGGCGGCTCGATGTCCTCGACGACCGCAACCGCATAGCCGTCGCCGGCGCGCGCCACGACAACCTCGCCGCGCTCCGCCGCAAACACGGCCTCGACGACCTGATGCGACCGGCCCGAAGCCGGGTCGGCCTCCGTGCGGTCGAAGGGTCCCGTCCCGGTTACGGTCAGCCCGCCTGCAACGGATGCGGGCGTGCGGCCCTCCCGCAGCCTCTCCGCCAGCGCATCCGCCCTTGCCTTCGCCGCTTCGTCCAGCCGGTTGCTGCGCCACGCCGACAGCACGAGCGGCTTCGCGTCCTCGAACGGGCGCACGGCCGGCGGGGTTTCGCTTTCCACCCGGAGCACGAAATAGCCGCCATCGCCCAGTTCGCCGAGCAGGCTGTCCTCGCCGACGGGCGTGGAGAAGGCCGTGCGCAGGAAGTTCGGCTCCGCCGGCAGGCCCTCCGGCTGCGCGCCGGCGCGGTCGCGGCCGGAGGAATCCACCGCCCCGATCGTCAGCAGCGGCAGGTCCAGCGCGCGCGCCGCATCTTCGAAGGTCGCGCCGCCGCCCAACTGGTCGTCGAGATCGTTCGCCAGGTCCGCCAGCCGCTCTATTGCGATCTCGCGCGCGGCCTCCCGTTCCAGCCCTTCGCGCACGTCCTCGAACGGAATGACCGTTTCCTCGGCGATCTGGTCCACGGCCAGCACATGCCAGCCGAGCGCCGTCTCCACCGGTCCCGTTACGCCCTCCTCGCCCAGGGAGAAGACCGCCTCCGCGAGCGCGGGCTGGGGCAGCTGGCTGCGCGAAACCGGGCCGAGGTCGCTGACCGCCGCGCCGGCAGTCCCGGCCGCCTGTTCCAGTTCGGCTCCCGCCGCAAGCGCGGTCATGAACTCCTGCGCCTTCGACTCGCTGTCGAACAGCACCTGCCGCACGCGCCGGGTCGCCGGCACGGTGAAGTCCGCAATACGCGCCTCATAGGCCTCCTGCGCGAGGGCCGGGTCGGCTTCCACGCGGTCCAGCCAGAGGTCGGGATCGAGCACGATGGCGGTCACGGCCCGGTAGGCCGGCGCCATGAACTCCTGCCGGTTGGCTTCATGCCAGGCCCGCAATTCCCCGTCGCCCGGGTCCTCCGGAAGGGCGGCGTCCTCCGGCACCCGGATCATGACGGCCCTGCGCCTTTCCTTGCGGTAGCGATGCACCGCTTCGGCCATGCTCCGGGACGCGCGGACATTCCGCTCGACCGAACCATCGACCTGGCGTCTCGATATGTCGCGGCGGAGCATGGCGACGAATTCGCCTTCGCTCAGACCGTTGGTGAGCAGCACGCGCTCGAACAGCGCGCGGTCGAACCCGCCGAGGCGGCCGCCGAAATTGGGGTCTTCCTCAATAGCGCGGCGGACTTGCCCGTCCCCGACGGCAAGCCCGAGACGGGCGGCTTCGATCTCCACCAGCCGGCGGCGGACCGTTGCCTGCAGAACCTCCCCGGGCAGGCCCAGCTGCGCGGCGATCTCCGGCGTGACATTGCCGCCGAGGCGCCGGCGCCACTCGTTGAACTGGCGGGAGTATTCGCGCCTGAACTCCTCGGCGCCGATCTCGGACTCGCCGACCATGGCCACGGCGTCGTCCACTTCCGGCGACAGATAGTCGCCCACGCCCCACGCGGCGAAGCTCAGGATCAGCAGGGCGAAGAGTATCTTCGCGAGCCAGGAAGCGGCGCCTTTTCGGAGCGAGGTCAGCATGGGAACAAGCCGGTAGCAGGAAGCGGCGCATCATAGGCAGACGCCGATGGGCCTGCAACGCAGCCCTCCGTCGCCCGCCGCCGGTCAGGCGAAGCGGCAGGCGTCGTCGAAGACCAGCCTCGGATGACGCTCGAACAGCACCGACTCGTCGCCATGGCCGATATTGCAGAGGAAATTGGCCTTGACGCTTGTGCCGGCGAAGAAGGCGGCGGTCGCCTTGTCCTTGTCGAAGCCGGACATGGCGCCGATGTCGAAGCCGAGCGCGCGGGCCGCGATCATGAAATAGGCGCCTTGCAGCGTGCCGTTGCGGAAGCCCGCATCCTCCGCCGCCGCCGGGTCGTTGCGGTAGAGATCGGCCATGGCGGCATTGTGCGGGAAGAGGTAGTCCATGCGCTCGAAGAACCTGACGTCGTAGCCGATCACCGCCGTCGCCGGCGCGGCCATGGTCTTTTCCAGATTGCCGGAGGACAGCGCCGGAGCGAGCTTTTCCTTGGCTTCGCGCGAGCGCACGAAGACGAAGCGGGCCGGGGACATATTGGCGCTGGTCGGGCCCCACTTCATCAGTTCGTAGATCCGGCGGATATCGTCGTCCGTCACCGGCCGGTCGCGCCAGGCGTTGTGGGTGCGGGCCTTGCGGAAAATCAGGTCCAGGGCGGCATCGTCGAGCATCGACTGGCTCCGTTTGCGGAAGGCGCTAAACTCCGGGCTCCCGTTCCCGCCGTCAAGGAATCCGTGCCACATGCGCGCCGCCGTCTGCTCCGCCTGGGGCGAAGTCGAGAGCCTCGAAATCCGCGACCTGCCCGAGCCCCGGCCCGGCGAGGGCGAGGTCGCGATCCGGGTCGCGGCGGCGGGCGTCAATTTCGCCGATGCGATCATGATCGCCGGCAACTACCAGACGCGGCCGGCGCACCCCTTCGCGCCGGGACTGGAGGTGGCGGGCGAGGTGATCGCGCTCGGCCCCGGCTGCAAGCGGCTCGCCGTCGGCGACCGGGTCATGGCGATCCTCTGGTGGGGCGGCTATGCGGAAACCGCTGTCGCGAAAGAGACGGAGACCTTCCCCGTGCCGGAGGGCATGTCCGATGTCGAGGCTGCGGCCTTCCCGACCGCGTGGGTCTCCTCCCATGTCGCGATTCGCTGGCAGGCGGACCTCAAGGCGGGCGAGACCATGCTGGTGCTGGGCGCGGCGGGCGGCGTGGGTCTGGCGGCAGTGGAATGCGGCAAGGCGCTCGGCGCGCGGGTGATCGCGGCGGCGAGCAGCCCGGGGCGCCTGGCGCTCGCCGCCCGGCACGGCGCGGATGAGGGCATCGACTACAGCGCAGACAGCCTGAAGGAGCGGGTCGCTGCGCTGACGGAGGGGCGGGGGGTCGATGTCGTCTATGACCCGGTCGGCGGACCGCTGTTCGACGAGGCGCTTTCCTCGCTCGCTTGGGGCGGGCGCATCCTGCTGATCGGCTTCGTGGCGGGCGTGCCGCGCATCCCGGCCAACCGGCTGCTGGTCAAGCACCGCTCGGCCATGGGCTCCTCCATGCGCTATTTCCGCCGCGAGCGCCCCGACCTGCTGCTGCGCAGCATGGAGGAACTCGCCGCCTGGCACCGCGAAGGAAAGGTGACGCCGCGCGTGACCGAGACCTGGAGCCTCGAAGACGTGCCCAAAGCAATCCGCCGCCTGACGGAGCGGCAGGCCACCGGCAAGGTGGTGGTGACGCTCTGAGCAGGAGGCCTTAGTCGATGGCGGCGGTTCGGAGAGCGGCCGCGGCGGCCGAATCCGGAGCACCGTTCAGCCGGCGGCGGTAAACCTCCGTGCTTTCCAGCACGCGCTGGATATAATTGCGGGTTTCGGCATAGGGCACGAGCTCCATCCAGTCGATGGGATCGACCTTGCCGCTGCGCGGGTCGCCATAGGTGCGCAGCCACTCTTTGACGCGGTTGGGGCCGGCATTGTAGGCCGCGAGCGCGAGTGCGCGGTCGCCTTCGAAAGTCTCCAGCAATTCCGCCAGGTAGGTGCTGCCGAGCGCGATGTTGTAGCGCCTGTCGCTTCGCAGGCGGGAGCGGCTGTAGCTCAGGCCGAGCTTGCGGGAGACTTCCCTTGCTGTGCCGGGCAGCAGTTGCATCAGGCCCATCGCCCCGGACCGGCTGATCGCCCGCGCGTCCATCTCGCTTTCCTGCCGCGCCAGCCCCAGCAGCAGGGCGAGCTCCGGCGGGTCCGGCAGGCGGGCAATATCCTCCGCGCCGAAGGCCAGCGGATAGGCTTCGGCGATGAGCGGAACGCCGTTGCGCCAGGCGCGCTTCGCTGCGGTGACCGAGATATGCGCCGCCCCGTAGGCCAGCCCCAGCCGGCTCGCGAGCAGATGCTCGCCGGGCGTCTGCGCCCCCCGGCTCAATTGGGTGACGAAGGTGCGCATGGTCCTGAAGTGGCCGGCAGCGCCCAGCAGACGCGCCGCCTGCGCGAGCGGGTTTGCCTCGAAGCGCTCCCGCTCTTCCGGCGCGACGGCCGGCTCCCCGGCCGGGAACCCGGGTTCGAGCGAGAGGGCCTTGCCGGCCAACTGTCCGTAGAAGGTCGCCGGATGGCGGGCCGCGCGCCGGCGCCATTCCGCCGCTCCGCCCCGGTCGCCCGCCGCCTCCGCGGCGCGGGCGGACCAGTAGGCGGCGCGGGCGCGGCTGATCGGGTAGCGCACCCGGTCGTACATGGCCCGGAAGTGCTTCGCGGCATCCCCCGGCCGGTCGAGGAAGCGGAGCGCCAGCCAGCCGGCGAGCCATTCGGCTTCCGAGAACGGGCCGGCGTCGGTCTGCCCGTGCTGCGAGGCGATGGCGTAGGCATCGGCGAACAGGCGCTGCTTTATCGCCTCGCGGATCTGGTAGTTCTGCTCCCGCCACCACTTGCCGGGACGGGCAAGCTCCGCCGGCCGGTCGAGCAACAACTCGCGCGCGCCCGCATGATTGCCGGCAAGCCGGCGCCAGCGTATGCGCTCGAAGACGAGGCCCGGATGGGCGCGCAACCGGGCCGGCACCTGCCGGACCGCCCAGTCCACGCCGGGTCTGCGCTGCATCAGCCGGAGGCGCGCTTCGCCCAGCCGGCGCTCCGCCTTGCCGGCGCGGCGAAGCTGGCGCTGCGCGGCGCCGATGCGCTCGTCCCAGAGCAGCCGGTCGAGCCGGCGGTTATGCTCTTCAACGCCGAGCGCCGTGCGGTGCCGTCTGAGGAAGCGCCGCTCCAGATCGCGGGGAAAGTCGCCGCCGATCCAGGCCTCGCGCAGCAGCCGGCGCCCGGCCTCCGCCTCGCCGTTCGCGATCAGGGCCTCCGCCAGACGCAGCTTGCCGATGCCGCTCACAGGCGGGAAACGAGCGAACCAGGCGCGCGCCGCCCGGCCTGGCCAGTCCTCCGGCATCAGCTCTTCGGCCCGCCGAAGGAGCGCGGCCTGCTTTGGCCAGTCCGGATGGGCCTCCAGGAACGCCTTGATTTCGGCGAAGGTTGCGGCGGTGTCCAGACTCCGCAGGCGTCGCCATTCGATCAGCACGGCGGCAAGGGGATGCTCCGCCTGTTCCGCGCTTCGGGCGGCCTGGCGCCACTCGCCGCGCGAGGCTGAGTCGAGCGCGGCGCGGAGCGCCCGCCGCCCGTCGTCGCCCGGAACGCCGCTCGCGGTCTCCTCCTGCGGCGCATGGGCTTCGCTCGGGGCGGGCGGCGGCGCAACCGGCGCGGCCGCCGAGCAGGCCGCTATCAATGCGAAAACGCCGGCAGCCAGCGCCGCACCGAGGCCCGTCCTGGCACCCCCCCCTCGCATCCCCCGATCCATTCTGCCGGGCCCGGCCGGCTCCTGTCATGCGCCAAAGGCCGGGTAAGACAACCCCGGCTTGCGCAATAAAGTATGCCCCATGATTTGCGTGAGAGGACAGGGCCTGTCGGGCCGGCGCCGCACGAGGCGGAGGATATTGCGTTTCACAGCGGCCGGCGGGCGCGGAGCGCGGTGGTGAGCGTGCCGTCATCCAGATAGTCGAGCGCACCGCCCACCGGCACGCCGTGGGCGAGGCGCGTGATCGACACGTTGCAGCCGCCGAGGCGCTCGGCAAGGTAATGCGCCGTGGTCTGGCCCTCAACAGTGGCGCCGGTGGCCAGCACCACCTCGGCAATGCCGGGCGCCCCGGCGCGCGCCACGAGCGCGGCGACGCCGAGCTCCTCCGGCCCGACGCCGTCAAGCGCGGAGAGCACGCCGCCCAGCACATGGTAGCGGCCGCGAAAGACGCCCGTCCGCTCCAGCGCCCAGAGGTCGGAGACATCCTCCACGACGCAGATCGCCGACTGGTCCCGCGACGGATCGGCGCAGATGCCGCAAGGGTCGGTCGTGTCGAGATTGCGGCATTCGGAGCAGGTGACGATCGATTCGGACGCCGCCTCCAGCACGCGGGCGAGCGGCGCCATCAGGCCTTCACGGCGCTTGATGAGGTGCAGCGCGGCGCGCCGGGCCGAGCGGGGGCCGAGCCCCGGCAGGCGGGCGAGCAGGCGGATCAGCGTCTCCAGATCGCCGGGCAGCATGTCAGAAGGGCAGGTTGAAGCCGGGCGGCAGCTCCAGCCCTCCGGTCAATTTGCGCATTTCCTCCCGTGCATGCGCGTCGGCCTTGGCGCGCGCATCGTTGAAGCCTGCGGTAATCAGGTCTTCCATCACCTCGGCTTCGGCCGGGTCGATCAGGCTCGGGTCGATCCTGAGGCCCAGAAGCTCGCCCTTGGCGTTCATGCGCACCTCGACCATGCCCGCCGCCGCCCGTCCGACCACTTCATGGCCTGCCAGCGTCTCCTGCATCGCGGCCATTTTCTGCTGCATTTCCTGGGCCTGTTTCATCATGTTGGCGAGGTTCTTCATCGCTCGTCTTCCTGCTCCTCGGAGGGCTCGGCCAGCGCCTCGCCCGGCTGGATCGGGCGTATATCGGCGATGGCGGCGTCGGGGAAGATTTCCAGCGTATGTTGCGCGAGCGGGTGCTGGCGCGCGCGCTCGAACAGGTCCCGCCGGGCGTCTTCGTGTTGTTCGGCAAGCGTGGCGTCCCCGCCTTCTTCCACCGCGGATACCGTCCAGGGCGCGCCGGTCCAGCGGGTCAGGCGCTTTGCGACCTCGGCAGCGAAATTGTCCGGCGCCCGCTCGCCGAGCCTGAGGGCGATACGGCCCGGCTCGAAGGAGACGAGATGCGCGTCATGGACCAGATGCGAATGGAGGCGGGGTTCGCGGCGTTCCTCGAACAGCGCCGCCACGGCGTCGAAATCCGCGAGTTCCGGCAGGTCGGGCGGCGGCGGGGCTTCCGGGGCGGGGTCGCCGGCCCTCTCGTTCGTTACGTCTTCCTTGACCGGCGGCGCAGCGGGCGGCTCGGGAGCCGGCGCCGGTTCGGCTCTCGCTGGCGGAGCCGCTGCGGCGGGCGCGCCGGCGCGGAGTTGCGCGATCGCTTCGGCCGGCGTGGGCAGCCCGGCGGCATAGGCGATGCGCATCAGCGCCATCTCGAAGGCCGGCTTGGCTGACGGCGCGGCATTCACTTCCTGGATGCCCTTGAGCACAAGCTGCCAGACGCGGGTGAGCGCCGGCATAGAGAGCGCTTCGGCCAGTTTGCGGCCGCGCACCCGCTCCGCCTCCGGCAGGGCGGCGTCTTCGGCCTCCGCCGGCACGACCAGGGCGCGGGTCAGCCGATGCACGAGTTCCGCCATGTCCTGCAGCACGAGGCCCGGATCGGCGCCGGCCCGGTACATCTCGTCGAACCGGGCGAGCGCGGCGGCCGCCTCGCCGCGCATCAGCGCCTCGAACAGGTCGTAAATGTCCAGCCGGTCGGCCAGCCCCAGCATCTCGTTCACGGCGTCCGCGGCAATCCTGCCGCCATGGGCCTCGGCAATGGCCTGGTCCAGCATGGAGAGGCCGTCGCGCACCGAGCCGTCGGCGGCCCGCGCGATCCGCGCCAGCGCTTCGGGCTCGATCTCCGCGCCTTCCTTCGCAACCACGCCCGCGAAATGCGCCTCCAGCATATCGACCGGGACGCGGCGCAGGTCGAAGCGCTGGCAGCGCGACAGCACCGTGACCGGCACCTTGCGGATCTCGGTCGTCGCGAAGATGAATTTCACATGCCCCGGCGGCTCCTCCAGCGTCTTCAGCAGCGCGTTGAAGGCCTGGCGCGAGAGCATGTGGACCTCGTCCACGATATAGACCTTGAAGCGCGCCGAGACCGGGCGGTAGCGCGCCGCCTCGATGATCTCGCGCACATCGTCCACGCCGGTATGCGAGGCCGCGTCCATCTCGATGACATCGACATGCCGATCGGCGGCAATCGCCGTGCAGGCCTCGCAGACGCCGCAGGGCTCCTCCGCCGGCCCGTCGCGCGCGCCGTCGGGCCCGAGGCAGTTGAGCGCGCGGGCGAGGATGCGCGCCGTCGTCGTCTTGCCGACGCCCCGCACGCCGGTGAGCATGAAGGCATGCGCAATCCGCCCGGTCCGGATCGCGTTGGTGAGAATGCGCACCAGCGCTTCCTGGCCGACAAGGTCGCCGAAAGCGGCGGGCCGGTATTTGCGGGCCAGCACCCGGTAGGCGGCAGGCGTGTCGCTCATCGCGGGCAGTCTAGCGCATCGGCCGGAGTTTCTCAGGAAAGCGGAGGCCGGCAGGCGACCCGGACCGGAAACTCGTTACGGCTGCTTCCTTCCGGACCTGACCGGGTTGGCGAGGGGTCCGCCCGCCGCCGGTCTCCGCGTCCATCTATAGCAGCGCCGGTGCGCTCAGGCCAGCGAGAAGAACGCTTCCAGGCGCCCGGCCGTCTCCGCCGGCATCTCCTCCGGCAGGAAATGGCCGCAGGCGAGGCCTTCGCCCTCCACCCGGTCCGCCCAGAGCCGCCAGATTTCGAGCACCGACCTGCGCTTGTGCGGACGCCCCGCCGCGCCCCAGAGCGCCAGCAGCGGCGCGGCGATGCGCCGGCCCGCCGCGCGGTCGGCGGCGTCGAGCTCGCAGTCGATCGTGGCGCCGGCGCGATAATCGTCGCAGGTCGCGCGGATCGTTTCCGGGTCGCGGAAGGCGGCCAGATAGTCCGCCATCGCCGCCTCGGCGAAGCAGTCCCTGCCCGACCAGCGCCCCGTCAGCTGTTTGAGGAACCAGTCCGGGTCGCGCCCGATCATGGTCTCCGGCAGGGGCGCGGGCTGCGCGAGGAAAAACCAGTGGAAGGAGTCCAAGCTTCCCTGCTGCCCCTGCCGCTCGAATTGCTCCAGCGTCGGCACGATGTCGAGCACCGCAATGCGGGCGACGCGCTCCGGATGGTCGAGCGCCAGGCGGTAGGCGACGCGCCCGCCCCGGTCATGCCCGGCGAGGCAGAAGCGCTCGTGGCCGAGGCGCTCCATGACCCGCACCATGTCCGCCGCCATCGCCCGCTTGGAATAGGGGCGGTTCTCCGCATCGTTTGCGGGCTTGCCGCTTCGCCCGTAGCCGCGCATGTCGGGGCAGACCACGGTGAAACGCGCCGCCAGGCGGGGCGCCACCTCATGCCAGATGACATGCGTTTGCGGATAGCCGTGCAGCAGGAGCACGGGCGGGCCGCTGCCGCCGATGCGCAGGTGGATCGGGACGCCGTCGCCTTCGACCCGCCGCTCCTCGAAGCCTTCGAACATCAGGGAAAAGCCAACCGGAACAAGGGGATGGTGGGTCCGACAAGACTTGAACTTGTGACCTCCGCCATGTCAAGACGGCGCTCTAACCGACTGAGCTACGGACCCCCGGAAGGCGCGCAACCTAACCTTCCGCACATATCTGCGCAAGCGGAGGTCAAGCTCTTTCGAACCGGGCGGCAATCCGGGCTAAATGCAGGCCGCCCCGGCGCGGGCGCAATCCTCGTCTTCCTCCCCGGTGCCGCCGCCGACGCCGCAGGCGCCGACAAGCTGTCCGTTGCGGAGGATCGGCGCGCCGCCCTTGCCGAGGATCATGCGCCCGCCATCGGCCGCCACGATGCCCCGGAAGGTCGGATGGTCCGCGCGCTCCGTCAGGTCGCCGCTCGGCCGGCCGAAGGCGGCGGAGGCGGCGGCCTTGCCCTGCGAGCCGTAAACCGCGGCCCAGATCGCGCCGTCCATGCGCTGGAAGGCGATGAGCCGCCCGCCGGCATCGGCAACGGAAACGCAAATGAGAATGCCGAGGCTCTCCGCATGCGCGATGGCGGCCGCGGCGACGCGATTGGCTTCCTGGAGGGTGAGCGGCATGAGACGTCTCCGGATGGGGGGCGGGTCGAGCTGGTGAGCGCAGATAGTGTATAGCATTCCCTGCTATGGCCGCGATCGTTGACCGGAACCGATGGCGCGTTTTCTCCCTGCCGTAGCCCCGGCCCTTTGTCCTCATCCTGAGCCTGTCGAAGGGGACGGCGGTTCCACAGGCGGGACGATCCTTCGATACGCCGTCCCCTTCGACAAGCTCAGGACAGGCTCTTCGGTCGGCTACTCAGGATGAGGAGAGGCGGGGGCGCCGGGCGGCATTTGCCCGTGAGTTTCAACCCGGCGCCGCTGGTATTATGGCCGGAAGGAAAACCGGCGGAGGAGCCAGCCCATGCGAGCGAATGAAAGAACGCTGGACCTCAGATCCTTCCTTGAAGATCTGGAAGCGGCGGACCCGAAGGCGATCATGCGCATCCCCGAGCCGGTCGGCATCGATTTCGATGTGACGGCGGTGGCGATGGAACTGGAAAGGCAGGGCCGCGCGCCGGTGGTCCGCTTCGAGAAGGTCGGGGATTCGCCCTTCCCGGTCGTCGCCAACCTGTTCGGCGACCGCCGGCGCTACGCCCAGGCGCTCGGCGTCGCCGAGGAGGATCTGATCGGGACCTGGGGCGGGCTCGGCGACGGGATCATCGAGCCGGTGATCCTGGAAACGGGCCCCGTTTTGGACAGGGTGATTACCGGCGGCGCTGTCGATCTCGGCGCGTTGCCGATCATGAACCATTTCGCGGAGGACGGCGGCCGCTATGTCACCAATGGCATCGTCGTCGCCAGGGACCCGGATACCGGCGTCCGGAACGCCAGCTATCACAGGCTGCAGGTCATGGGCCGGACCCGCTTCGGCACCAGCCTGCACAGCCGCCGGCATCTGTGGAGCTATGCGCAGCGGGCGGCCGGGCGGGGCGAGGCGATCCCGGTGTCCATCGTCATCGGCCACCATCCGCTGTTCGCGTTCGGCAGCGGCCTCTGGAAAGGACCGATAGACGCCGACGAATACGCCGTCGCCGGCGGCTTCATGGGCCGGCCTCTGGAGCTGGTCCGGGGCGTGACCGTGCCGGTCGAGGCGCCGGCCTTCGCCGAATTCGTCATCGAGGGCCATATCCTCCCCGGCGAGGAAGCGGACGAGGGGCCGTTTGCGGAATTCACCGGCTACGCCTCGGCGCGCTCGACCCGGCATGTCATCGAGGTCTCGGCGATCCTGCACCGCGGGGACGCGATCTATCAGGACATCGTGCCGGGCATTTCCGACGAGCATACCGGCCTCCTGGCGGTGCCGATGGAGGCGCGGCTGCTCAAGGTGCTGCGGCAGAACTATCCCAATGTCACCGGCGTCGCGATGCCGAAATCCGGTACTTGCCGCATGCATGTCTATATCGCCATGAAGGACCCTGCGCCCGGCCAGGCGAAGAACGCCGCCGCGACCGCGCTCGGCGAAGACCTCAGCCTGAAGCTCGCCATCGTCGTCGATGACGATGTCGATATCGCGAGCGACCGGGATGTGATGTGGGCCGTCTGCACGCGCATGCAGGCGGACCGGGACGTGGACATCCTGAAGAACTGCATGGGCGCGATCCTCGATCCGTCCAACCATGACGGATTGACCGCCAAGATGATGATCGACGCCACCAGGCCCGCCGGCGACTTTCCGCCCCGCCACACGATCCCGGAGCACGCCGCGGCCCGCGCGCGGGCGCTGGTCCGGAGATACGCGG
Source organism: Alphaproteobacteria bacterium (assembly GCA_022822125.1). Next base: position 33,707 of record JAJECF010000204.1, read on the forward strand.
CCTGACCGGAGGCCTGCGGCGGCGGGTCTTTGACTTGCAGGGTGCATGGCATAAGGTGGGGGCACCCCGGCCGCGATGCGTCCGTTTCCGGATGCCCGCCTCTCATTCGTAGGCAACGGCCTGTGGGACGCGGCGCGACCGCTGCCCGGATCGGCCGCGTCGCGCATATATTTACGGGGGCGGGCGAGAGACCGGCAGCGTGTCGCAGCGCAGCCGCTGCGCCGACCTTGAAACACACCGGGCAGAAGGGAGAACGCCATGCTTCGATCATATCTGCCGCGCGCCGCCGCCTTTGCGGGAGCCGTAGCTTTCGCAGCCGCTACGGTCCTGCTTGCAGCCCTGCCGACGCCGGCGAAGGCCGAACTGGAGAAAGTCATCATCCGGGTTTCGGTGGACCTGCCGCCGCCGCCGCATCCGACGGCCATCGCCATGGAGTGGTTCAAGGAACAGGTGGAAGCGCAATTCCCCGAGGGCAGCGAGGTGCGGAACTTCTAT
>JAJECF010000048.1 GCA_022822125.1 Alphaproteobacteria bacterium
CGGGCAAGTTGCCGGGATGACCGGAAGACCAATGGTCGCGCTTGGCGAATCCCACCGCATCCGCATGTCTCAGCACCGCGGGCCGGACTTTCCCGTCGAGCCAGACATCGGGCCGGCGCACGTATTCAGGGTAGATCGTCAGGCGCTGTTCGAGAAATGCGCCGGCGCTCCGGGTCTGGGCGGCGAGTTCGTCGAGATGCGGCCAGGGGGCCTCGGGATTGACATGATCGGGCGTTACGGGCGAAACGCCGCCCCAGTCGTTGATGCCGGCGGCGACGAGTTGTTCGAGCGCACCTGGGCTGAGATTCGGCGGCGCCTGGATGTTCATGTCCGGACCGAAAATCAGCCGCGCCACGGCGATGGTCCAGACGAGCTCTTCGAGATCGGGTTCGGGCGCCCGCGCCATTTTGGTATCGGGCTTGGCGCGGAAATTCTGGACGATGACTTCCTGGATATGTCCATGGCGCTCGTGTACGGCTCTGATCGCGAGCAGCGATTCGACGCGTTCGCAGCGGGTCTCGCCGATGCCGATCAGGATGCCGGAGGTAAACGGCACCTTCGCCTCGCCCGCGAGCCGGATGGTCTCGAGGCGGCGCGCCGGCAGCTTGTCCGGCGAGCCGTAATGCGGCATGCCCTTTTCACAGAGCCGGTCCGAGGCGCTCTCCAGCATGATGCCCATCGAGGCCGAGACGCCGCGAAGCTCCGCAAGCTCTCCGGCCGTCATCAGGCCGGGATTGAGGTGCGGCAGCAGGCCGGTCTCCTCGAATACCAGCTTCGCCATCGCCTTCAGATAGTCGAGCGTCGTTTCGTAGCCGAGTTCGGCCAGCGCCTCCCGCGCCGCGCGGTAGCGCCGTTCCGGCTTGTCGCCCAAGGTGAACAGCGCCTCCTTGCAGCCGGCCGCTGCGCCCGCCCGCGCAATATCCAGCACCCGCTCCGGCGTCATGTAGGCGGCTTCGCCCCGGCGCGGCGGCTTCGCGAAGGTGCAGTAATGGCAGACGTCGCGGCAGAGATGCGTCAGAGGGATGAACACCTTGCGCGAATAGCTGATCCGCGGCCCGTGCAGCCGGTCGCGCAGTCTCGCCGCCGCATCCATCAGGCCTTCCAGGTCGCCGCAATCGGCAAGCGCCAGCGCCTCTGCGGGCTCCGGGCGTCGGTCGATATATTGCAGAAGTTCCATACTGGGCGACCTTAGCGGCGGACTGCCGGATGGGGCAAACATATGGCGCAGGCGGGCGGGCAGGTCCATGGGGCCGCCGGCTAATATTGCGGCCGGCGCTTCTCCAGGAATGCGGCGACGCCCTCCCGGAAGTCGGGAGAGGCGCGCACCCGGTCGCCCAGCGCCTGCTCGCGCGGCTCCTGGGAGATCGTCCACTCCTCCAGCCCGGCGGTGATCTGCTCCTTGACCGCCTGCACCGCCGCCGGGCTGTTGGCGGCAATCAGCCGCGCCTTCTCCACCGCCCAGTCCAGAAGCTCTCCGGCCGGTATTACCGCGTTCACCAGCCCGATGGCGCGGGCTTCCTCCGCGTCCAGCAGGCGGCCGGTCAGGATCATGTCCATGAGATGCACATAGCCGATCTGGCGCACCAGCTTGGTCGCCGCGCCGCCGAAGGGATAGATGCCCCATTTGACCTCCGGCAGGCCGAAGCGGGCATGGGGCGCGGCGCCGCGCAGATCGGTCGAGATCAGCAATTCCACTCCGCCGGCGACGCAATCGCCGTTGACCGCCGCCACGATGGGCTTGCGGTAACGCTTCGTCTTCAGCAGCGCGCGCGCCACCGCCGCCGCCGTCTCCGGCGAGGCCGACAGGTCTCCCGAGACATCCGCGCCGCTGCAGAACCCCTTCTCCCCGGCGCCGGTCAGCACGATGGCGCGGGCGGGCCCTGCCTCAAGCTCGTCCCACAGCCCGGCGAGGCGGACCATCATGGCGCGCGTCATGGCGTTGCGGCGCGCCTCGTTCTCGATCCGCACAAGCGCCACATGGCCGCCAAGGTCCTCGGAATGGATACGCATCTCGCGGCTTCCTCATCGTCGGGGGCCAAGTCTATGCTGCGAAACCGGCTCCGCAACCGCATGGGGGAAGACCTAACATGCCCGCCGCGATTTCGCTCGAGGAATGCCGCGCCCTCGCCTTCGACGCCCTGTCCGATGCCGGCGTCTCGCGCGCAAACGCCGAGGCGATCGCCGACCACATCGCCCGCGCCGAGGCGGACGGCTGCAAAAGCCACGGCCTGTTCCGGCTGCCGGGCTATGTCGCGTCGGTGAAGAGCGGCGCCGCCGACCCGCAGGCCGAGCCCGATATCGTCGATGCGGCGCCGGGCCTGGTCGCCGTGGATGCGCGCCGGGGCTTCGCGCCGCTCGCCATTGCGCGGGGGCGCGAAATGCTGGCGGCGAAGGCGCGCACCCAGGGCGTCGCTTGCATGACGATCCGGAACTCCTACAATTTCGCCGCGCTCTGGCCCGACATCGAGCCTCTGGCGGAGGAGGGGCTGGTCGCCTTCACCTTCGTCAACTCGCAGAGCTTCATGGCGCCCGCCGGCGGCACGGAGGCGCTGTTCGGCACCAACCCGATGGCCTTCGCCTGCCCGCGCGGCGGCGGCAGGGCGCCGATGATCTTCGACCAGGCTTCCGCGGCCACGGCGCGGGGCGAACTCCAGATCGCGGCGCGCGACGGCCATGAGGCTCCCGCCGGCGCGGGCCTCGGGCCGGACGGCAAGCCGACGACCGACCCGGCGGAAATCCTGAAAGGCGTGCAACTGCCCTTCGGCGGCTACAAGGGCTCCGCCATCGCGCTCATGGTGGAGCTGATGACCGGCGGGCTCTCCGGCGGGTTTTTCGGCTATGAGAGCGCCGCCGACCACAAGCGCGACGGCGGCCCCTCCAACGGCGCCCAGTCCTTCATCGCCATCGACCCCGCGCGGCTTGCGGGGCCGGGCTTCCTCGCCCATGTCGAGGAGCTGTTCGAGCGGCTGCTTTCCAATGGCGACGCCCGGCTGCCGGGCGACCGGCGCCTCGCCGCCCGCGCCCGGACGGCGGAGGAGGGCATTACCGTCGAGGATGCGCTCTACGCCACTGTGCAGGGCCTGGCCGGCAGGGCCTGAGCGCGCTTCCGGCGGCGGCCCGGTTGCGCTAGGGTCGAACCGAACCCGCTACGCACGCCCGAGAGGAAACCGACCGTTATGGACTTCGAATTCAACGACCGGACCAAGGAACTGGTCGGCCGCGTCCAGGACTTCATGGACCGCTATGTCTATCCGAACGAGGATGTCTATTACGAGCAGCTCGAGGAGGGCGGCAACCGCTGGAAGGTCATTCCCGTCCTGGAGGAGCTGAAGGAGAAGGCGCGCGAGGAGGGCCTCTGGAACCTGTTCCTGCCGGAAAGCGAACTCGGCGGGGGCCTCACCAATCTCGAATACGCCCCGGTCTGCGAGGTCATGGGCCGGATCAACTGGGGGCCGGAGGTGTTCAACTGCTCCGCGCCGGACACCGGCAACATGGAGGTGCTGGAGCGCTACGGCACGCCGGAGCAGAAGAAGCAGTGGCTGGACCCGCTGCTGGCGGGCGAAATCCGCTCCGCCTTCGCCATGACGGAGCCGCGCGTCGCCTCCTCCGACGCCACCAATATTGAGAGCCGCATCGAGCGCGACGGCGACGACTATGTCATCAACGGGCGCAAATGGTGGACCTCGGGCATCGGCGACCCGCGCTGCAAGGTGCTGATCTTCATGGGCAAGACCGACCCGACCGGTCCGCGCTACAACCAGCAGTCCATGATCCTGGTGCCGACCGACGCGCCCGGCATCGAGGTCGTGCGGATGCTGAACGTGATGGGCTTCGACGACGCGCCGCACGGTCATGGCGAGGTCGATTTCAAGGATGTGCGCGTGCCGGCCTCGAACATGCTGCTGGGCGAAGGCCGCGGCTTCGAGATCGCGCAGGGCCGCCTCGGGCCCGGCCGCATCCACCACTGCATGCGCATTATCGGCGTGGCCGAGCGCGCGCTGGAAATGATGTGCCGGCGCGGCACGGAGCGTGTGACCTGGGGCACGCCCGTCGGCGACCGCGACAATTTCCGCGAGCGGGTGGCCGATGCGCGCATCAATATCGAGATGTGCCGCCTGCTGACGCTCAAGGCCGCGCATATGATGGACACGGTCGGCAACAAGGCCGCGCGGCAGGAAATCGCCATGATCAAGGTGGCCGCGCCGAACATGGCGCTGCAGGTGATCGACGACGCCATGCAGGCCCATGGCGGCGGGGCGATGAGCCAGGCGTTCAAGCTGTCCTTCATGTGGTCGAGAATGCGCGCGCTGCGCTTCGCCGACGGCCCGGACGAGGTGCATCGCCAGCAGATCGCGCGGCTGGAGATGCGCCGCCAGGTCGATTGGCCGCCCCGCGCCGCACAGGCCGCGGAATAAGCCGGACAACAGGAGAAACCGACATGCTGAAGACCGTTCTGGGCGGAATCGCCCTTGCCGGAATTCTGGCGCTGCCGGCGGGCGCCGCCGAAGACTTCCCCGACGGCAAGACCGTCGAGGTGGTGATCCACGCCAAATACGGAGGCGGCACCGACACCACGGCGCGGATGATGATGATCCGCTCGCGCCGCAATCTCGACACCGACATGGTTGTGGTGGCGAAGCGCGGCGGCGGCGGGGCGGCGGCGCAAGCCTATGTGAAGGGCAAGCCGGCCGACGGCTACACGCTGATGGCGCTGACGCAGACCCATCTCTACACCATCGCGCGCGGCAAGGGCGGCATGGAGATCGACGACATGGTGGGCGTCGCCCGCGCCATGGACGACCCGACCTTCATCACCGTCCACAAGGACAGCCCCTTCCAGACCCTGGAGGAGCTGGTCGCCGCCTCGAAGGAGAAGCCGCTCAATTGGGGCGTCGGCGAGATCGGCTCGACCGAGCATATCGGCCTGCTGCAATTCGCCAAGACGGCCGGCATCAAGCAGAAGGCCGTGCCCTTCGGCAGCGGCGCGCAGATGGTGCAGGCGCTCATGTCCGGAGCCATCGACGCCACCCTGCCGAATGTCTCGGAGGCGCTGGCCCAGGTGCAGGACGGGACCTTCCGCCCGCTTGCGGTGATGAACGACAAGCGCCTCGGCGGCTATCCGGACGTGCCGACCACCTTCGAACTCGGCTACCCGGTCAAGACCTCGACGACGCGCGGCTATGCGGTGAAGGCGGGCACGCCCGAGCCGATTATCCAGAAGCTCTCGGATGCGCTGACCAAGGCGATGAAGCACAAGACCTTCGGCGGCTATCTCCGGTCGTCCGGCCTCGACCCGGAAGAGAGCGTCGCCGGCTGGCAGGTCTGGGACAAGCAGCTCAAGGACAACTACGCCAAGGCCAAGGCCGCCATGGAAGAGCTCGGGCTCTAGCGGGCGTCCCCCATGCTGCGGTCGGCGCGCGGCCGGGTGCATCGCACGGACCTGGCCCTGAGCCTGGCGATCCTCGCGCTGGTCGGCGCAGGCTTCTATCTCTGCACGACCTTCGAGGAGATCTCGCCCCTCTTCGCGGACAGCATCCCGCCGGAGTTCTTTCCGCGTCTGTTGCTGTGGGTCATCGGCGCGCTCGCCCTGCTCCTGCCGTTCGAGCACGCCTTCCGCAGCAGGAGGGGCGACAGCGGCCTCGAAGAGGACCGCCGGGACCGGGTCCGGCCGATCGCCTATATCACCTTCGCCGCCGCGCTGGCGCTCGTCGCGGCGGCGGCGTGGCTCGGCACCTATCTCACGCTGGTGGCGATCTGCTTCGCCCTGCCGCTGCTCTGGGGAGAACGGCGCTGGGTGCCGCTTGCGGCCTTCGCGCTCGGCTTCCCGACGGCGGTGATGGTGCTGTTCACCCAAGCCTTCCAGATCTATTTCCAGCCGGGCATCTTCGGCCTGAGCCTGAACTGAGCGGCGGGCATGGAACCGGTCCTGGAAGGCCTCGGGCTCGCCTTCAGCCTCTACAACATCGCGCTGGTGATGGCGGGAGTGCTGATCGGCGTGTTGTTCGGCGCGCTGCCCGGCCTGTCCTCGCCGCTAGCCATCGCCCTGCTGCTGCCCTTCACCATCATGCTGGAGCCGGTATCGGCGATCTGCATGATGGCGGCGCTCTATTGCGCCGGCACATTCGGCGGCTCGATCACCGCCATCCTCATCAATGCGCCGGGCGCGCCGCCGGCCGTGGCGACCGCCTTCGACGGCTACCCCATGGCCCGGCGCGGCGAGGCGGGGCGCGCGCTCGGCCTGGCCGCCGTCTCCAGCGTCACCGGCGGCCTCCTGTCGCTGGTCGTGTTCATCGTCGCCACGCCGCTGCTCGCCAAGGTGGCGGTGTCGTTCCGGCCGCCGGAATATTTCGCGCTCACCGTCTTCGCGCTTTCCATGCTCGCCTCGATCAGCGGGCGGTCGTCGCTGCGCAACCTCATCGCCGGCGCGGTCGGCGTGCTCATCAGCACCGTGGGCACGCATCTCGGCACCGGGATCGAGCGGTTCACCTTCGGCTTCCACGAGCTGACCGAAGGGGTGGAATTCGTGCCGGTGCTGATCGGCCTGTTCGCGGTCTCGGAAATGCTGGTCCAGAGCCAGGCGGCGGACCAGGCGCTGGAGCGCATCAAGTCCGTGGTGGTGAAACTGCCGAGCCGGGAGGACATCCGCCGGGTCGCCGGCACGGTGCTGCGCTCCAGCGGCATCGGCACCTTCATCGGCATCCTGCCGGCGGAGGGCAGCACGGTCGCCGCCATCATGGGCTATAACGAGGCGAAGCGCTGGTCGCGGCGCAAGGACGAATTCGGCACCGGCGTGCCGGAAGGCATCGCCGGGCCGGAAGCCGCCAACAATGCCGCCACCGGCGGCGCGATGGTGCCGACGCTGGCGCTCGGCATCCCCGGCAGCGGCACGACCGCGCTCATCCTTGCCGCGCTCATCGCCCACGGCTTCCGCCCCGGGCCCTATCTCATCCAGGAAACGCCCGAATTCGTCTATGCGATCTTCGGCGCCATGGCGGTCGGCAATATAGCCTTCCTCGTCATCGGCCTTGCGGGCGCGAAGATCTTCGCCCGCATCACGCTCATCCCGCGCACTTTCCTCTGGCCGATGGTGTTCGGCTTCTCGGTGATCGGCGCCTACAGCCTGAGCGGCTCCTTCTTCGATGTCTGGGTCATGCTGCTCTCCGGCGCGGTCGGCTTCATCATGCGCCGGCACGGCTTCGGCGCGGCCCCGCTGGTCATGGGCCTCATTCTCGGCCGGATGCTGGAGGAAACGCTCAGCCAGTCGATGATCATGTATGACAATGACTGGCTGAGGCTGCTGGAGAGCCCCATCGTCTGCGGCTTCTTCGCGCTGGCCATCCTGGGCCTCGCCTGGCCCGCCATCGCCGCCCGCATGGCCGCCCGCCGCAGCCGCAACCTGAAATAAGGAGCGCGATATGACCATCCCGACACCGAAGCCCCTGCATCCTTCGCTCGGCGCGGAGATCGAGGGCCTGGACCTGCGCGAGGGGCTGTCCGCCGAGGACCGCGAGGCCGTGGCAGCCGCCCTCGCCGAACATCTTGTGCTCGTCTTCCGGGGCCAGAGCTTCACGCCAGCGGACTATCTGGCGGCCTGCTCGCAGCTCGGCGCGCCGATGGCGCAGCATTACAGCCAGCACAACATGCCCGACCAGCCGATGATCGGGCGCATCTGGCACCGCAACGGCCAGCGCCCGGCCGCGCTCTGGCACACGGACCACACGAACCGCGAGCGCCCGCCCAAGGCGACGATTCTCTACGGCGTCGACATCCCTCCGCAGGGCGGCGACACCAGCTTCGCCAACATGCGCGCCGCCTGGACCGATCTCGACGCCGAAGAGCAGCAGCGCCTGTCGGAACTCCGGACGGTCAACAGAATCGACCGGCACCTTGCGGCCCAGACGCTGGATGAGGACCTGGAGAAATACGACATCCCCGTCGTTCACCCCATGATGCGCACTCATCCCGAGCACGGTTCGAAGGCGCTCTATTTCCACATATCCAAGGCGCATTACATCGAGGGCATGACGCCGGAGGCCTCGCAGGCGCTGATGCAGGACCTGCTGGACCGCACCATCCATGACGGCATCGTCTATCGCCATCGCTGGCGGCAGGGCGACATGGTGGTCTGCGACAACCGCGCCACGATGCACCGCGCGCATGGCGACTACGACCGCCGGCACTCCCGGACGCTCTGGCGCATCATCCTGGAGGGCGACCGTCCGGCCTGAGCCAGCATCTTCTGCCGCGGATGCTGCCGCTGCGGCACCGGTCTGGCGAACACGGTTATTCGTCCGCAATGGCGATCAGGGCGTCGGGGTCGGCCGCGCCGTAGTCCCGGCGCGCGCCTTCGGGCGTGACATAGCCGTCGGCAAGGTCCTCGCGGAGCCGCGCCGGGTCGCGCTCCGACGGCGGGCCGTAGCCGCCCGAGCCGGGCACGTCGAAGACCACCAGCGCGCCCGCCGGGGCGTCGAAGGAGCCCTTGCTGTTCAGCACGCGCTCCGTTCCGTCCGGATCGACGACCGAGATGCGGGCCGGCGCGCCCGCCGCGCCGCCCTCTATGCCGAAAGGCGGGGACTTGGTGCGCTCGCAGCAGACGGTGGCGCGCGAGTCGCGCTCCAGGATCCGCCAGGTCCGGCGCGCGCCGAGCCCACCCCGCCAGCGGCCGGCGCCGCCGGAATCGGGCAGCAGCTCATAGGATTCGACCCGCACCGGGAAGCTCATCTCGATGACCTCCACCGGCGTGTTCATGGTGTTGGAGATGCCGCTCGCCACCGCGCTGATGCCGTCGCGGTCCGGCCGCGCGCCGAAGCCGCCCTTGACCGTCTCGTAGCTGACATAGTGCTCGTCGGTCCGGTAGTCCGTGCCGCCGAGCGTCAGCACGGCCGATGTGCCCTGGGAGCAAGCCATCACCCGGTCCGGGATGATCGCCGCGAGCGCGCCGAACACCATGTCACAGATGCGGTGGGACATCTCGTGGTTGGCATAAACGACCGGGGCCGGATATTGCGCGTTCACCACCGAGCCCTCCGGCGCGAGCACCCTGACCGGCCGCCAGGCGCCGGAATTGGGCGGCACGACGCCCGCCGAATCCACCGCCATCTTGAGACCCGCGAACACGCCCGAGGCGGTGACCGATAGCGGCGCGTTCATCGGGCCGGCCACCTGCGGGTCGGAGCCCTCGAAATCCGCCGTCACGCCGTCGCCCTGCTTGGTTATGCGGAGCCTGATGTCGAAGGTCTCGTCGCGGTTCGAGCCGGGCGCCACGATCCCGTCGCCGTCGCAGAAATCCTCGAATGCGCCCTCCCCGTCGGGAATGTCGCGGAGCAGCCTGCGCATCATCGCTTCGGAATAGTCCATCACCTCCTGCATGATGCGCTTGAGGTTGTCCGTGCCGTATTTGCCGGCGAGCGCCGCCAGCCGCTCGCAGGCCCGGCGGTTGGCCGCGATCTGGGCGCGCAGGTCGCCGCGGCGCTCGTCCGGGGTGCGGACATTGGCGAAGATCATGTCCTCGACATCGCGGTTGACCGCCCCGCCCCGGTGGATGCGCACCGGCGGCAGGCGCAGCCCCTCGCCATAGACATCCGTCACCGCGCCGTAGCTGCCGGGCGTGGCGCTGCCGATATCCGGCCAGTGGGCGCGCACGCAGCAGAAGCCGAGCAGCGCGCCGTCCACGAAGGCGGGCGAGACGACATTCACGTCCGGCAGGTGCGAGCCGCCGAAATAGGGGTCGTTGTGGACGAACACATCGCCGGGCTCGATCACCTCCCAGGCGCGCACCACCGCGCGCACGGCGTCGGGCATGGAGCCCAGATGAATCGGCAGGTCGGGGCCCTGGGCAACCATCTCGCCCCGGTCGTCGAACACGCCGCAGGAATAGTCCCCCGCCACCTTGAGGATGGGGGAATAGGCGGTCTTGGCAAGCACCACCTTCATTTCCTCGGCGACCGCATAGAGGCTGTTCTTGACGACCTCGAAGGTGGCGGCGTCGGTCTTCACCGCGGACGGCTGGGCGGCCATGTCACGCACTCCTCGTCATCAGGATGAACCCGCGTTCGTCGCGCCGGGCGCGCCAGCCGGGCGGCGCGACCGTGGTGCAGTCCATCTCCTCCACGATGAACGGCCCCGGCCTTCCCCCGGCATCGGCGGGCAGGTCCCCGCGCGTGATAACCGGGCAGCGTAGCCGTTCGCCGAACACGACTTCGCGCTCCCCGGCGGACCCCGAAGACGCCCCGGCGTCCGCATGGAACTCGACGCCCGGCAGACGGCCCGTCGCGGTCACGCGGATATTCACCATCTGCACCGGCTCGTCGGGGTTCTTGTGCCCGTAGGTGCGCAGATGCCGGTCGTGAAACTCGCCCGCGAGCCGGTCCAGCAGGGCGCGGGTCACGGTGCCCTCGCCGAGCGGCGCGGTCAGCTCATAAGCCTGCCTTGTGTAGCGGCAATCGGCGGAGCGCTCGACGGTGCAGTCGGCTTCCGGCAGGCCCGTATTCCGCAGCATGGCCCGGGCTGCGGCCTCAAGCTCGGCGAGCCGCCGGTTGAGCGCATCCAGGTCCGCCTCGTCGATCCGGGCGTAGAAGGTGTGCGAATAGTCGCGGCGGAGGTCCGTCGCGACGAGCCCCAGCGCCGAGAACCCGCCAGGGACCGGCGGCACGATGACCTCCGCGATGCCGAGCTCCTCGGCAAGCGCCGCCGCATGCACCGGCCCTGCGCCCCCGAAGGCGGCGAGCGAGAATTCGCGCGCATCGTGGCCGCGCTCCACCGACACGATGCGCAGCGCCTCCGCCATGCTGTTGTTGACGACCCGCAGGATTCCGGCGGCGGCTTCGGACACATCCTGCCCCAGCGGGTCCGCGATATGCCGGCGGATCGCCTCTTCCGAGGCGGCGGCGTCGATGGGCAGCCGCCCGCCCAGCAGGTGTGTGCGGCTGAGATAGCCCAGCACCACATTGGCGTCCGTCACGGTGGGCTGCGCGCCGCCCCGCCCGTAGCAGACGGGGCCGGGTTCCGCGCCCGCGCTTTGCGGTCCGACCCTGAGCGCCCCGCCGGGGTCGAGCCAGGCGATGCTGCCGCCGCCCGCACTCACCTCCGCCAGGTCGATCACCGGCACCCTTATGGGGTGGCCGGTGCCGTGGAGCCAGCGCCCGACATTGCCCTCGCCGCCGACCTCGTATTCGGAGGTGGTCTCGATGCGGCCGTTCTCGATCAGGCTCGCCTTGGCGGTGGTGCCGCCCATGTCGAAGGAAATGAGGTTCGCCCGTCCGATCTGCCGGCCCATGCGCTGCGCGGCGATGACCCCGGCGGCGGGGCCGGATTCCACCGCCGCCGCCGGCATTTTGAGCGCCTCGGGCACATCGAACACGCCACCATTGGAGCCCATCACATAGAGCGAGGGCAGGCGGAGCTCCGCGAGTGCGGCCTCCAGCCGGTCCAGATAGGAGGCCAGCACCGGCCCGACATAGGCGCAAACCGCGGTCGTGCTCGTGCGCTCGAACTCGCGGATCTCCGGCAGCACCTCGCTGGAGAGGAAGACCGGCACGCCGGGCAGCGCCGCGCGGAGCCGTTCGCCCACCCGGCGCTCATGCGCGTCGTTCAGGAAGGAGAACATGAGGCAGACAGCGACGGCATCGACGCCAAGCTCCCGGATGCGCGCGACGACAGCATCCAGCCCGGCCTCGTCGAGCGGCGTCACGACCGCGCCCTGGGCGTCGATCCGCTCCCGAACCTCGAAGCGCTGGCGGCGCGGCACTAGCACCGCCGGGGCGTTCTGGAACAGGTCGTAGAGGTCCGCGCGGGCCGAGCGTCGGAGCTCCAGCACATCTCGGAATCCGTCGGTGGCAATGAGCGCGACATTGGCGCCCTTGCCCTCCAGCAGCGCGTTGGTGACGACCGTGGTGGCGTGGGAGACGAGCGAGACCGAAGCAGGGTCTATGCCGTAGTCGCGCATCGCCGCGCCTATGCCGTCGATCACCGCCGCGCCGAAATCGCGCGGCGTGGTCGGGACCTTGGCGATGCCGGCGCGTCCGCTCTCCTCGTCCAGCACCGCGATATCGGTGAAGGTCCCGCCGATATCCACCCCGATCCGCCAGCCCATCGCGCTCTCCCCTCCCGGCCCAGTGCGGGCCAGCTTACCCCAAGAACGGCCCGCATGCTTGATGGGGCGGCCCGGCGGCTGCATGCTTCGTCGAAAGGCTGCCCGCAATGAGGCCTTCGCAATGCTGAAACTCGAAGACAACGAACTGCTCTGCCGTATTGGCCCCGGCACGCCGATGGGCGAGTTGTTCCGCCGGTTCTGGATTCCGGCGCTCATGCCGGAAGAGCTGCCGGGGCCCGATTGCGACCCGGTGCGGCTCAGGCTGCTCGGCGAGGACCTCGTGGCATTTCGCGATACGGCGGGGCGGATCGGCATTCTGGACGAGAAATGTCCACACCGGCGCGCCTCGCTCTATTTCGGCCGCAATGAGGAGTGCGGCCTGCGCTGCGTCTATCACGGCTGGAAATTCGACGTGGACGGCAATTGCGTCGAGATGCCGAACGAGCCGCCGGAGACCGACTACAGGCGCAAGGTGCGCATGAAGGCCTACCCCGCCGCCGAGTGGGGCGGCTGGATCTGGGCCTATATGGGGCCGAAAGACAGGCAGCCGCCCCTGCCCGAGTTCGAATGGGCCATGCTGGCGCCCGAGCATCGCTGGCAGAAGAAATGGCATTTGCGCGCCAATTACTTCCAGGGCTTCGAGGGCGAGATCGACACCCGCCACACGACTTTCCTGCACCGCTTCGCAGACATGTCCGCCCTGTCGCCCGGCCTCGCCGCCGCGCATGGCAACTGGCAGAAGGACGGCATGCCGTCGATCCATATCCGCCCGACGGATTACGGCTTCTATTACGGCTCGCAGCGCGGCGCGGCGGACGATCTGTTCAACTGGCGCATCATGCAGTGGATCCTGCCGAGCAACTCCATCATCCCGCATCCGGAATACCCGATCTCCTCGCGCGCCTACATCCCGATAGACGACGAGAACACATTCGTCTTCGGCACCTCCTACAACCCGGAAGCGCCGATGACGGAGGCGGACCGCGCCTATCTGGAAACGGGCCTGGGCGCGGCGCCGCGCACGCTGCCGGGCGGCTTCACGCCGGAGGTCAATCGCGAAAACGGCTACATGCTGGACCGCGCCTCGCAGCGGGCCGGCAACGCGACCGGCATTCCGGGCGTCAACAACCAGGACCGCGCCATCGTCGAGAGCATGGGCCCCATCGTGGACCGCGAGAACGAGCATCTCGGCCCCTCGGATGCAGCAATCATCGCGGCGCGGCGCCGGCTGCTCGGTCTCGCCCGCGACCTCGCCGAGGGCAGGGAACCGGCCCTGCCGCACAGCCCGGCGCTGTTCGGCGTGCGCGCCATAGACGTGACGGCGCCGAACCCGGACCTCGACGCCGTGGTGGAACGTTACAGCGACAAGCTGCGCCTCCCGGCCGCCGCGCCGGCTTGAATCAGAACGGCACGCCCAGGGCCTCGGACAGGAAGCGGACGAAGGGGCCGCCGGAGCGCGCGATGCCGGCGAAGCGGTCGAGGAAACCGGGCGCGACGGCGTCCGCTTCCGAAATCTCGGCCCTCGCGATGAAGTCCTTGCGCTTCAGGTCCCCGATCAGCGGATGGTCGGCGTCGTAGCCGCGCGGCGGGCGCTTGAGCGACTCGCCCATCATCGAGAAGGTCTTGCAGAACGAGGCGCCGGTGACGCGCTTCCATATCCGGGGCCGCCCGGCGATGGCCTCGCGGATCTGCCCCACCGCCTCGCCGCCCGGGCGCCAGATGCCGCAACCCGCAAAGCAGCGCCCCGGCTCCAGATGCAGGTAGAAGCCGGGCGCATGGGCGTCCCTGCCGGCGGCGTGGCGGAAATGCGCGCCGACATTGGTCTTGTATGGCGTCTTGTCGCGCGAGAAGCGCGTGTCGCGATAGATGCGGAAGAGCGAGCCGCCATTCGCCCTCGGGTCGGCGCGGAAATGCGGGCTGATCGCCGCCAGCGGCTCCCCGAAGGCGGCGATGAAGTCCAGCATCGGATCGCGCACATCGGCGATATAGCGCGCCCGGTTCGCCTCGAACCACGCCCGGTCGTTGTTCTCCTTCAACTCGCGCAGGAAATCAAACAGCGCGGGCGGAATCGCGGGTGCGGCCACCGCCTTGTCTCCGCCCTTACCCGTCCGCCTTCAGCACGGCGTCGATGGCGGCCTTGTCCACTTCGATCTCCACGCCGGCGCGCTCCTGCTGGAGGATGAGGAAGGCGCGGGAATCGCGGTCGCCCCAGCCCCGCGCCAGCGCCTCGCTCATCTCGGCGCGCGTCATGTCGATCAGCCGCATCGGCACGCCCATATCGCGGCCGAGCTCGGCGGCGAGCGAGACGTCCTTGTGCGCAAGGCGCAGCGCGAAATCCGGCGGGTCGTAATCGTTGGGCAGGAAATGGTCCGAGAGGCTGTCGAAGCCGCGCTGGCGCCCGCGCACGCCCTGGCGGATCGCTTCCCAGAGCGCGAGCGGCTCCACCCCGGCCTTGACGCCGCAGGTGAACATCTCGACCACCGCGCATTGCATGGCATAGCCCGACGCATTGTGGACGAGCTTGGTGACTGCGCCGGCGCCGAGCGGCCCGACATGGCGCACCTGGTCGCCCATGGCGTCGAGCGGCGCGCGATTGGCCTCGAACACCGCCTTGTCGCCGCCCACCAGCACGGCGAGCTTGCCCGACTGCGCCCCGCGAGGGCCACCGCTCACCGGCGCATCGAACAGTTCCGCGCCGATCTCCGCGAAAGCCGGATGCAGGCGGCGGATCGTCACCGGAGAGTTGGTGGTGAGATCGAACCAGACCTTGCCGCTCGCAAAGCCCGCCAGAAGCTCCGGCGCGATCGCCTCCACCTCGGGCGGACCGGGCAGCGAGGTCAGCACCACATCCGACGCCTCCGCCACGGCGCGCGGGCTATCCGCCCATGCTGCCCCGGCGGCCTCCAGTGCGCTTGCAGCCTGGCGGTTCAGGTCATGAACCGTCATCTCGAAACCCGCCTTGCGGATATTGAGCGCCATGGGTCCGCCCATGGTGCCGAGGCCGATAAATCCGATATGCATGGTCCCCTCTCCCCGGGCGGCCGCCGGCCGCCTCGTCTCAATCGTGGTCGTTGCGGTGCAGGATAGAGCCGGCAATGCCGGTTTCGTAGTCCTTGTCGCTAACCGTCAGCATGGTGCGGGCACGAGCTGTCTCAGATCTCCGGCGGCTCGATGCCAGAGGCGCGGAGTTCGGCGGCGAGCGCGGCCTTGAGACGGTCGAGCCCGGCTTGCCCCGCGCCCGCATGCGCCTCGCAGCGCGCGACAAGCGCATCCTGAGTGTTGGAGGCGCGCAGGAGCCACCAGCCGTCCTCGGAGGCGACGCGCACGCCGTCGGTTGCGTTCACATCGGCCCCGGCGGCGGCCAGCCGCCCGGCGACTTCCCCCGGAACCGCGAATTTACGCGTCTCCGGACAGGGAAAGCGCAGTTCCGGCGTATTGATCCAGACGGGCAGAGAACGGCGGAATTCGGCGAGCGACAGGCCGGCGCGCTCCAGCGCCTTCAGCAGCCGCAGCGCGGCGTAGAGCCCGTCGTCGAAGCCGTACCAGCGGTCGGCGAAAAAAATATGGCCGCTCATCTCGCCGGCGAGCGGCGTCCCGGTCTCGGCCATGCGGCTCTTGATGAGAGCGTGGCCGGTCTTCCACATCTCGGGCCGTCCGCCGGCCTCGGCCACGGCGTCGAACAGCGCCTGGCTCGCCTTCACATCCGCGATGACGCGCGCGCCCGGCCGTTCGGCAAGCAGGTCGCGGGCAAACAGGATGAGCAACTGGTCCGCCCAGAGCACCTCGCCATCGCCATCGACCGCGCCGATACGGTCGCCGTCGCCATCGAACGCAATGCCGAGGTCCAGACCCTCGCGACGCACCAGCTCTGCAAGCTGGACCAGGTTTTCCGGCACGGTCGGATCCGGATGGTGGGCCGGGAAGGTCCCGTCGATCGTCTCGTTCAGCAGCAGATGCTCGCCCGGCAGCCGGGCTGCGAGCCGGGCCATGACCCGTCCGGCCGCGCCATTGCCGGCGTCCCAGCCGACGCGGAGGCCCGGCCCGGCGCCGGCCTCCTCGGCCAGCCGCGCCACATAGGCGTCCTCGACCGCCGCCTCGACGACCGCGCCCCGGCCTTCGGCGAAATCGCCCGCAGCGGCCAGCGGCCCGAGCGCGCGGATGCGGTCGCCGAAAAAGGCCTCTCCGGCAAGCGCCATCTTGAAGCCGTTATAGGCTGGCGGGTTGTGCGAGCCGGTGACCATAACGCCGGCATCCAGCCCGAGATGGTGTATGGCGAAATAAAGCATGGGCGTCGGCCCGAGACCGATGCGAGTCACGTCGATGCCGGCGGCGGCAAGGCCGTCAACCAGCGCGGACTCAAGGCCGGGAGAGCTCAGCCGGCCGTCATAACCCACGGCCGCGCTTCGCCGGCCGCTCCGCGCCAGCACCGTGCCGAAAGCGCGGCCGAGCATGCGCGCATCCGCGTCGCCCAGGGTTTCGCCGACAATGCCGCGCGCGTCGTATTCCCGGAGGAAGGTCGGGTGAAAAACATGCCCGGTCACGACACCCGCCCCTTGCCGACGCCGCGATAGGAAAAGCCCGCCGCCGCCATCTCCGCCGGCTTGTACACATTGCGCAGGTCCAGCAGCACGGGCGCGGCCATGACGCCGCGCAGGCGCTCCATGTCCACCGCGCGGAATTCGTTCCATTCCGTCACCAGCACGGCGCAGTCGGCGCCCCGGGCGGCGTCATACACATCCCTGCACCAGACGACATCGGGCAGCAGCGGCCGGGCCGTTTCCATCGCCTGGGGGTCGTAGGCGCGCAGCGTCGCTCCCGCCGCCTGCAGCGCCGGCACGAGTTCGAGGCTCGGCGCCTCGCGCATGTCGTCGGTGTTGGGCTTGAAGGCGAGGCCGAGCACGGCGACGATCTTGCCGGCCGCGTCGCCGCCGAGCGCCGCCAGCACGCGCCCGGCCATGGCGCGCTTGCGGGCATCGTTCACCGCAGCGGCGGTTTCAACCAGCCGCATCGGCGAGCCGGCATCGCTGGCGGTGCGGGTCAGCGCCAGCGTGTCCTTCGGGAAGCAGGAGCCTCCATAGCCGGGGCCTGGATGCAGGAATTTGTCGCCGATGCGCCGGTCGAGCCCCATGCCGCGCGCCACGTCCTGCACATCCGCGCCCACCCGCTCGCAGAGGTCCGCAATCTCGTTGATGAAGGTGATCTTGACCGCGAGGAAGGCGTTGGCGGCGTATTTGGTGAGCTCCGCCGTCTCACGGTCGGTGAAGAGGATCGGCGTCTCGCGCAGGAAGAGCGGGCGGTAAAGATCCTGCATGGCGGCGCGGGCGCGGTCGGTTTCGGCCCCGATCACCACCCGGTCGGGATGCACGAAATCCTCGATCGCCGCGCCCTCGCGCAGGAATTCCGGGTTGGAGACAACATCGATCTCGGCGTCCGGACGCAGGCTGGCGGCAATCTCCGCAACACGCGCGCCCGTTCCCACCGGCACCGTCGATTTCGTCACCAGCACGGTATAGCCCCGGACCGCCGCCACGACTTCGCGCGCCGCCTCGAAGACGAAGCTCAGATCCGCATGGCCGTCGCCGCGCCGACTCGGTGTGCCGACGGCGATGAACACGATATCCGCCCCGGCAACCGCCGCCGCAAGGTCGGTTGAGAAGGTCAGCCGCCCGGACTCGACATTGCGCGCCACCAGATCGTCGAGGCCCGGCTCGTAGATCGGCATGCCGCCCTGCCGGAGCCTTTCGATCCGGTCCGCATCCTTGTCCACGCAGACCACATCCGTGCCGAATTCGGAGAAGCACGCGCCCGTCACCAGGCCGACATAGCCGGCGCCCACCATTGCAATGCGCATGTTGCTTTCCCCGCCGTCTTCCCGGTTCCGGCCCTGGCTTCAGGCGAAGCGCGCCAGGATTTCCCTTGCCGCCGGCGCGAGTTCGGGCCTTGCAAGCGCACAGGCGATGCTGGCTTCGAGGAAACCCATCTTGTCGCCGCAGTCGAACCGCCGCCCTTCAAAGCGCAGCCCGTGGAAGGGCGCGTCGCCGATCGTGCGCGCCATGGCGTCGGTCAACTGGATCTCCCCGCCGGCGCCCGTCTCCTGGGCGTCGAGCGCCGTCAGCACCGCCGGGTCAAGCACGTAGCGCCCGACAATCGCGAGCGTCGAGGGGGCGGCGGCCGGGGCCGGCTTCTCCACCAGGCCCCGGGCCGAGGCGAGCCGCCCGTCATCTGCTACGACATCCAGCACGCCGTAACGCCCGGTTTCCGCGCGCGGCACATCCATGACCGCCACGACATTGCCCCCATGCTCGCGGTGGACATCGAGAAGCTGGCCCAGGCACGGCCGTTCGGAGAGCACGAGATCGTCCGGCAGCAGCACGGCAAAAGGCGAATCGCCGACGACATGGCGCGCGCACCAGACCGCATGGCCGAGGCCGAGCGGCGCCTGCTGGCGGACATGCACGACAGCGCCCGCCGCCGGCGCCATATCCGACGCGGCGGCGCGCAGCGCCTCCTTGCCGCCCGCCGCCAGCGCCTCGTCGAGCTCGGGGGCAAGGTCGAAATGGTCTTCCAGCGCCGCCTTGCCGCGCGCGGTCACGAAGACGAAAGTCTCGATCCCGGCGGCCCGCGCCTCCTCGACCGCATACTGGATCAGGGGCTTGTCCACCACCGGCAGCATTTCCTTCGGCACCGCCTTGGTGGCCGGCAGGAAGCGCGTGCCGAGTCCTCCCGCCGGAATGACCGCTGTCTTGACCTGTCCGCTCACGCCAAGGACCGCCGCTCGGGACCCGGCGCCCCGATGCTTTTTCCGTCATGCCCGGCCTCGCTCCGGGCATCTCTCCGGGCTGCTTCCGCCGGACAGGCGGCCGCATGGATGCCCGGAACGAGGCCGGGTATGACGGAGGGAGCCTGCATCGAGCGACCCGGCCTCATGGTTGAACGTCCCTTTCTTCCCTTGGCATGCGCGGGCGCTGCGCTTCAGGACCCGAGCAATATATCCTTCGCCTGGTTTATCTGCGCGGCGAAGAATGTCGAGCCGCCCCGGTCCGGATGGTATTCGCGCATCAGCCGACGGTGCGCCGCGCGGATTTCCGCCGCCGCCGCCCCCGGTGTCAAGCCCAGCACCTTGTAGGCCTCGTTGCGGGTCATGCCGGCGCCGCCCGCAGCCGGCGCCTCGTTGGCGGCCCTGTCGCGCCAGTTCTCCGGTCCTTCGCGGTCCAGCCAGCTTTCCAGAAGCTGGGCCGAACGGGGGTCGTTGCCGGTGTAGAAACGCAGCAGGTCGAACAGCTCGTCTTCGGCAAGGTCGGCAAGGGCCGCGCCGGTATGCGGTCCGTCGATGACCCGCCCGTGCATGGCCCCGGAATCGTGGTCGAGGCGCATGGCGAGAAAACGCGTCTGCACCTCCGACCCCTTACCGGGAGTCGGGCCCCTCGCGGTCTTCGCCATATTGCGCGCGCGCCGCCATTGCATGAACAGGCCGAACAGCAAGGGCGCCAGCAGGCCCAGTATCAGCCCCCGGCCGAAGATCACCAGCAGGAGGACAGCAGCGCCCATGACGAGCACGGCCGCCAGCCTGAGCACGCGCAGCAACGCGCCGGGGTCGGCATTGGCGGCCCAGCGCGCCAGCAGCGGCAGGCTGATGAGCAGCGCCAGAACCAGGACGACGACGCCGATCACCGCCGCCTGCCCCTCCCGCCGCCCGGCAGGGCCTTCATCTGTCCCGCCAATTGCTTCGCCGCGCTGCCGGGCAGCGAAGTCAGAGCGGCCCGACCGCCGGCGGCGAACGCCGCCACGGCGCGCAGCAGGGCGCGCAGCTGCTCGGCGCTGCCGGTGTCGAACCGGCAGCAGGCGCCGCCGGTCAGCCGCGCGATCTCGTTGAAGCCGCGCGTCGCCAGCGGGTCGCCGCCCTCCTGGAACAGGAAGGCCGGCGTGCCGAGCATGCCGAGCCGACCGGCTTCATGCGAAACGCGGTCGATATCCTCCTCGAAGGCGTCGCCCACGAAGACCAGCGCATCCACCTTGCGCTTGTTCGTCTCCTTGGCGGCATGGGCCAGCACCCGGCCGATCTGCGTCAGGCCGCCATAACAGCGGATCTGCAGCATGCGCTTCAGCAGGTCGTTCGCATTCTTCACCCAGCCGCTCGCCTTGCATTCGCGGAAACCGCGATAGAAGACGAGCTGCACCTCGAGCCCGCCCAGCGCCGCCGCAGTCTGGAACATTTCCGCTTGCAGGTGGCTTGCGCGGTCCCAGGTCGGTTCGCGGCTGGCGGTGGCGTCGAGCGCGAAGATCAGCCGTCCGCCGCCGCCGGTGCGCGGCATCCGGGCGGCCTTCTCCAAGAAGGCGTCGATATCGCCCTCGGGCGAGAAGCGTGTCGGCGTTCCGGCCATGGCAGCGCGGAAACATACACTATCGGGACGCTCCGGGGCGACCTTCCGAACGCTCGAGCAGTTGCGTGAGCAGAAGACGAGCTTCGTTTACTGCAACACGCCGCAAGGCTCGCCGATAACCAAGGAGCTCGTTCGCCGGTCTCTCAACCGGATACGCCTTTGCCGACAACTCTTCCATCATGCCGGAACACCCCCTTCGACAGGCTCGGAACAGGCCCTTCGATACGCACCCGCTAGCGCGGGCGTTACTCAGGACGAGGAACAAGGGGGCAGCGGCCGGTCTCCTTGTCGCTCCTCATCCTGAGTAGCGGCGCCAGCCGCGTATCGAAGGACGGCCGTTCCCCCCTTTGCGTCATCCCGGCCGAAGCGCAGCGCCTGCTTCGGAGGCCGGCCGCCAAGCCCGGAGTTCGCCCTGCGGCGCGGGAATGTCCGGGGCAAGCGCCATGTGGTGGACGCGCTCCGCCGGTTCGCCTGCGACCGCAACGCCCACCGCCTCGGCCGGGCCGAAGCCGAGCGGTTCGTAATAGGCCCGCTCGCCGACAAGGAAGACATGGGACCAGCCGGCGGCGCGCGCTGCATCCAGGGAATGGCGGAGTAGCGCCCGGCCGATTCCCTGCCCGCGAAGCGCCGGCTCAACTGCCAACGGGCCGAGCAGCAGGGCGCGGGCGCTTTTGTCCCCGACCGCGACCGGCGTTTGCTGCACGCTGCCGACCAGGCGTCCGTCCATCCACGCAGCGAAGGACAGCCCCGGGCAGGGCAGGTTGCTGGCGCGGAGGCGGTAGGAGGACTTGTTCCTGCGGTCCAGCCCGAACACAAGGTCTAGCAGCGCTTCCACTGCGGGCCGGTCGGCGGATTCGAGCGGAGAAATCTGGGAAGGATGCATGGTCGGACGGCTCCCGGACAACGAAACGGCGACAATGCCGGCCGGAGCCTTGTCCGGCCGGTTCAGGCGCGTTTTCGTCGGAGCCGGCGAACCATGAGGCTGAAATTAGCCGCTTTCGGTCGTCTCCGGCAAGGGCAGGTCGGCGGCCTTTGCGA
The DNA here is from genome assembly GCA_022822125.1 of Alphaproteobacteria bacterium. Next base: position 21,511 of record JAJECF010000048.1, read on the forward strand.
CCGTTCCGGAAGCGCGCTCGAACAGGCGAACCGCCTTGGCCGGTGCAAGCGTGTCCGCCCACCACTCGAACTCCTCGTGCTGACGCAGGAACGGTATGTCGCCGCAACCGGGAACAAGACACTCGCGCTTGCCTTTCGGGCAGGTGTTGAAACTGCAAAGCCGCCCCAGATAACGGTCAGTCCCGGGTTCCAGAATGAAGACATCGACCTCGTGGGCCGCGACGCCGATGCACCGGCTGGTTATCAGCTCCGTGAGCGCCGCCGCGATCTTCCGGCGCCGGCCGTTCAGGTCCGACAGGTCGGAAAGCCAGAGCGCCAAGTCGAGGTCCTTGCATTCATGCCAAAGCTCGATCCGGGCGCGCCGATATGCGGAAAAACGCGGCACTTCCTTCCACGGGTCACGCGCCACCGAGCCGATCGGCGACACCGCCAGCACATGTGGGTGGAGCCGCAAGGCCGCCGTCACGGCGTCGGCGGCAATGCGGAACCGGCGATAGCGGTCCAGCAGAAAGCTGTTCTGTTGCTCGATACCAGCCCGAGAAGTTGCCCGCACTGCCGTCACTCCAGCCAGACAGGGTCCTTCAGGCCGGCGACGAACGCCTTGTGGGCGGCAAGCTCCTCCGCCGTCGGCGCATGGGGCCGGGGCGGACGGAAGGGATTGCTAACCTGTGTTTTCTCCACGGTTTCGGCATTGCCGCCGGCGCCGGCCTGAAAGGCAAGGCCCGGCTGACGGCCGCCGGTCAGATGCAGATAGACCTCCGCCAGCAGGCGGCAATCCACCAGCGCGCCATGCAGGGCGCGGACCGAAAGGTCGATCTCGAACCGCTTGCAGAGCGCATCCAGGCTGTTCGGCGCGCCCTGGAAACGGCGGCGCGCCATTTGCAGCGTATCGACCAGCCGCTCCCCGGCGAGCGACGGCAGGCCGAGCCGGGTGAGTTCGGCATTCAGAAAGCCTGCATCGAAGGGCGCATTGTGGATCACCAGCGGCGCATCGCCGATATATTCGAGGAATCCCGCCGCGACTTCGGCGAAACGCGGCTTGTCGCTCAGGAACTCCTCCGACAATTCATGGACGCGGTATGCGTCCGCCGGCATGTCGCGCTCCGGATTGATATAGCTGTGCCAGTGTGACCCCGTCGGGACGCGGTGGACCAGCTCCAGAGCGCCGATCTCGACGACCCGGTGGCCCTCAGCCGGATCGAGCCCGGTCGTCTCGGTGTCGAGGACGATCTCACGCATTGCGCTTTCCTCCCTTGCCGAGCCGCCGGCGCAGCACGGCCCTCAACCGGTCGCGGGTCAGCCGCTTGCCGGCCCCCGTTGGAATCACAATATCGGCGCGCTTGCGCTTTTCCGCATCCGGCGTCTGTTGCGCGCGCACCTGTTCCAGCCGTTCGCGGCTCGCGCCCGGGCGGGCCAGCACGCGGGCGGCCTGAATATGTGCCGGCGCGGAGACCACGACGATCCAGTCGCAGCGCTTCTCGCCTCCGGTTTCGAAAAGCAGCGGCACATCACGCACCGCTGCGGGTTTGCGCTCGCGGGCGGCGCGGCGCAGGAAAGCCCGCTCCGCCCGGCCGACCAGCGGATGCACAATGCGCTCCAGCCGCCGGAGCGCGTCCGCATCGGCGAAGACGCGCGCACCGAGCGCTGCCCGGTCGACTGCGCCGTCGCACACCGTTCCCGGAAAGGCCGCCGCGATGGGCGCGACGGCCGCGCCGCCGGGCGCCATCATGCGATGCACCTCGGCATCGGCGTCGAACACCGGCAGCCCCGCCTCGCGCATCATGGCAGCGGCGGTGCTCTTGCCCATGCCGATGGAGCCGGTGAGGCCGATAATGCGGGGCATGGTCCGCCGACGCTTCACAGCCCGGCCAGCACGCTTTGGCGAAGCGCCTCGTCCACTTCCGGGTCGGTCCCGAACCAGGCCGCGAAACCGGGCCGCGCCTGGTGCAGCAGCATGCCGAGCCCGTCCACGGCGGCGAGGCTGCACCGGCGCGCGTCGGCAAGCAAGGGCGTTTCCAGCGGCGCATAGACGATGTCGTTCACCACCGCACCGTCCGGAAGGGCGTCGAGCGCAATCTCCAGCGGCGGGCCGCCTGTCATGCCGAGGCTCGTCGTGTTGACCAGAAGGCCCGCGCCGTCGAGCGCTGCATCCCGTTCGCGCCAGGCGACCGCCGATACGGGTCCGCCGATATCGTCGGCAACCTTCTCCGCACGGGCCGCCGTGCGGTTGGCGAGCCGCACTTCCGACGCACCTGCATCGACCAGCGCCGCCGCCACCGCTCGCGCCGAGCCGCCTGCGCCCAGCACAACCGCCACGCCCGGACGCCAGTCCGGTGCAGATGCGCGCAGATGCTCCAGGAAGCCGTAAGCGTCCGTGTTGCCGCCATGCAGCGAGCCGTCCTCCCGCGCGACAACTGTGTTGACGGCGCCGATGCGCCGGGCGAGCGGGTCCGCCTCGTCCACCGCGCGCAGCGCCGTTTCCTTGTGCGGCAGGGTGACATTGGTGCCGGAGAAGCCCAGGCGCGGCAGCATGCGGATCGCGTCATAGCCGTCCTCAGGGCGCACGGAGAAGGGAATATAGGCGCCGTCTATGCCGTAGCGCCGAAGCCAGTAGCCGTGAATTGCGGGCGAACGCGAATGCGAAACCGGCCAGCCCATGATGCCGGCCACCTTCGCCGCCCCGGTCAGCAGGCCCATGCCGGTACCCCCTCGCCGCGCAGGAACTCAAGCAGCGGCAGCAGCGGCAGACCCAGAACGGTGAAAAAATTCCCCTCCACGCGCTCAAACAATTGCGCTCCCGGCCCCTCCAATTGATAGGCGCCGACGGATGCCAGCGCCGTCTCGCCGACTACCTTCAGATAGGCGTCGATGGCCGCCGGGGTCAGAGGGCGCATGGCGAGCCGGGCGCGCTCCGTCCGCTCCCACAGCACGGTCCTGTCCCTGAGCGCCACAGCAGCTGTCACAAGCTCGTGCTCGCGCCCTGAAAAAGCAGTCAGATGCGCAGCGGCCTCGCCCTTGTCGCGCGGCTTGTCGAACCGCCGGTCGCCCATGACGAGCAATTGGTCGGCGCCGAGAACCAGCCGGCCGGGGCGGACTGCCGAAACAGCCGCCGCCTTCGCCTCGGCAAGCGCCAGTGCGAGGGCATTGTGGTCCAACGTGCCGTATTCCGCCTTCACCGCACCTTCGTCCACACCCGAGCCGACCTGTTCGACCGCCACGCCGGCGGCGGCGAGCAGACGCGCCCGCACGGCGCTGGCGGAGGCCAGGATCGGCCGTTCAGCCGGCAGTACTGTCATGGGCGCGTTCTTCCAGAAGGCGGATAATGCCCGCCGCGGTCTCTTCGATGGACCGGCGCGTGACATCGATCGACGGCCAGCCCTTCTCCGTAAAGAGGCGGCGCGAGGCGGAGACCTCGGTCCTCACGCGGTCAAGGTCCACATAATTCGTTTCCCGCTGTTCGCGCAATGACCGCAGGCGGTTGCGCCGCACCTGCACGAGCCGGCCCGGATCGACCGTAAGGCCCACCACAAGCGGCCGCGTCAATTGCATCACTAGGTCCGGCAGCGGCACCTCAGGCACGAAGGGCACATTCGCCGCCTTGTAGCCAAGATTGGCGAGATAGATGCAAGTCGGCGTCTTGGAGCTGCGCGAGACGCCGATCACGACGACATCCGCCTCGTCCAGATCGTCACTCATCTGGCCGTCGTCATGCACCATGGTGAACTGCATGGCGTCGATGCGGGCGAAATATCTGTCGTCCAGCTTCTGGCGGCGTCCCGGGCGGTGATGCGCCGGGCGGCCGGCCCATTCGCTGATGGCGGCGACCGGTTCGTCGAGCAGCGACACGAACGGCGCGCCAGCCTCGCGGCAGGCCACTTCCAGCAGATGACGAAGCTGATCGTTGACGACGGTGGCAAGGACCACACCCGGCGCGGCCCGAATGCCCTCGATGACTCCGAGAAGCTGATCCCGGTTGCGGATGAGCACCCAGAAATGCTCCCGGACCGCTATACCATCGAACTGGCTGATGCAGGCCCGGCCGAGCGTGCGCACCGTTTCGCCGGTCGCATCGGAGACCAGATGCAGATGAACGACCGGATTATCCACGCAACCTCCGGGGAAAAACGGTGAAGAACCGGCTTCGACTGATAACACACCCGACTCTCCCGCCGCGCCCCAAAACCTTCCCCAGGCGGAAAAGAACAATATCAATTCCGTGGATAACGGGAGCAGCGGCGGTCGATGCGGCCTTCCCCGGCAGCAGGGCAGGGGATAAGGCCTGTTTCCACAGCCGGGAGGCGCTATATAGAAAAAACAACAATTCAGAATCCCTTGTATTCGGTTAAGGAAACGCTGCCGGCCGGCATGGTCAAACCCCTTCTCAAAGTTCTTGCGGGCGAGACCGTTCGCCCGGCGCCCTTCTGGCTCATGCGGCAGGCCGGACGCTACCTGCCGGAATACCGCGAATTGCGCGCCTCAGCGGAAGGCTTCCTTGACCTCTGCTTTTCGCCGGTGCTGGCGGCCGAGATCACACTGCAACCGGTGCGCCGCTTCAGGACCGATGCAGCGATCCTGTTCTCGGACATCCTGACGATTCCGCACGCCATGGGCCAGGAAGTCCGCTTCGTGGAAGGCAGGGGACCGGTTCTGGGACCTCTCGAACCCGCTGTCCTGCAAGCTGTCAACGGCCGGCTGGACCCTGTCTATGAGGCAGTAAGACTGGTGCGCGCGGACCTGCCCGAGAAGGCGGCGCTGATCGGATTCGCCGGCGCGCCCTGGACGGTGGCGGCCTATATGGTCGAGGGCGGCTCCAGCCGCGACTGGCTCAGAGTAAGGCATATGGCGCTTGGCGAGTCGGACCGCTTCGCGGCGTTGATCGACCGGATTGTCGAGGCCACCATCGATCATCTCGCAGCGCAAGCGGAAGCCGGGGCAGAAGCGCTGCAATTATTCGACAGTTGGGCGGGTTTGCTGTCGCCCTCCGGCATGAGGCGCTGGTGCCTGGAGCCGGCGCGGCGGATCGCGGCGGCGCTCAGGGACCGGCATCCCTCCGTGCCGCTGATCCTGTTTCCGCGCGGCGCCGGCGCCTTGGCGGCCGAGTTTGCTGAAATCGGCGCCTGCGTCGGACTGGATACAACCACGGACCCTGTCTGGGCGGCGAAAGCGATACAGGGCAGGGCAGCGGTGCAAGGCAATCTCGACCCGATGCTGCTCGTTGTCGGCGGCAAGCCCATGGAGCAAGCCGCGCAAGCGATCCTGTCCGCGCTCCGGCAAGGTCCGCATATTTTCAATCTCGGCCACGGCGTTTTGCCGATAACGCCGCCCGATCATGTTGCCGCATTGAGACGGATCGTGCAGGAAGCGCCGTGAGCCGGCTGGCCGTGGTTCTTTTCAACCTCGGCGGGCCGGACAGTCCGGGGGCCGTCAAGCCGTTTCTGCGCAACCTGTTTTCCGACCCTGCCATTCTTCCCGCCCCGGCTCCTGTCCGCTACCTGCTGTCGCGCTATATCGCCGGCCGGCGAGCAGCTCCCGCGCGCGCGGCCTATGAGCAATTGGGCGGTGCTTCGCCGCTGCTGGCGCAAACCGAAATTCAGGCGCGCGCGCTCGAAGCCGCACTGGTCGCGCGCGGCCGGGAGGCGCGTTGCTTCATCGCAATGCGCTACTGGTATCCACGTGCGACGACGGCGCTTCGGGAGGTGCGCGATTACCGGCCGGATGAGATCGTGGCCCTGCCGCTTTATCCGCAATATTCGACCACGACCTCCGGCTCCTCCCTGGCGGAATGGCGAAAGCTTGCCGTCGAAGATCAGGGACTGCGGGTTCTGTGCTGTCATCCGCTGCTGGAGGGGCTGGTGGAAGCCTGGGCCGGGCCGCTTGCAGAAGCGATTCGCCGCGCGCGCGCCGCCGCGCCGGTCCGCGTGTTGTTCTCAGCGCATGGCCTGCCGGAGCGGGTGATTGCGAAGGGCGACCCTTATGCCTGGCAGGTAGAGCGGACGGCCGAGGCACTCCGCGCTGCGACCGAGGCAAGGCTGGGCGAGCTCGACGACATCGACTGGCGCGTGACCTGGCAAAGCCGGGCAACGCCGGAGAAATGGCTGCAGCCGGACACAGAAGCGGAGGTCGAGGTGGGCGCAAGGGAGGGTCTGGCGCTGGTGCTGGCGCCGATCGCCTTCGTCTCCGAACATTCCGAGACGCTGGTGGAACTCGATATCGAATACCGAGCCGTAGCGGAGCGAGCAGGCGCCGCCGCCTGGGAGCGTGTGGCAACTCCCGGGGCCGCAACCTCCTATATTGAGGGGCTTGCCGATCTGGTGCTCGACCGCGGGCCGCTGAAGCGGCTCTGCCCGGCCTCCTGCGGCGGCTGTCCGATCGCCCCGGCATGAGCTGGCTCTTCGCGCTCTACCCATGGATCAAGGCGCTGCACATTGCGGCCGTCGTCTTCTGGATGGCGGGAATGCTCTATCTGCCACGCCTCTTTATCTATCATCTGGAGACCGAGCCGGGCGCGGCGGACAGCGAGCGCTTCAAGCAGATGGAACGGCGCCTGCTCAGGGTCATCATCAACCCTGCGATGATCGCGGCCTTCCTGTTCGGAGGGCTGCTGCTCTGGGTTTCGCCAAACATGGACTGGGGTTCCGGCTGGCTGTGGGGCAAGCTCGCCGCCATTGCCGTCATGTCCTGGCTGCATCACCTCTTCGCGCGCTGGCGCAAGCATCTCGACGAAGACGGCAGGAGCCTCTCCGCCCGCTGCTGCCGCCTCGCCAACGAAGCCCCGGCGCTGCTTACGCTCGCCATCGTCGTGCTGGTTGTCGTCAAGCCGTTCTGAGTGCGAAATTTGGCGGTAGTATGCACGCGCAGGAGGGAGCCCCATGGCTGTTGACGAACCGCGCTTCCTGATCGTGGCGATGGACGGGCTCAGGCCCGACATGATCTCGGAGGAGGCCTGCCCGACCGTGGCGCGTTTCATCGCCGAGGGCTGTGTGTGGCCGAACGCGCGGACCGTCTTCCCGAGCGAGACCCGCGTCGTCACGCCGACCGTTGCGACCGGAGCATGGCCCGCCCGGCACGGGCAGGTTGCCAACACCTTTCCCACGGCCGGGAACGGGCCGCTTATCAATACCGCGCCGGTCGAGGGCCTGCTGGCGGCGGTCGAGCATTTCGGCGATGCGCTGGTCGCCGCGCCGGCATTGGGAGACCGGCTGGCGGCGGCGGACAAGCGTCTTGCGGTTGTTTCTTCCGGCACGGCCGGCAATGCCTACTGCCTGAACCCCAGGGCGCGGGGGCGGGGCCAGCCGACCTTCTCCGTGCAGGGGCCGGAGATCAGCACGCCCGCGGCCGACCATGCCGGGATCGAGGAGCGGCTGGGGCCCGTGCCGGCGCAGGCGCTGCCCAACAATGCCCGCTGCCGCTATGCGACGCGCGTGGCTCTGGAGGAGATGCTGCCGAAGCACGAGCCGCATGTCGCCATCGTCTGGTATTCCGAGCCCGATATCGCCATGCATTATGCCGGCATTGGCTCGGACGCCTGCCGGGAGGCGCTCTCCTGCGTGGACGCGGAATTCGCGCAATTGCTGGCGGCGCTCGACGCCAGACCCGACGCTGCGCGCTGGAATGTCATCCTGCTCTCCGACCACGGCCAGGTGACGATCCGCGAAAAGATCGACGTGGCGGCGGAGATGCGCGCCGCGGGCTTCCGCGCCGGGCCCCGCATTGACGCCGACACCGACTATGCGGTCGTGTCGTCCTCCTGCGGCAATGTCGTGAGCCGCGACGGCCGGATCGCGAAGCTGGCGGACTGGATGCGCGAGCAGCCCTGGGCGGGGCTCCTGTTCGCGCGCGGCGTAAACGAGGTGGAGGGGCATGTCACCGGCAGTTTCGCGCTGAACCTGGTCGGCCTCGACCATGAGCGCACGCCGCATCTCGTCTATACGCTCGGCCAGGATGACATCCCCAATCGCTGGGGCTTCATCGGTGGCGCGCTCGCCGGGACGGATGACTCACCGCCGCCCGCTTTCGGCGGCATCCACGGGGGGCTGCACCCTAGGGAACTCTCCTGCCTGCTGGCGGCGCGGGGGCCGTTCTTCCCGGCCGTGGCGCGCGCGGAGGCGGCGGTCGGCCCCATCGACATCGCGCCGACCGTGCTCGCGGCCTTCGGCATCGCGCCGGCGGAAACGGTCGCCGGCGGGCCGCTGGTGCGCCCCGGCCTGCCGCAACGCCTTGTCTTCGAAACCGGCGCGGGCGGCTATGCGGCGCGCATCGACATGCTGGAGATCGGCGCCCGACGCTATCTGGACTCGGGCCGCCGCGCGAGCTGAGCCTCGCGGCGGACGATGTAGAAGGTCGAGGCGAAGATGACCGCGCCGCCCGCCAGCGCCCAGACCGAGGGCGTCTCGTTGAAGACCAGCATGGCGACCAGCACCATCATCGGCAGGCGGGTGAACTCCCACGGCATCACCACGGTAAGGTCTGCGAGGGCGAGCGCGCGCACGAAGGCCACATGCCCGAGCGAGGCGACCCCGGCGAGCGCGAACAGCCACAGCCAGGTCTCCCAGCCCGGCCACCGCCAGACGAACAGCGCCGGCGCAAGCGACAGAAGGGCGATGACGGCCGAGGCGAGGAACACGATGCGCTCCACCGGCTCCCGGTGCGCCAGCCTTTTGATGACGAGCGTCGAGGCCGCGATCATCACCGCATTGGCGAAGGCGAGGCCGGCGCCGGCATTGAGACCGGAGAAATCCGGACGCAGCACCAGCATGGAGCCGAGGAAGCCGACGACGATGGCGGTCCAGCGCCGGGCACGCACGGTTTCGCCCAGCACGAGCGCCGCGCCCGCGGTCGCGAAGAGCGGCATGGTGAAGGAGAGCGCGGTGACATCGGCAAGCGGCATGACGATAATCGCCCAGAAGCCGCAGATCATGCCGACCGTGCCGAATACGCCGCGCAGGGCGTAGAGCTGCCAGGGAAAGCCCGGCCGCCGGAGCGCCGAGAGGTCCAGCCGGCGGAAAAACGGGGCCATGAAGGCCAGCACCAGCAGATTGCGGAAAAAGACGATCTGGAACGGGTGCAGCTCCGTCGATGCGAAGCGGATGCACACGCTCATGCCTGTAAAGGCGGCCATCGCCGCCATGGCGAGAATACCGGCTTTGGCGAGGGCCGGCAGGCCGCTCCAGGCCGGGATCAGCCGAATAGCGGGGACTCGTCCTCGACGGGCTCGGCGTCGAACTGGGGCCGCTCCGCGGCCTCAAGCGCTTCGCGCTCCTCGGGCGGCAGCTTGGCGCGCGCCTTGGCGGTCTCCTCCGCGAGGTCGATATAGGTGCAGAGGCCGAGATCGACCGGGTGCTGCGGGCGGATATTGCTCGTGTTCCAGTGCGTTCGCTCGCGCACGGCGGTGATCGTGTTCTTGGTGGTGCCGATCAGCTTGCCGATCTGCGCATCCGAGAGTTCGGCGCGGTTGCGGAGCAGCCAGGCGATCCCGTCCGGCTTGTCCTGGCGCTTGGCGACAGGGGTGTAGCGCGGCCCGGTGCTGCGCGCCGTGGCGCGCGGGGAATCGCGTTTCGCCATCCTGAGCCGTCCGTCCGGCAAGGCCTCGCAGCGGGCGATTTCCTCGCGGGTGAGTTCGCCATAGGAAATCGGGTCGCGGCCGTTGATGCCGGCGCCGATATCGCCGTCCGCCAGCGCCTGCACCTCCAGCATGTGCAAGCCGCAAAACGCGCCGATCTGCTCGAAGGTGAGGCGCGTATTGTCGATCAGCCAGACCGCTGTCGCCTTCGGCATAAGGGGCATGTCCATGGGAGAGGCGCTTTCGGTTTCGAGGAGGAACTGTCGCCAGATTTAGGGTGTTTCACTCCGGTTGCAAAGGCCGGGGCGGCATGAGCGGGCCGGGAGCGGCTTCTTCAAATTGCGGAAGATCGTCCGTAATCGCGTGCCAGGGGGCCATCGAGCCGGTGTAGATATGGCGGTCCACATCCCGCCCCGGATCGTCGTCCAGCGCGCCCATCGGGGTGACGGTAAGGCCCCGCTCCGGGGAGCGCCGGGGGACGCCGGAGCCGCAGACGCGGCAGAAGGAGACGGCGAAATGGCGGGCTTCCGGCAGTTTCCATTCGATCGCGAGGTCCTCGCCCCGGATAAAGCGCAGGCCGTCGATCGAGGTGAACCCGTTGGTGGCATGGGCCGCGGCGCGCGCCCGCTGGCAGCGCGAGCAATGGCAATTGTGGACGCGGCCGAACGGCTCGAGCACCTCCCAGACGATCCCGCCGCACAAGCAGCTTCCGGTGAGCCCTTCCGTGCTCTCCGGCCAGGCGCGCTCGATTTCCGGCAGCCCCTTGTTCGGCGGCCAGCCGTCGAAGCGGATGAGGTCGTCGTCGATCCTGTCCCAGGACGGCGCCGAGGCGGCGAAGATATGGGCGTTCGGGCGTTTGCCGGGGTCATCCGCGAAAAGACCGGCCGGCACGAACCAGCCGCCGGCCGGCGAACGCTCTGGCAGGGAGGAGCCGCAGACGCCGCAGAAGGAACGATGAAAGCCCGGCGAGGACTCATAGCGCCGGACCGCCTCTTCGCCGGCCGTCCACCGGAAGGCCTCTTCCCGGACCCGCGCCATGGTGGCGAAGGCGGCGCCGTGATGCTTGCGGCACATCGAGCAATGGCAATGGGACAGGTCGCGCACCGCGTCCACGGCGAAGCGCACGGTCCCGCAAAGGCAGCGTCCCAGAGTCATCTCCGTCCTCCCGGCAAAACGGCGGCGAGCATAGCGCAAACGGAGCCGGGCCGTCCCTTGCCAGTCCTTGCCGGTTGCCGTTAGCGTCGAGGGATGAGACCGACGAACATATCGCCTCCGGGCGCCATCGAGACAAATGCGGTCGAGTCTGCCCGCGAGGAGCAGGATCGCCGGAGCCTGCGCGACATGCTTCCGGAAGGTGCGTCGTCGCCACCGTCCGTGATGGTCGATGCGGATTACTTCGACCGGGTTCGGCAACGGATTCGAAGAACGGCCCGAAGGTAAGCGCGGCAGGAGGGCGACGCCATGAGCAGCAACACCACCGTCATCCGCAATGCAGCCTGGATCGCGGCCTGGGACGGCGAGCGGCACCGCTATCTGCGGGACGGGGACATCGCCTTTGCAGGGGACAGCATCATTCAGGTGGGCGGTCGCTACGATGGCGCGGCGGACCGCGTCCTGGACGGCGCGCGCCGCTTCGCCATGCCGGGCCTCGTCAACCTGCATGCGCACCCCCACACCGAGCCCGCCTACAAGGGCGTGCGCGAGGATCACGGCGTGCCGGAGATGTACGACACCGGGCTCTATGAGCGCATGTGCGCCTTCACCCTCGACGCAGCGGGCCAGCGGGCCGGGATGGAGATGGCCTATGCCGAACTGCTGCTCTCCGGCGCCACCACCCTGGTCGATCTCTCCGGGCGGGTGGAGGGCTGGCTCGATTGCGCCGCCCGCAGCGGGCTTCGCGTCTATGTCGGGCCTTATTTCGCCGACGCCCGATGGAAGCTCGAAAACCGGCATGAGCTCCGCTTCGACTGGGACGAGGCGGAGGGCCGCCGGGCCTTCGACGCGGCTGTCGGCGTCATGGAAGAGGCCGAGCGGCATCCGGGCGGGCGGCTTCGCGGCATCGTCTTTCCTGGGCAGATCGAGACCTGCTCGGAAGCGACCCTGCGCGACGCGGCCGCCTTTGCGCGCGAGACCGGGCGCCCGCTCACCACGCATATTTCGCAGTCGAAGGTCGAATTCCTCGAAATCCTGCGCCGGCACGGCAAGACGCCGCTCGAATACGCCGCCGATATCGGCTTTCTCGGTCCGGACGTCATTCTCGGGCACGCAATCTTCATCGACGAGCATCCGGACATTCGCTGGCGCGGCGCGGGAGACCTCGACCGGCTCGCCGGGTCCGGGGCGTCGGTGGCGCATTGCCCCTCGCCCTTCGCCCGCTACGGCCAGGCGATGGACCATTTCGGGCGCTACCGGGCGCGCGGGGTCAATGTCGGGCTCGGCACCGATGTCGCGCCGCACAATCTCGCCGAGGAGATGCGGTTGGCAATCCTGCTGGCCCGCGTGATGGCGGGCGATCTCGGCGCGGTCGATACCGCCGAGATATTCCGCGCCGCTACCGTGGGCGGGGCCGATGCGCTCGGGCGCGGCGATCTCGGCAGGCTCGCGCCGGGCGCAAAGGCGGATATCGTGCTGCTCGACCTCGACCATCCTGCCATGCGCCCCGTGCGCGACCCGCTGCGCACATTCGTGTTCGAGGCGGCCGACCGGGCGGTCCGCGAGGTCTTCGTGGACGGCCGAGCCGTGGTCGAGGACGGCAAGCCCCTTCATCTCGATCCGGACGGAGCCGCGGCGCTGCTCGAAGAATCCCAGGCGCGGATGCTGGCGGAGGCGCCCCGGCGCGACTTCCTGGGCCGCACGGGCGACGAGATCGCGCCCCGTTCGCTTCCCCTCTGACCCCTCGCAGCAGGACCGCCGCCATGCCGACCCAGATTCCCAACCTCTCCATCGACGCCGGACGCCTCCGGGCCGCGCTCGACCGCTCCTCGGAGATCGGCGCGGGGCCCAAAGGCGGCCTGCGGCGCCTCGCGCTCTCGGACAGCGACGGGGAGATGCGCGACCGGTTCGTCGCGTGGTGCGAGGCCATCGGCTGCCGGGTGACGGTGGACGAAGCGGGCAGCATCTTCGCCCGGCGCGCGGGGCGGGAGGACGGCCTGCCGCCGGTCGTCATCGGCAGCCATCTCGACACCCAGGCGTCGGGCGGGCGCTTCGACGGCGTGCTGGGCGTGCTCGCCGGGCTGGAGGTCCTGCGTACGTTCGAGGACAACGGCATCGTCACGAAGCGGCCCGTCGAGGTCGTCAACTGGACAAATGAGGAGGGCGCGCGCTTCGCCCCGCCCATGGCGGCCTCGCGGGTCTTCGCGGACCTCGCGACCGTGGAGTGGCTGCACGGCCTGACCGACGATGACGGCATAAGCTATGGCGACGAGCTCCGGCGGCTCGGCTATCTGGGCGCCGCGCCGGTCGGCGGGCGGACGCTCGATTCCTATTTCGAGCTGCATATCGAGCAGGATTCGCTGCTGGAGGAAGCGGGCGTGTCGGTCGGCGTGGTGACCGGCGGCTATTCCAGCCATGCGCTCAACTGCGTCTTCCGGGGCGAGTGCGCCCATACCGGGCCGACCGAGATGAGGAAGCGCCGCAACGCCATGATGGGCGCGGCCTATTTCCTCGCCGCCGTCAACGATATCGGCTGGGAGTATGAACCCGTCGGCCGCACATCGGCCTCGCGCATGCAGCTCTGGCCGAACCGCTTCGGCATCCTGCCGGATTATGCCGAGGTGACCGTCGATATGCGCCACACGGACCGCGCGGTCACCGACGAGATGGTGGCGAAGACGCGCGCGGCGCTGGCGCAGGCGGCGGAAAAGGCGCAGGTCGAGGCCGAGGTCACCGCCGAATGGACCTTCGGCGACGAGGCGTTCGACCCCGAATGCAGCGATCTGGTGCGGCAGGCGGCGGCGGCGCGCGGCGCGTCCTGCATGGACATGCTCAGCATCGCCGGCCACGACGCCTATTACATCTCGCGCATCGCGCCGACGGCGCTCATATTCAGCCCCTGCATCGGCGGCATCACCCACAATGAGGCCGAGGACATCCCCTGGGAGCCGACCGTCGAGGCGGTGAATGTGCTGCTCGACGCCGTCCTCGCCCGCGCCGACCGGTAGGGCGCCAGCGGGCCGCTACCCTGGTCATTGCGGCCCTGCCGCCCAGGGATCGACGGTCTCGATCCCGGTGTTGCGAAACTCGCGCGTGTTCCGGGTCACGAGGGTGAGGCCGCGCGTCGCGGCGGTCGCTGCGAGGAAGGCGTCCGGCAGGTGGTCGTCGAGCGACTCCCCGCGCCGTCGCTTGTGCTCCATGATCCGCGCGCATGCATGCGCATCGGCCGGGGACCACGCAACGATCCGGCCCTCGAACAGGTCGTCGAGAAGATCCCGGAACCGGTCGGCCAAGCTCCGCCGACGCCGCCCGGGATCGAGCCGGCCGATACCGTCGAGAATTTCCCAGACGGTGACGGAAGCAAGGCCGAGTCCCTCATCGGCGATCGAATCCAGAAACGCGGCGACCCGCGGCTCGGGCCTGGGCCGCATCATTTCGGAGACGACATTCGTGTCGATCAACCATGCGAGCGGGACGGTCATTCCTCCTCCTCGCTGAAGAACGACAACGGCCTGTAGCCGTGACGGACCGGCGGCGGGAGTTCGACGCCGTGCTCCGGCCCGAAATGTCGCGCAAAGGCCTCCGACGGCTTCGGACGGCGCTCGGTCCCGGCGCGCTTCTCGCGGATCAGGCGGCGGACAAGCTCTTCCATGGATATGCCGGTCCGCCGGGCCTCGCGTCTGAGCCAGGACTTGTCCCCGGGGTCGATGCCGCGAACGACGATGCTGGTGCTCATACCCGGTTTCCCTGTTCTGGCCACTCACATGCAACCGCTGCCATTATGCTATCGAATTATGCTATCATGGAAGCGTGGGTCAAGGATGGGTGTGGCCGGGCTACAGGTAGTTCGACACCTCGACGAGATTGCCGTCCGGGTCGCGGAAATAGACCGAGCGGATGGGGCCGAGCGCGCCGCTGCGCTCCGAGGGCGGGGTCTCGATTTCGACGCCGCAGGTTTCCAGATGCGCGATGACCTCCTCCAGCGGCGTTTCCGTGATGAGACAGAAATCCTCCCCGCCGCAGCGCGGGTCGCGGGCGCGGTACCAGTCGGTGTCGTCGGGATGCAGGTTGATCTTGTGCGGGCCGAAACGGAGCGCCCTGCGCAGGATGCCGTCCTGCCCGATGCCGTCGCGCCCGAATGTCACGACCTCCATGCCGAGCGCCTTCGCGTAGAAGTCGCATGTCGCCTCGACATCCTTCACCCGCATCACGAAATGGTCGATCCGCTCGATCCGTATCATCGCCGCCTCCGCTTTCCTTGTTCCGCCGGCCCTGCTTCGCGCCGCCCCCCGCAGATGTCATGATATGTCATGTTCGCCATGCGCATCGTGCATGTTTTTCGGCCCGTCCAGGCATATCAGCCCCTTTCCCGTTCCGTTCCATCCCCGCCGCCTTTGCATCCTATTTCGTTATGGATTTCCCGGAGGCAAGTCCATGAGAAGGAATTGTTTCTGAACAATCCAACGGGAGATCGCGCGCCCCTCTCCGCCGCCCGGCCCTTCGATACGCGGCTGACGCCGCTACTCAGGATGAGGAAGGGGTGGCTCGGTTATTCCGGGTTGCTCTCGATGCCGTCCAGCCGGTCGCGCTCGGCGAGGCCGGGGTCGCGCTCCGCCGCCGGGCCGTAGCCGGCTCCGCCGCCGGTGCGGACGATGAGCCGGTCGCCGCGGCGGAGCGGGAATTGCTGCTTCGAGCGGAGCGGAATGCGCTGGCCGCCGCGCTCGACGAAGCTTTCCGCCTTCGCGCCGGGGCCGCCGCCGAACAGGCCCTCCGGGGCGAAGCGGAACCGGTCCCCATAGGTGGCGAAGGTCACGCCGTCCTCGAGGATGCGGTAGATGCGCTGGAAGCCCATGCCGCCGCGCCGCCGCCCGCCGCCGCCCGAGGCGGAGCGCAGGCTGTAATCCTCCACGCGGAAGAACGGATAGTCGCTCTCCATCGCCTCTATCGGGATGTTCGAGCAATTGGACAGCATTGAGTCCACCGCATCGCAGCCGTCATTGTCGGGGCCCGCCCCGTAGCCGCCACCGAAGATCTCCAGATAGATGTTGTAGCCGCCGTCATGCTTGTGGCTGAGGCAGCTGACCGTCGTCGTGTCGAAGCCGGGCGCGATGACCTTGTCCGGCACGGCGCCGGCCAGCGCGTTCATCACCGCGTTCACCACCCGGTAGCTCGGCAGCAGGCGGGCGCGCACCGGCGCGGGCGGGCGCGGATTGACGAGGCTGCCATAAGGCGCCGTCACGCTTATCGCGCGCTCCGCGCCCTCGTTGAAGGGGATGTCGGGGTCGGTCAGCACGGCCTTGATGCAGGCGATGGCGGAGGAGGCCGTGGAGGCGAAGGGGCTGTTCATATTGGTGGCGACCTGCGGGGCGGTGCCCTCGAAATCCACCGCGATGGAGTCCCCGTCGATCGTCAGCGCCGCCCTGACCGGCACCGGGTCCTCGCCCGCGCCGTCGTCATCGAGCCAGGCCTCGCCGCGATAGACGCCGTCGGGCGCGGCCCGGATCGCGGCCCGGATGCGGCGCTCGGAATAGTCCAGCATTTCGTCCATCGCCGCGAAGACGGTTTCCGCGCCGAATTTGCGGCAGAGCCCCCTGAGGCGCTCGCCGCCGACGGCATTGGCGGCGAATTGCGCGTTGATGTCGCCGATGGTGGCCTCCGGCATGCGCACATTGGCGCGCACCAGACGCTCGAACGGGCCGCCGTTCCAATCCCGCGCGACCGACCAGCGGCCCGGCGGGAAGGTGATGCCCTCCTCATGCACGTCGCCCGCATCCGGATTGAGGCCGGGCGCGCCGCCGCCGAGGTCGATATGGTGGACGACCGTGGCCGTGACCCCGACCAGCGCGCCCTCCAGGAAGATCGGCGAGAACAGGAAGATGTCCGGCAGATGCTGGCCGCCGGAATAGGGGTCGTTGTTGATGAGGAAGTCCCCGTCCCGCAGCGTCTCCAGCGGATGGCGCTCCAGGCAGGCGCGGAAGGTGTGCGTGACGGAGCCGAGCTGGATCGGGATGAGGTCCGCCTGGGCGACGACCCGCCCCTTGCGGTCGAGAATGGCGGCGGAGCAGTCCTGGGCTTCGCGCACCACCGGGGAATGGGCCGAGCGGATGAGCTTGATCCCCATTTCGTCGGCGGCCGCCACCAGCGCCTGGATGATGACCGCCTGATCGACGGGCGAAACCTTCATGGGGCCGCTTCCTTCGCCAGTATTGCATTGCCGTGTTCGTCCGCCGCCGCCGTCCAGCCCGGCGGCGCGTAGATCGTGGCATTGCCGTCGTCGATCAGCAGCGGCCCCTGAATGGCGGCCGGGCCGAGCGCCGCGCGCGTCAGCAGGCCCGCTTCCAGGGTCTCGCCGCGTTCGGTCAGGCGCGCCGTGCCCCGTTCCGCCGCGCCGCCGGCCCGCGCCCGGCCCATTGCCGGCATGGGCGGCGGCGGCGCCTTGCCCCCCACGCGGAAGGACACGACCTCGACCGGATCGCCATGCGGCTTGGAAAACTCGAAAATCCGCCGGTGCGCCTCGCCGAACAGCGCGGCGAGCTCGCCGGCCTGCAGGCGGCCTGCGTCGATGCCGGACAGCGACACCGGCACCTCGAAGGCCTGGCCCAGATAGCGCATCTCCAGCACCCGGTCGAATTCCGCATCCGCCTCGATGCCGAGCGCCGCCAGATAGTCGCGGGCTTCGGCCTGGAGCGTCCCCACCGTGTCGCGGATGGCGGGCATGGCGGCGTCCGTCACCGGGAGGCGCCGCGTCCGGCTGCGGTAATGCACATGATCGGAGAGCAGCAGGCCGGACGCGGAGAGCACGCCTGCATGGGGCGGCACGACGACCGTGCCGATCGCGAGCTCCTCCGCCACCCGCGCCGCATGCAGCGGGCCGGCGCCGCCATAGGGCACCAGCACATAGTCGCGCGGGTCGCGCCCGCGTTCGGTGGAGACCCGCTGGATGGCGCGCACGATGCTGACCTCGGCGAGGCGGACCGCGCTGTCGGCGATCTCCTCGACCGAGAGACCGAACCGCGCGGCCAGCGGCTCCAGCGCCCGGCGGGCGGCCGCGGGGTCCACCGCCATGCGGCCGCCGAGAAAGGCGTCCGCCCGGAGCGTGCCGCGCAGGAGATGGGCGTCCGTCACCGTCGGCCGGTCGCCGCCGCGCCCGTAGCAGGCCGGCCCCGGCATCGCGCCGGCGGATTGCGGGCCGACGCGCAGCAGGCCGCCGTCATCGACCCAGGCGAGCGAGCCGCCGCCGGCCCCGACCGTGACGATGTCGATCACCGGCGTCTTCACCGGCAGGCCGTCGATCCGCGTCATGGAGGCAAGCTCCGGCCGGCCGTCGGCGATCAGCGCGACATCCGTGCTGGTGCCGCCCATATCGAGCGTAATCAGATTGCGGAAGCCGGCGCCGGCGACGCTGCGCACCGCGCCGACCGCGCCCGCCGCGGGGCCGGAGAACAGCGCCGCGATGGCGTTGCGCTCCATCGCTTCGGCAGGCATCCGCCCGCCATTGGACTGCATGATGGAGAACCGCCCGGCGAAGCCGCGTTCGGCGAGCGCGGCGGAGAACCGCCCGACATAACCCGCCATGACCGGCTGCACATAGGCCGCGAGCGCGGTCGTGGAGGCGCGCTCATATTCCCGGAATTCCCGCGTCACATCGCTGGAGCAGGTGACCGGCAGCGCCGGAGCCGCCTCGCGGATAATCGCCGCAACGGCGCGCTCATGATCCGGATTGGCGTAGGCATGCAGGAAGCAGATCGCCGCCGCCTCATATTCGCCCGCCGCCAGCGCCCGCCGCACGAGGTCCGCCACGGCGGCGCGGTCCGGCGCCTTCAGCGCGCGGCCGTCGGCCGCCATGCGCTCGTCGACCTCAAAGGTGTCGCGGCGTGGGACGACCGGCTCCGGCTTGCGGTAGCGGAGGTCGTAGATCGCGTCCTTGTCGTGACGCTGGAGCAGCAGCAGGTCGCGCGCGCCTTTCGTGACGAACAGGCAGACCGCGGCGCCCTTGCGTTCGAGCACGGCATTGGTCGCCACGGTCGAGCCGTGGACGAGCTCCGCGATCCCCGCCGGGTCGAGGCCGGCGGCGTCCAGCGCCTGCATGGCGCCCCGGTCGGGATGCGCCGGCGTGCTCGGCACCTTCGCCGTCAGCACCGTCTCCCCGTCCACCGCCACAAGGTCGGTGAAAGTCCCGCCCACCTCAATGCCGACGCGCATGCCCGCTCCCGGTCTCCGACGCCCCCAGCGGCGTGCTAGAGTGCATCCGCACACACGGGAATGGAAGGCAGGGAGTGAAGGCGCCGCGCTTCTCCTACGTCCGGCCGGAAATCCGGGAGGTCCTGTCGGGCGATTTCTGCCGCTGCACCGGCTGTCACGCCATTGTCGATGCCATTGAGGCGGTCATGAGGGAGCGCTTCCGTGACTGACCGGCCCGGAACCGTCGGGCAGCCCCTGCCGCGCAGCGGCGCGAGGCGGTTTGCCGCCGGCCGCGGCAAATATGCCGGCGACCTCCGCTTCCCCGGCCTGCTCCACCTCGCCTTTGTCCGAAGCCCGCATGCGCATGCCCGAATCGTGAAGATCGATCCGGCGCCGGCGCTCGCCGCCGTGCCGGCCGCAAGAGTGTTCACCGGGGCCGATATTGCGGCGGTCTGCACGCCCTGGCAGGGGAAGATGGACCATCTGCCAACGCTGGTCTCGCCGCCGCAGCATGCCGTCGCGGTGGACCGCGCGGTCTGGCAGGGCGAGCCCGTCGCCGCGGTCGTCGCCGCCAGCCGCGCTCTGGCCGAGGACGCCGCGGCCGCAGTCGCTGTCGAGTGGGAGCCGCTGGCGCCGGCCGCAATCCGCGACCGCACGCTGGACGAGGATGCCGCGCCGGCCCATCCGCAGCTCGGCGGCAATCTCGCTTATGCCGCCGCGATCCGGGCCGGAGACCCGGAGGCCGCGCTTGCCGGGGCAGCGCATGTCGTGGAGGGCCGCTTCTCCTTCGCGCGGCATACCGGCGTGCCGCTCGAACCGAGGACGGTGATTGCCGACTATGACCCGGGCGAGGGCCGGCTCACTGTTCATGGCAGCCACCAGGCGCCCTGGCACCAGCAGGACACGCTGTCGCGCCATCTCGGCATCCCCGAACACCTCGTCCGCGTGGTCACGCCCGATATCGGCGGCGGGTTCGGCATCAAGCTGCACGTCTATGGCGAGGAGGTCGCGGTCTCGGCCGTCAGCAGGATCCTCGGCCGGCCGGTCAAATATGCTGCAGACCGCCTGGAATCCTTCGTCAGCGACATCCAGGCCCGCGACCAGAGGGTGGAGGCGCGCATGGGGGTGGACGCCGACGGCGCCATCCGGGGGCTCTCCGTGGACGCGCTCTCCTCCTTCGGCGCGTTCGCCTCCTACGGCCGCGCGCCGGTCAATGAAGGCATGATGACGATCTCGATGGCCGGCGGCCCCTACGCCAACGGGCACTATGAAGGCCGGCTGCGCATCGCCTTCCAGAACAAGCCGCCGTCCGGCATGTACCGCGCGGTCGGCCAGCCGATCGCCTGCGCAGTGACCGAGCAGCTTCTCGACCGGGCGGCGCACGCCATCGGCATCGACCCGGTGGAGATGCGCCGGCGCAACTACTGGGCCGGGGACGCCTTTCCGCTGAGGACGCCCGGCGGCATCGCCATGGACCGGCTGAGCCTCCGGCAGTGCCTCGACAGGCTGGTCTCCATGATGGGCTATGACGCGCTCCGCGCCGAGCAGGCGGCGCTGCGCCGAAACGGGGTCTATCGCGGCATCGGGGTCGCGACCTTCCTCGAAATGACCGCCATCGGCGCGGAGCGCTACGGCCCGGCGGGGGCCCGCATCAGCACCCAGGACGGCGCGACCGTGCGGCTCGAACCGTCCGGCAGGGTGCGCTGCGTCACCTCGGTCATCGAGATCGGGCAGGGAACCTTGAGCGCGCTCGCGCAGATTGTCGCCGACCGGCTGGGCGTGGCGCCTGAGGATGTCGGCGTGGTGGGCGGGGACACGGCGCTCACCCCCTATGGCGGCGGCGCCTGGGCCTCGCGCGGGCTGACCATAGGCGGCGAGGCCGCCTGGCGCGCGGCGGAAGGCCTGCGCGAGAACATCCTCGAACTCGCCGGTTCGATCCTCCAGGCCGATCCCGCCGGGCTCGACCTCGCGGGCGGCGCGGTCTGCGACCGGGCGACGGGAGAGGCCCGGATTACGCTCGCCGAAATCGGGCGCATCGGCCATTTCCGCCAGGACACCCTGCCGCCGGGCGTGCAGCCGGAACTCGCCGTCACCCGCCACTACGCGCCCGACGACGTGCCCTTTGCGCTCGCCAACGGCGTGCAGGGCTCGTTGCTGGAGGTCGATGCGGAGACCGGCGAGGTGCGTCTGCTCGACCACTGGGTGGTCGAGGATTGCGGGCGGATCGTCAACCCGCTCCTGGTGGAGGAGCAGATCAGGGGCGGCGTCGTGCAGGGGATCGGCGGGGCGCTGTTCGAGGAATGCCGCTACGACGAGCACGGCCAGTTGCTGAACGGCAGCCTCGCCGATTACCTGGTTCCGATGGCGGCGGAGCTGCCGGACATCCATGTCGGCCATGTCGAAACCCCGCTCAGGGGCACCGCGCTCGGCGCCAAGGGGGCAGGCGAGGCCGGAACGGTCGGCGCGCCGGCGGCCGTGCTGCTCGCGGTGAACGACGCGCTCAGGCCGCTCGGCGCGCAGGTCTCGAGCCTTCCGATCACGCCGGCGACCGTCCTGAACGCCCTCGCGGCGGCGGCCTGACGGGCTGGCTGGACAATCCGGGATGGAAGAAACCCGCAGACCCGTCCGCTACCTGTCCGGGGCCGATCTCGACGGGCTCGGCCTCGGCATGGGCGCGCTTGTGGACATTCTGGAGGAGGCGTTCCGGGCGAAGGCGGCGGGCGAGGTGGAGATGCCGCCCAAGATCTTCTTCCACCGGGGCGGTCCGCGTTTCTACAGCGCGATGGTCGCGGCCTCCCCCGCGCTCGGCTATGCCGGCTGCAAGTGGCAGAGCGGCGACCCGGACAACCCCGCCAACGGCCTGCCCTACATCCAGGGCCTCTACATCCTGACCGAGGACGGGACCGGGAGCATGCGCGCCGTCATGGACGCGGAATGGATCACCGGACGGCGCACCGCGGCCGCCTCCGCGCTCGTCATCCGGCATCTGGCGAAAGCGGACGCCCGCACGCTCGGCATTCTCGGCTGCGGCCTGCAGGCGCGCGCGCATCTGGAGGCTGTCCATGCCGTCCGGCCCGGCATCGACCGCTGCCTGTGCTACGACATCCGCCCCGAACGGCAGGAGCGGTTCGTTGCGGAGATGACGGGCCGGTTTGGTTTCGCGTCCGTCGAGGGGACGGGCGGGCCTGAAGAGGTCGCCCGGAGTTCGGACGTGCTGGTGACCGGCGGGCCGATCGAGAAGGACCGCAGGCCCGTCATCCGGCCGGACTGGATCGGGGCCGGCGCGCTGGTCGTCACCATCGACTATGACAGCTATGTCACCGACGAGGCGATCCGGACGATGGACCTGCTGCTGACCGACGATTTCGCCCAGATCGAGGACGCGCGGCGGCATGAGGGGAAGTTCCCGGCGGTGGACCGCGTGGATGCTACCGTCGCGGAGCTGGTGGCGCATGGCAGGGGCGCCAGAACTTCCGATACGCAGCGGATTCTGGCCTTCAATCTCGGCATCGCGCTGGAGGACCTGGCGGTGGCGGTCGAGCTCCTGAAGCGGGCCGAACAGAGCGGCGCCGGGACGATGCTGCCCGCCCGGGGGTGACCCGTTCGGGCTGAAACGGAAATCCGGGCGTCCCCTTCGACAAGCTCAGGACAGGCTCCTTCGATACGCGGCTGACGCCGCTACTCAGGATGAGGAAAGAGGGCCGCCGCCCGCGCTGGCCACCCGGCGCCGCGTCAGGGCAGGAGCAGGATCTTGCCGATATGCGCGCTCGATTCCATCAGCCGGTGGGCCTCTGCCGCCTGTGCCAGCGGGAAGCGGGCATGCGTCACCGGGCGGAGTTCGCCCGAAGCGAAGCGCGGCCAGGCGTAGTCCGCCACCTCCCGGCAGATTCGCCCCTTCTCCCCGACGGAGCGCGGCCGCAGCATCGAGCCGGTCACGACAAGGTGCTTGCGCTGGACGAGGCCGAAATTCACCTCCGCCTGCGCGCCCTGCATGAAGGCGACGAAACAGAGCCGCCCGCCATGGTTCAGCAATTCGAGCTGGCGCTGGATATAGCCGCCGCCCACCATGTCGAGAATGACATCGGCCCCGCCCGCTGCGTCGCGCGCAGCCGCCACGAAATCCTCCTCGCGGTAGTTGATCGCCCGGTCGGCCCCGAGCGCCTCGCAGGCGGCGGCCTTCTCCGCGCTGCCGGCCGTCGCGAGCACGGTGCAGCCCCAGGCCTTCGCAAGCTGGATCGCGGTCGTGCCGATGCCGCTGGAGCCGCCCTGCACGAGGAAAGTCTCGCCGGGCCTGAGCGCGCAGGCCTGGAAGACATTGGCCCAGACGGTGGCGTAGGTCTCCGGCAGGCCGCCCGCCTCGATCAGGTCCACGCCCTCCGGCACGGCCATGCACTGGGCGGCCGGCACGGCGGTGTATTCGCAGTAGCCGTCGCCGGAGAGCAGCGCGCAGACCGGTTCGCCCACCGCCCAGCCCTCGACGCCCGCGCCGAGCGCGGCCACGGTGCCGGAGCATTCGAGGCCGATGATGTCGGAGGCGCCCGGCGGCAGGGGGTAGCTGCCGGCGCGCTGCATGCAGTCGGCGCGGTTGATGCCAGCGGCCGCGATGCGGATCAGCACCTCGCCGGGGCCGGGCCGGGGCACGGGCCGGCGGCCGGGCACCAGCGCCTCCGGGCCTCCGGGCGTCGGAGTTTCGATCACGGTCATTTCGGCGGGCAATGCGTTGGCCATCTCGGTCCGTTCCGGGTAAAGGGCAAGGCCGGCGACATTGGCAAGCGGAGGCCCGCCATGCAAGACGAAGACGAGAAACCCCGCCCGCCGGACTACACGCTCGGCGACGACCTCTCCCAGCTCTCCGTGGGGGACCTGGAGGAGCTCGCCGCCCGGCTCCGCGCCGAGGCCGGGCGCGTCGATGAGGAGCGCGAGCGGAAAAAAGGCGCCATCGGCGGCGCCGCAGCCCTGTTCAGGACCTGAGGCGGGGGCCGTCCTTCGATACGCGGCTGGCGCCGCTACTCAGGATGAGGATTGGGGATAGCGATGCGGCTGGCGGTCCGGACCGAACCCTCACCCCAAGTATCCGTGCGGCCTCCCGCCCCCTCCGAGTAGCGGCGCCAGCCTCCCGCTCCTCATCCCGAGTAGCGGCGCCAGCCGCGTATCGAGGGACGGCCGCCATGTTCAAGAAGCGAACCGGGCATGCTAGCATCGGCGCGGAACCATGAACGCAAGCGGAGGGTCGCGGGCCGTGAGAATCAAGGTCGATCCCGATCTGTGCGAGGGCCATAACCGCTGTTTCGCGCTGGCGCCGGCGCTGTTCGAGGTGGACGATTACGGCCTGTCCCGCGCGCTGAACGACGGCGTTGTGCCGCCCGGCCGGGAAGAACAGGCCCGGCTCGCTATCGACAATTGCCCCGAATTCGCGATTTCGGTCGTGGACGAGGACTGACGCGGGAGACGCTTATGACCGACGCGCCGGAGACCTGCCCGGTCCATGACTGGGCGACGGATTACGACATTTTCGACCCCGATTACGTGCGCGATCCCGTGCCGGTCTGGGACGATTTGCGCGAACGCTGCCCGATTGCGCATACGGAACGCTGGGGCGGCTCCTGGCTGCCGACGCGCTACGAGGACCTGCAGGCGATGGTCAAGATGGTGCCGGCGCTCTCCTCGCGTTCGGCGGTTGTGGTGCCGCCGCCGCCGGAATTGCGCGAGCAATTAGTGGCGGAGGCCAAGAAATACGGCAGCGAGAACCCGCCGATCACCGCCGACCCGCCGGAGCACAAGCCCTTCCGGCGGCTGATCCTGCCCTTCTTCAGCCCCCGCGCGGTCGAGGCGCAGATTCCCTATACGCGCGCGCTCTGCAACAGCCTGATCGACGGCTTCATCGACAGGGGCGAAGCGGACGCAGCGGCCGACTATGCCCAGCAGATCACGCCGCGCGTCATCGCGCATGTGCTCGGCATCGACCCGGCGCGCGCCGACGATTTCGTCGAGTGGGTGCGCGGGATCCTGGAGCTCGGCCAGACGCAGCCGGAAATGCGCATCAAATATCGCGGCATCATTCGCGATTTCTTCCAGGAAATGGTGGCGGAACGGCGCAAGACCCCCCGCGACGACGCGATCTCGACGCTCATCGAGGCCGAGGTCGAGGGCGAGAAGCTCGACGACTACAAGATCGTCGGCGTCTGCTTCCTGCTGCTGGTGGCGGGCATCGACACCACATGGAGCTCGATCTCCTCCTCGCTGCTGCATTTCGCGACGCATGACCGGGACCGGGCGCGGATGCTGGCCGAGCCGGAGCTGTTGCCGAGCGCGGTGGAGGAGATGCTGCGCTTCTATTCGCCCGTCACCATGGCCCGCAAGGTGATGGAGCCGGTGGAGATCGGCGGCGTGGAGATGGTCCCCGGCGACAAGGTGCTGCTGAACTTCCCCGCCGCCAACCGCGACCCGGAGGCCTTCGAGCGCCCGGACGAGGTGGTGCTGGACCGCCAGCGCAACCGCCATATCGCCTTCGGCGTCGGCATCCACCGCTGCGCCGGCTCCAATCTCGCGCGGATGGAGATGCAGGTGGCGCTCCGCACATGGTTCGACCGCATTGGCGATTTCGAACTGGCGGACCCGGACGCCGTCACATGGGCCGGCGGGCAGGTGCGCGGGCCGAGGAGCGTGCCGGTCCGTTTCGCGGCGCCCTGAGATGCGGGCGACGCAGGGGGAGACGGCGCCGTGACCGATAGGCGCTGCCCGGTCCGCGACTGGGCGACGGATTACGACATTTTCGACCCGGACTATGTGCGCGACCCGGCGCCGGTCTGGGACGAGTTGCGGGAACGCTGCCCGATTGCGCGCACGGAGCGCTGGGGCGGCTCCTGGCTGCCGACCCGCTACGAGCATCTGCAGAAGATGGTCAAGATGGTGCCGGCGCTCTCCTCGCGCTCGCCGCTGGTGGTGCCGGCCTCGCCGGAAATGATGGAAATCTACGCGGCCGAGACGGAGAAATACGGCGAGACCAGCCGGACGCCGCCGATCACCTCCGACCCGCCGCGCCACCGGCCCTATCGCCGGCTCATCATGCCCTTTTTCAGCCCCCATGCGGTCGAGGCGCACATCCCCTATACGCGCGCGCTCTGCAACGGGCTGATCGACGGTTTCATCGACAGGGGCCGGGCCGACGCGGCGGCGGACTATGCCGAGCGGATCACGCCGCGCGTCATCGCGCATATCCTCGGCATCGACCCCGGCCGCGCGGACGAATTCACCGCCTGGGTGCGCGGCATGCTGGAATTCGGGCTGACCGACCCGCAGCAGATGATGGCCTGCCGCACCGCCATCCGCGCGTTCTTCCAGGAGATGGTGACCGAGCGCCGCGCCCGGCCGCGCGAGGATGCGATCTCGGCGCTGATCGCCTCCGAGGCGGAAGGCGAGAGGCTGGACGATTACAAGATCGCCGGCATGTGCCTGCTGCTTCTGGTAGCAGGCATCGACACGACATGGAGCGCGATCTCCTCCGCGCTGCTGCATTTCGCGACGCACGGGCGGGATCAGGCGCGGCTGCGCGCCGAGCCGGAACTCTGGCCGACCGCGGTGGAGGAGCTGCTGCGCTTCTATTCGCCGGTGACGATGGGGCGCATCGTGACGGAGCCGGTCGAGATCGACGGGGCGGAGATGCAGGAAGGCGACCGGGTGCTGCTCAACTTCCCCGCCGCCAACCGCGACCCGGAGGCCTTCGAGCGCGCCGGTGAGGTGGTGCTGGACCGCCGGCGCAACCGCCACATCGCCTTCGGCCTCGGCATCCACCGCTGCGCCGGCTCCAACCTCGCCCGCATGGAAATGCAGGTGGCGCTCCGCACATGGTTCGACCGCATCGGCGACTTCGAGCTGGAGGACCCGGACGGCGTTTCCTGGGCCGGCGGGCAGGTGCGCGGGCCGAGGAAAGTGCCGGTGCAGTGGGGAGCGGTGGGGTCGGGGTAGGCGGCGCTACTCCGCCGCCGGTTCCGGCGCGGCGTCGTTGCGGCGCAGGATATAGCCCTCGACGAAGGTGAGCTTGCCCTTCATCTCGACCACATCCTTCACAACCTCGCCGAGCTCTCTTTTCACCTCGGCGATTTCTTTCTTCACTTCGCCCAGTTGGTCTTCGAACCGGTTCATCCGCTCGTTCAAGCGAGCTTCGGCGCGGTGGATGTCGGAGCGCAGCCAGGCGAAGACAGCGACCAGTATGGCCGGCGTGATCCAGGGGGCGAGGTCGAGTTCCATGGCGAGGAGCGGACCGTTTATCGAACAGAAAGAGAATAAAACTGCCGCGGCGGCCCGTCAACGCCATCCGCCCGAAGCCCAACGGATTTGTCGCCGCCGCGCCCTGTGTTGGAGCCTTCGTCCGAGGGCAGGCCCATACGGATCGCTCGGTTCGCCCGCCGCGAGGGACACGGGAACCGCGGGCTTTGCAAGGCTGTGGAGCGCGCGGCGGAGGGGCTGGCGGACGAGATGCCGGGGCAGGATGGCCCCGGTCCGGAAGCGATGCTGAAGAACGGGATGATCGGCGAGGCGGCGTGTGACGGCAGGGCGATACGGGAGCCGGGCGCTGCCGCCCGGTTCGGTAAACGCTTGCATATCGCACTAGCCTCGGCCACAACAAGGCAATGGCGGGAACGAACGAGAAACTCACGGCGGCGGCCGAGGCCTATTTCGAGGATTTGCGCCGCATCCGCGCCTCGGGCGGCGCAACGGCCGAACGGTCGAATTACGGGCCGCTCAACAACCTGTTGAACGCGGTCGGCCAGACTCTCAAGCCCAAGGTCTTCTGCATTCAGGAGCTTGCCGAACAAGGCGCGGGCCATCCCGATTTCGGCCTCTATGCAGCGAAGCAGGTGCGAAAGGGAGAGCCGCGCGAGGGACAGCTTCCCGAATGCGGCGTCGTCGAGGTAAAACCCGTCGAGGACGATGCCTGGCTGACGGCGGCTTCGGATCAGGTCAGCCGCTATTGGGGCTGCTACCGGCTGGTGCTGGCGACCAATTTGCGGGATTTCGTGCTGGTCGGCGAGGACGGCGCCGGCCGCCCGGCGAAGCTCGAAACCTTCCGGCTGGCGGAGAGTGCGGAGGAATTCGCCCGCAAGCTGGAGACGCCGCGTGCCTTTGCAAGGGAAACGGGCGCGGGCCTCGGCGAATATCTCTCCCGCGCGCTCTCGCATCGCGCCGCGCTGGCGGAGCCGAAAGACCTTGCCCGCCTGCTCGCTTCCTATGCACGCGACGGCCTCGCGCGGGTCGAGGCGACGGGCGACGCCCCTTCCCTCGTGGCCGTGCGGTCGGCGCTGGAGGAAGCGCTTGGCGTTCGCTTCGAGGGCGAGCGGGGCGCGCGCTTCTTCCATTCGACGCTGGTGCAGACGCTCTTCTACGGCGTCTTCTCCGCCTGGGTGCTGTGGGCGCAGCAGCGGCCCCCACCGGCGGGCGGCTTCGATTGGCGCACGGCCGTCTGGCATTTGCGCGCGCCGGTGCTGCGGGCGCTGTTCCAGCAATTGTCCGATCCCGGCCGGCTCCAGCCGCTCGGCCTCGTCGAGGTGCTGGACTGGACCGCCGCCGCGCTGGACCGCGTGGACCGCCCGGCCTTCTTCTCGCGCTTCGCCGAGGGCGAGGTCGTGCCCTATTTCTACGAGCCCTTCCTGGAGGCTTTCGACCCCGCGCTCCGCAGGCAATTAGGCGTCTGGTACACGCCCCCGGAAGTGGTCCGCTACATGGTCGCCCGCGTGGACCGGGCGCTGAAGGAGGATCTCGGCATCCCGGAGGGTCTGGCGGCGGAAAACGTTTATGTGCTGGACCCTTGCTGCGGCACCGGGGCCTATTTGGCGGAGGTTCTGCGTCGCATCACGGCCCACCATCGCGGAATGGGCATGGATGCGCTCACGGGCGCTCTGGTGCGGCGGGCGTGGGCCGAACGCATTTTCGGCTTCGAGATTATGCCCGCGCCGTTGGTCGTGGCGCATTTGCAGGTTGGTCTTACCATGCAGGCGCTCAATATACCGCTGGCCGAGGACGAAAGCGGCCACACCGGCATTTTCCTGACCAACGCCTTGACCGGTTGGGAGCCGACCGACAGGGAGAAACAGTTGGTCGCGTTTCCGGAACTGGAGGAGGAGCGCGACCGTGCAGACCGGGTGAAGCGGGACAGACCCATCCTCGTTGTCCTCGGCAATCCGCCCTATAACGGTTTTGCCGGCATGGCGGTGGAGGAAGAGCGCGAACTCTCGACCGCTTACCGCACGGCGAAGCGCGTCCGCAAACCGGAGGGGCAGGGGCTGAACGACCTCTATGTCCGCTTCTTCCGCATGGCCGAACGCCGCATTGCGGAGAAGACCGGCCGGGGTATCGTCTGCTTCATTTCGAACTATTCTTGGCTTGACGGCCTGTCCTTCACGGGAATGCGCGAGCGTTATCTGGAAGCGTTCGACGCCATCCGGATCGATTGCCTGAACGGCGACAAATACAAGACCGGCAAGGTGGCACCGGACGGTTCGCCCGACCCCAGCATCTTCTCGACGGAAAGCGAGCCGGTCGGCATCCAGGTCGGCACAGCCATCGCGACTCTGGTGCGCAAGGCGGAGCACAAGCCGGCGGAGCGAGTAGAATTCCGGCATCTATGGGGCCGGGCCAAACATGCGGAACTGGCAAAGACGGCGGAGTCGGAGCTGGAAACGCTCTACAACGACATAATACCGGCCCTGCCGCTCGGCCTGCCCTTCGCGCAAACAGCGGTGAGCGCGGGTTGGTCCGACTGGCCTGCGCTGCCCGAGCTCTTCCCGGTGTCTTTCCCCGGCGTCAAGACCAGCCGCAACGGCTTCCTGATCGACACCGATCTCGACCGGCTCAGAGCGCGGATAGCGGACTATTTCGACCCGTTGTTGAGTCACGAGGAAATCGAGCGGCGTTATCCGGCGGCAATGAAGGCGACGGCGCGTTTCGACGCCCGCGCGGCTCGCGAAACGCTGCTGAAACGCGGCGGGCCGGACGATGCCGGCTTCGTTCGCCACGCCTACCGGCCGTTCGACGACCGCTGGCTCTATTGGGAGAAGGACACGAAGCTGCTTGACGAGAAGCGCGCCCGATACAAGCGACAGATATTCGATGGGAATCTCTGGATCGAGGCGCGCGAACGGGACGCCAGGGAGGACTATTCGCGCGGCGCGTTGGTGCGCCATCTTGCGGACAATTTCGGCAACGGCCTGTCCAGTTTCTTTCCCGTATGGCTGCGCGACGACGATCTCGGAGGCAATGGCGATGGTGCGCGCCGGGCTAACCTAACGGAAGCCGCCTATTGCTACCTGAGGCGCCTCGGGCTCGGCGGGGAGGACCTGTTCCACCATATTCTTACGGTGCTGCACGACCCGGCATATCGGCGGGCCAATGCCGGGGCGCTGCGCATAGGCTGGCCGCGTATCCCGCTGCCCGGCTGGCCAAACGGGGAGGCCAGTGGCTCGGCGGCGGTCCTTTCCAGATCGGCAGCGTGCGGTCGCCACCTCGCTGCGCTACTGGACCCCGGAACGCCCGTCCCCGGCGTGACGCAAGCTCCGCTCCGCCCGGAGATCGAAGCCATCGCCGCCGTCACCGCCATCGGCGGAGGCTATATGGAAGGAGACGATTTCGCCGTAACCGTCGGCTGGGGCCATTATGGCCGGGACGACGCCGTGATGCCCGGCCAGGGCCGCGCGGTCGAACGTCCCTTTACCCCGGAGGAGCGCTCCGCCATGGGCGCAACCCTGCCTGCGCTCGGCGAAACCACCTTCGACATTTACCTGAATGCCAAGGCATACTGGCGCAACGTCCCCGCCGCTGTCTGGACCTACCGCCTCGGGGGCTACCGGGTCCTCAAGAAATGGCTCTCCTACCGTGAGCGTCCCATCCTCGGCCGGTCCCTGCTGATCGAGGAGGTGCAGCACTTTGCGGAGACGGCGCGGCGGATTGCGGCGATATCGACGCTTGAACGCCTTTCCCTGCCCGCCGGATAGCAAATGATATGGGCTGCACGGCCTCCGGTGTGTGATGGAGTGCTGGATTAGTTAGGATTTTATACCACTTTCTCTTGATAATAGCCCCTATATGTTCCATATTGCCGCCCTCGAAAACAAGGAGGCGGCGGACATGCCGAAGGCGCTTTCCCTCGACCTGGCGGATGCAGGGCCTCGATGCGTTGGCGGCGGAAATAGGCCGGCGGGCGGCATAGCCGGAACCCCCTGCCCGATGCGGCGTCTCCTATGCCGGGGCGGGATATCGCCCATGCGCTCTGCGCATGCAGATCATGACACCGCATGACATTTCATGACATGTCCCGTTCTATTCTCCCGGAGCCATGCGCTTTCCTTTCGCGCTTCCCGCCTCCTTACGGCGCGCGCGTCTCGACCCGGGCGCGCCGCTGTTGTAGCAATGCGAGCGATACGCAACGGGAAGGACAACATGGCTCCGGATTCAGGACACAGCGCCCCTCCGGTCCGCCCGAGCCGGGCGCAGGCCGAGGAGGCGGTGCGCACCCTCTTGCGCTGGGCGGGCGACGACCCCGCGCGCGAAGGCCTGGTCGGCACGCCGGACCGGGTGCTCCGCGCCTATCGCGAGTTCTTCGCCGGCTATGAGGAAGACCCGGTGACGGTGCTGGAGCGCACCTTCGAGGAGACGGCAGACTATGACGAGATGATCCTGGTGCGCGACATCCGCCTGGAAAGCCATTGCGAGCACCATATCGTGCCGATCCTCGGCAAGGCCCATGTCGGCTACCTGCCGGCCGGCCGCGTGGTCGGCATCTCCAAGCTCGCCCGCGTCGTCGATATCTTCGCCAAGCGCCTGCAGATCCAGGAGAGGCTCACCACCCAGATCGCCGACGCCATCGACCATGTGCTGAAGCCGCGCGGCGTGGCGGTCGTCATCGAGGCCACGCATATGTGCATGTCCACGCGCGGCATCCACAAGACCGCGTCGTCCACCGTGACCAGCCGGATGCTCGGCAGCTTCCGCTCCGATCCGACCACGCGGCGCGAATTCCTGACCATGATCGGGCGCGGTGGCGATTCCGTCTGAGCCGCGTTATCCTGCCGCCCGAACGGATACCGGAGGGAGGACGCCATGACCTATACGCTCGAGCAATTCGCCGCCGAATGCCGCGCGGCGCTGGCCGCAGACAGCGGCCGGGCAGGCAAGGAAGGCGTGCTCGCCTGCGTGAAGAAGGCGCTGGCGAGCCCGGAATTCCTGCAGACCCATCTGGGCCCCCAGGCCACAGCCGAACGCGACATCATCTATGAGGACCCGGAATACGGCTTCTGTATCTGCGCGCATGTCTATGAAGGCGCGCGGACGGGCGGCCCGCACGACCACGGGCCGACCTGGGCGATCTACGGCCAGGCCTTCGGCGAGACGGAGATGACCGACTGGCGCATCGTGGCGCCGCCGGAGGGCGACCGGCCGGGCCGGGTCGCGCTCGCCCGCAGCTACACGATGAAGCCGGGCGACGCCCATCTCTACGATGTGGGCGATGTGCATGCGCCGCGCCGCATGTCGGCCACGCGCCTCATCCGCATCGAGGGCTGCGACACGATGAAGGTCAAGCGCACGCCGCTCATGGCGGTGGAAGAAGCGGACGCCGCGCAATGAGCGTGCGGATCCGCAGGCTGACGCCGGCCTTTGCGGGCGAGGTCTCGGGCGTCGATACCACCCGCCCGCTGCCGCCGGGGGTGGCGGAGGAACTCGACGCCGGCATGGCCGAACACGGCGTGCTCGTATTCCCGGACCAGGCGCTGACGGACGAGCAGCAGGCGGCGTTCAGCCAGAATTTCGGCCGGCTGGAAATGCCGTCGGCGGTGTCCAACATCACCAAGGAGCATGAGCGCCGGCTCGGCCCCGCCATGGCGGATGTCTCCAACCTCACCAGGGAGCACCGGCCCTTCGACCGCGAGGACCGGCGGCGCATGTTCAATCTCGGCAACCGCCTTTGGCACTCGGATTCCTCCTTCCGGGCGGTGCCGGCGAAATACTCGCTGCTCTCCGGGCGTATCCTGCCGTCGCGCGGCGGCGATACCGAGTTCGCCGACATGGCCGGAGCTTACGACGCGCTCGACGCGGCGATGAAGGCGCGGATCGAGGACCTGGTCTGCGAGCACTCGCTGCTCTATTCGCGGGGCCGGCTCGGCTTCGAGGGCCTGACGGAGGAGGAGAAGGCCAATTTCCGCCCCGTGCGTCAGGCGCTTGTACGCGTCCACCCCGCGAACGGGCGCAAGTCGCTCTACCTCTCCGCCCATGCCGGCAGGATCGTCGGCTGGCCGGTGCCCGAAGGCCGCCTGCTGCTGGAGGAGCTGACCGAGCACGCGACGCAGCCGGCGTTCGTCTATGCCCATGAATGGCGCGTGAACGATCTCGTCGTCTGGGACAACCGGCGCACCATGCACCGCGCGCGCCCCTTCGACGATGTCCACGAAGTCCGCGACATGCGCCGCACCACCGTGGCCGGCGAGGAAATGACGGCCGCCCAGGCGGCCTGACGGCGGTGCCCGACAGCGGCGGTCCGGCGCCCAACCCGGCGGAGCGGCTCGCGGCCTTTGCGGCGGGGCTGCGTGCGGAGGATGTGCCTCCCGCCGTCCGGGAGCGCGCCCGGCATCTGATTCTGGATGCGCTCGGCGTGGCGGCGGCCTCCAGCCGGCAGGAGTTCGCGCGCGTCATGCTGGAGGGCTTCCGGGCGGCCGGCGGCGAAGGCGGGTCCGGCGTGGTGGCGATGGGGGCGCGGCTTTCGCTTCGCGATGCGGCGGCGCTCAATGCCGCGCTCATCCACGGCCTCGATTTCGACGACACCCATCCGGGCGCGGTGGTGCATTGCACAGCCGTTTCCCTGCCCGCCGCGCTGGCGCTCGGGGAAGAACGCGACGCGCCCGGCGCGGAAATCCTCACCGCCTATATCGCCGCGATGGAATGCGCGGCGCGGATCGGCCTCGCCGCCGATTACGGGTTCCACCGGCGCGGCTTCCACGCCACCGGCATTGCGGGACATTTCTCTTCGGCGCTGGCGGCGGGGCGGCTCATGGGCCTCGATGCAGCCGCGCTCGCCTCGGCGCAGGGCGTGTGCGTTTCGACGGCGGCGTCTAGCCGCGAGTTCTGGTCGGACGGCGCCTGGAACAAGCGCCTCCATCCCGGCTGGGCGGCGCAGGCCGGCATCACCGCGGCAGGGCTCGCGGGCGCAGGTTTCAAGGGCTGCGAGCGGCCCTATGACGGACGCTTCGGCCTCTTCCGCATGCTGATGGGGGAAGAGGCGGCCGGTGTCGATTTGTCCCTGCTGGCGGACGGGCTGGGCGAACGCTGGGAGCTGCTCGACTCCGCCGTCAAACCCTTCCCGACCTGCCACTACACCCATGCGATCATCGACAGCGCCATCGCGCTCCGCCGGGATCATGGCCTCGAACAGGATGACATCGCCCGCATCACGGTGCTGGTGCATGAAGACCTGATTGCGGCGCTGATGGAGCCGGATGCGCTGAAGCGCAGGCCGCCGGAAGACTATGCCGCACGCTTCAGCGCTCCCTGGGCGGCGGCGTGCGGGCTGGCGCTGGGCAGGCTCGGCCTCGCCGAACTGGAGCCGGAGGCTCTCAGCGACCCGCAAGTGCTGGCGCTGGCGGCCCGCGTTGAATGCCGCCCGGACCCGGACTCGCTCTTCCCGCGCTATTTCTCCGCCGGCGTCGAGGTCGAGACCCGCTCGGGCGCGCGCTTCAGGCACCACGAGCCGGTCAATCGCGGCGCCGGCGACCGGGCGCTCGCCAATGCCGAAATCGTGGAGAAATTCCGCGCCAATGCCGCCCCGGCGCTGGGCGAAACGCGGGCCGAAACCATGGCCGGGCATGTACTGGATATGGAGCGGATCTCGGGAAGGGAGCTGATGCTGGGATTGATACCGGCGGCGTCGGGATGCGATTTATGAAGGATGCCGCCTTGCCGACGCGCCGCCCGGCACTGTTGAGCGACAGGACGCTGGCCAAAGGCGGTTCCGCCATGTTTCAATCCGACAAGATAAGGGCCTGACGCAACCGAACGCGCACAAGGAATCAGCACGGTCAAACCGTAAGCCGCCGCATGTACTGCGGGCGATCGCTGCCTCATAGGCCGCGCCCATCGAACCGACAAGCCGCAGGCGACCAGGGAGGAACTACGCCATGACGCTTTCTCGACGCGATTTTCTGCGCATTTCCGCAGACTACGGGACCAAGGCAGCCATCTTCGCCGCCGTTGCCGGAACGACGTCCGCCACGCTCATCAGTCAATTTGCGGCCAAGGACGCGCAGGCTGCCAAAAAGGCCAAATATAAGATCCGTTTCGGCGCCAGCACTATAAATCCGAAGAACGAGGAATTCCTGCAAACCCGCGTCTATGACTTCGCCAAATGGATCGAAGAAGGATCGGATGGCGAAATCGCCATGCAGGTCATCGGCAGCACTCAGGCCTGCGCGGAAAACCAGTGCGTCGAGCGGGTCGGGGCCGGTGTCCTCGATATGGGCGCCTCTTCGGCGCAGAATGCCGCTGCCATCGTCTATCACGCGCAGGCGCTCGACTGGCCGTTCCTGTGGCGGGATCCGCAATCGCTCATCAACCTGTTGCACGATCCTGGCATGAACCCGGTCTATAGGGATGTCTGGCGGAACAAATACGGTATCGAATTCCTCTATTGCACCAACGAGTTGCGCGACATTTTCATGGGGTTGAAATACAGCGATCTGCCGGAGGTCCGACACCCGGAAGCCCTGAAAGGCCGCAAGCTCCGGATCACCAACTCCACCATGATCCAGAATTTCGCGGCTTCGCTCGGCATGAGCCCGGTGCCGCTCGCCTGGACCGAGACGCTGGAAGGCATGAAGTCCGGTGTCGTCGATGGTATGGAGACCTGGGGCGGCGCGGCGGCGGGCTTCGGTATGACCAAGGTCACGGCTCAGGCGCTCGAGCTGAACTTCTGCCCCGGTACGGCCTCGATTTTCATCAATTCGCGGACGATGGAGCGCATGCCGGCACGTCTGCAGGACGTGGTCCGCGAAGCCAGCCGCAGGGCGAGCGAAGCCTCGTATCACAAGCTTCAAGACGCCTTGAACACCGTCACAGGCGCGGGACCGAACCCGACGGCGGACAGCAACTATGTGCAGATGAAGGACACGATGCGCCATGTCCGCCTGACCGAGGACGAAATGGACGCATTCCGCGATCGCGGCTCGGTCGAACGCAACGGCGAGATCTACAGCGGGATCCGCAAGGAGCTGGACGATCTGGCGGGCCTCGACGTGTTCGGCGCTATTGCCGAGTTCGAAAAGAAAGTCCGTGGCAAACCGCTGAATCCGCAGAAGTGGTGGGCATAGTCGCGTGGCCGGACCCCGGAAGCCGTCAGGCTGTCCGGGGCCTACTCAATCCTTTTCCGGACGGAAATCCCTGACTGCCTGACGGCGTCGGGGATACCGAGTGTGTCTGATGGGCCAGCGGTTCGACGACCTGATTTCATGGATCGAAAAGGCGGTGATGCTGCTCGCCTACGTGACGATCATCTTGGTGGTGGGGCTGGAGACGATCCGGCGGATGATCACGGGCGAGCAGGCAGCTTGGGGGCCGGAGATCGCAATGGGCGCGTTCGTCTGGCTCTCATGGTTCGCCATGTCGAGCGGCGTGCGCACGGGCGCGCATCTCTCTTTCACCACCATGCGGGACCGCATGCCCGACGGGGTTCGCCGGGGTGTGGAGGTCTTCGACTGCCTTCTCTGGTTCGTGCTGGGCGCTGTCGTCATCGTCGCGTCGTGGGATGTCGTGATGCTGAATGAGCGCTTCAATATCAAGATCTTCGGCACCGACATCCCGATCGCCGCGATCTCAATTGCCGTGCCACTCGGCTGGGGCTTCACCATGGTGCGGGTGCTGCAACAACTGGTCCGGGTGTTGCAGGGCAAGACCGGCCCGCATATCACGGCGGAGGAAATCCGATGAGCGAAGGCGACCTCCCGACCCTGGCGCTCCTTGTGGACTGGCTTCGCGAGGTGCTGAATGTCTGGAACATCACCGCCATCGCCGTCCTGCTGTTCTTCCTTGGAACCCCCGTCGTCCTGGTGCTGGCATCCTGGGTGGTGGCGTCCTCCTATTTCGTCGTCGAGTTCCCGCTGACCAATGTCGGCATTGCGGCAAACGACTCGATCAAGAACTTCATCTTCCTCGCCGTACCTCTGTTCGTCATCACCGGCGACTTCCTGACGGAGGGCGGCATCAGCCGCAAGCTGATCGCGTTCTCGCGTTCCTGCGTCGGCTTCATGCATGGCGCCACGGCGGCGACGGCGATGTTCTCCTGCGGCCTGTTTGCGGCGATTTCCGGGTCCAACGCCGCGACGGCAGCGACCATGGGGCGGCTGCTCGGGCCGGAAATGGTGGAGCGCGGCGTCAATCCGGGCCTGTCGGGCGCGATCATTGCGGCGGGCGGCACCGTCGGCGTCATCATCCCGCCGAGCGTGATCTTCCTGATCTACGGTGTCACCATGGACGTGCCGAGCGTCGACCTGTTCATCGGCGGCATGATCCCGGGCCTGCTGATGGTCATAGCGCTGATCAGCAGTGCGGTCGTGCTGACGGGAAAGGTGGAGCGCGGGGTCGGCCTGCGCAACCTGAGCCCCCG
Source organism: Alphaproteobacteria bacterium (assembly GCA_022822125.1). Next base: position 59,040 of record JAJECF010000048.1, read on the forward strand.
GAAAATCGCCAGTTCGGCGCTGACGGCCTGGGCGGGGTTTGTCGCCATCGGGGTGATTTTCTTCGGCATTTACTGGGGCTATTTCAGCCCGACGGAGGCGGCCGGGGTTGTCGCCATATACTGCTTCATCGTCGGCTCCGTGCCGGCCCTCGGCGGCCGGCTCCGCCTGCGCCAGATTCCCGGCATCATGCTGAACAGCGCGCGGCTGGCCGGCCTTCTGGTGCCGCTGGTGGTGTTTTCCATCCAGTTTCAACAGGTCTCCAGCGTCATGGGCCTGCCGGAGGCGATTCAGAACTTTCTGGGCGGCCTCGGCGAGAGCTACGGCCCGACCGTGCTGATCGCCGTCATGATGCTTCTGATCCTGGCGGTGGGCGCGATCACGGAATCGGTCGCTGTGGTCCTCATTCTCGGTCCGATCCTGGCGCCGGTGGCGGAGAGCATCGGTATCGATCCGATCCATTGGGGCGTGGTCTTCGTCGTCGGCACCACGATCGGCTTCATCACGCCGCCTTACGGCCTGAACCTGTTTGTGGTCTCGGGCGTCCTGAGAATCAATTATGACCTGATCATCCGCCAGATCTTCAAATTGCTGATCCCGCTGATGATCGTGTGGATCATCGTGACGGCGACGCCCTGGTTGTCTCTGGCATTGCTCGGCGGCTAGGAGGAACGAATGAGCGAGCGCAAAGAAGCGACCGAAACGCTGTTCAAGGCGTTCGTGAAAGGCTTCGCGACGCACGACACGGCGCTGGTTGCGCCGACGCTGGCCGATGATTTCGTCTGGAGCCAGCCGACAGGCGAGACCTTTGTCGGCAAGGAAGCCGCCCTGCAGGCCATGGCCGACCGCTGGTCCGCCCCCGGCGGCGGACCGGTGTTCGGCAATGGCGGTTTCGAGGTGATCGGCGACACCGTCATCCAGACCTACGAGGTGACGACCGACGCGCCGGACGGCGGCAAAAGGACCGTGCGCGGCATGGACATCTACAAGGTCCGCGACGGTCTGCTCACACGAAAGGATGCCTTCTGGAAGCAGCTCGGATAGCGTTGCCGGCTCACCGGCTCCCGGGCGGTTTTCGACAGTGATCCATGCCCCGGTTTGCGCCCGGCTCGTCGAGCCCGTTATTCTCGTCGACCCGAAGTTCCTGCAAGGCGGACCCATGACCGGCGAGACGGCCCTCTATGAACGCGATGGCGCGATCGTCACGATCACGCTCAACCGGCCCGAAAAGCTCAACGCCTTCGACGATGCGGCGGTGGAAGCGCTGTCGGAGGCGCTGGCACGCTTCGACACCGATCCGGACGCCAATGTCGCGATCCTGCACGGGGCAGGCCGCGCCTTCTCGACCGGGGCGGACGTGCTGCGGCGGCAATTGCGGCCGCGCGAGGAGCTGGAGCGCTTCGGCGGCCCGCAGGGGCGCGGCGCGGATTCCGGGCGGCTGTTCACCCATGCCGTCAACTGGAAGCCGGTGGTGGCCGCCGTTCACGGTTATGTCATGGGGCTTGCGGTCGGCATCGCGCTCGATTGCGACCTGCTGGTGGCGGAGGCCGGCACGCGCTTCCAGATCACGGAAACCTCGCGCGGGCTCGGCGGCTCGGTCTATTGGGGGCTGATGCGGCTGCGCGGCGCGGGCGCCTTCGGCGACGAAGTGGCGCTGACCGGCCGCTGGTTCACGGCGGCGGAGGCCGCAGCCGCCGGCGCGATCAACCGCCTCGCGCCGGCCGGCGGCCACCTCGAAACCGCGCGTGAACTCGCGAATATGCTGAACGCCAACCCGCCGCTCAGCGTGCGTTCGACGGTGCGGGCGCGCCGGCGGGAGATCGCGCGGGTGCGCTCCGAACTCTCCGCCGCGGCGCAGCCGGAGCGGCTCTACCTCACCGAGGATTTCCACGAGGCAGCGCTCGCCTTCAAGGAGAAGCGCCCGCCCCGCCCGTTCAAGGGGCGCTGACCGGGTCGAGCCCTTCCAGCACCGGGCGGAAGCCGACCAGGATGTGCTTCAGCCCGGCCGGGCGGCTGTGGCGGGCGGCGGGCCGGCAGACACCGCAGCCGCTGTCGTCCCAGGACCCGCCCTTGACCAGGAAACGCCCCGGCCGGGCCTCGGTCGCGGTCCATTCGAACACCTGCCCGGCGGCGTCCAGAAGACTGAAAGGCGAGGCGCTGTCGGGGAACCGGCCGACCGGCAGCGTGTCGAACGGCCCGCCGTCGTGGCTGTTGAGCCGCTCCGGCGCAAACCCGTCGCCCCAGGGGAACCGGCGGCCATCCGCGCCGCGCGCTGCCTTCTCCCATTCCAGCTCGGTCGGCAGCCGCCAGACGCGTTCGGTGCGCGCCGAGAGCCAGGCCGTATAGGCCCGTGCGTCCTCATGCGAGACCAGCACGACGGGATGCTGCTCCCGCCCTTCCGGCGGCCGGCCGCTGGCCCAGGCATGGCGGCGGGTGCGGGCATAGGGATGGATCAGGCCGTAGCCCTTCCAGGTTTCGGCATCGACATCGGGCACCCGGTGTCCGGTCGCCGCGATGAAGGCCGCATATTGCGCATTGGTGACCGGCGTGCGCGTGATCCGGAAGCCCGGCAGGCTCACCTTGCGGCGGTCGCGCTCGCCGTCGTACCAGCCCTGCCGGCGGGTGACGGAATGGCCGTAGGCGACCTCGTCCAGTCGATAGGCGGCCTCGCGCTCGGCCGCATCGGAACCTGCGATGAACGGGCCGGCGGGAATCGGCACGGTTTCCGGCGCCTCCGCGGCCGCTGCTTCGAAGGACGCCGCCAGAAACAAAACCGCCAGCGCAATACGCATTTCCCTGCTCCTTCCCGCCGCCCGGTCTATCCGGCTCCGCGGCCTGGAAAAACCGTTTCTCACGCAGATGTGACCGGCTTCTTCCCTTTGTTCCGGGGGGACATATAGGTTAGCCTCGACAGCGGCGATTATCGGATCGTCCGACGCATTATCGGTAAAACGACAAACGGGAGAACCGCCATGAAATCCTATAAGGCCCGCCTTCTTTCCACTGCGGTCATCGGCGTGGGTATGGCCGTCGGCGCGGTCGGCGCAGCCAGCCTCGCCGGCACGGCCTACGCGGCCTGCAAGCCCGCGGCAGCGTGCAAGGCCTGTAATCCCTGCAAGCCGAAAAAGGCCTGCGGAGCCTGCAACCCGTGCAAGCCCGCTTGCGGCGCGTGCAATCCTTGCAAGCCTGCTTGCGGCGCGTGCAATCCCTGCAAACCCGCCTGCGGCGCATGCAATCCGTGCAAGCCGAAAAAAGCCTGCGGCGCGTGCAACCCCTGCAAGCCCAAGAGCAACTGAAGCCCTGTCGGGCGGCGGCCGGTCTCCGGGCCGGCCGCGCTTTTCCGGGATCGCGGCGCCGAAAGGCGCCGCGCCCGTTTCAGGCGGCGTCGAGAACCGCCAGCGTTTCCGGCTCCAGATCGAGCTGCAGGGCGTCGTTGAAGCGGTTGAACGCCCCGCAAAGCGCGATCCGCCAGGTCAATTCGACGATCTGATCCTCGCTGAAATGCGCTTTCAGCCGGTCGAAGATGTCATCCTTCATCTGCCCGGCGCGGTCGTTGACCTGGACCGCATACTCGACCACCAGGCGGTCGATCCCGTCGAGTTCCGGATGGTTGTCCGGATCGTCCAGCAGGCTGGCGACGCCGGCGGCGCTCATGCCTTCCACAGCCAGCATCGGCCCGTGATGGGCCACGCAATAATCGCAGGCATTGCGCTGCGAGACCGCGACCAGCGCCAGTTCGAGATAGCGGCGCGGCAGCACGGCGTCGCGGCGGAGCTCGGTCAGCAGGCCGAATATATGCTCCAGAATGGGCGGCCGTCGGCCGAGCGCGCCGACCAGGCTGGCGAAGGGACCGTAGGACGCGGCGTCGTCCACGAGCGGGTGCAGGGCGGGTGGCAGGTCTTCCCTTGCGGCGTAAGCAATGCGGGCCATGGGTGGGGTCTCCGTCAGCCGATTTCGACGATGATGTTGCCGTGTCCATCCAGCCGGGCCGAATCCTCCGGCGGGACAAGGCAGGTGGCGTCGTATTCCTCGACGATGAGCGGGCCCGGCACAAGGTCCGGGCCGAGGTCGCCGCGCGCCAGCACCGCCGCTTCGCGCCATCCATGCTCGCGGCCGAACCAGGCGCGGCGGCTGCCGGCCCTGCCCGACGGCGCGGGCGGCGGCGGCGACGGCGTCCGGTTGCGAGAGAGGCCGCGCCCGACCACCTGCACGGTCATCAGCTCCACAGGCTCCTCCGGTCCGGCGCGGTGGCCGTAGGTACGCTCATGCTCGACGCCGAACGCCTCTTCGAGCGCGGCGACCCATGCCGCATCCACGGGCCCCGGCGGCGCCGCGACCTGAAGCTCGAAGATCTGGCCGTGATAGTGGAGTTGCGCGCTGCGGACGAGCGTGCGCCGGTCGGGCGCAATGCCGTCGGCGTCGAGTTGGGTGTGCGCCTCCGCTTCCAGCGCGGCCCATGCGCCTTCGAGCTCCGCCGGGTCGGCCTCGCGCAGGATGCGCCGGTGCGCATGGGAGTAATGGTGCTCGACCTCGGCATGCAGCAGGCCGAAAGACGAGAACAACCCGGGCGAGGGCGGCACCAGCACCTGCCGGATGGCGAGATCGCGCGCCATGCCGGCGGCGAAGAGCGGCCCGTTGCCGCCAAAGGCGAACAGCGCATAGTCGCGCGGGTCGCGCCCGCGCTCCGAAGACACGGCGCGGATGGCGCGAATCATGTTGGAAGCGGCGATGCGATGGGCGCCGAGGGCGGCATCCTCCGGCGCCAGGCCCATCGGTTTCGCCACGCAGCGCTCGAAGGCCTCCCGCGCCGCCTCGAAATCGAGCTTGAGCGCGCCGCCGACAAGATGGTCCGGATTGAGATAGCCGAGCAGCAGGTTGGCGTCGGTAAGCGTCGGCTCCGTGCCGCCCGCGCCGTAGCAGACGGGGCCCGGATCGGCGCCGGCGCTTTCCGGCCCGACCTGAAGGCCGCCGGCGGCGTCGAGACGGAGCAGCGAACCGCCGCCGGCGCCGACTTCCGCGAGGTCGATGGCCGGCGTCTTGACGACATAGCCCGCGCCGGTCATCAGGCGGGACCCTGCGATCACCCCGGCGCCGACGCTGAATTCGAGCGCGCGCGACACCTCGCCCCGCTCGACGATGGACGCCTTGGCCGTTGTGCCGCCCATGTCGAAAGTGAGGATGTTGTCGAGCCCGATCTCCCGGGCCAGCGCCTGCGCGCCGATCACGCCGCCGGCCGGGCCGGATTCGACGATATGCATGGGCAGGCTGCGCGCCGCCTGGGAGGGCATGAGTCCGCCGCTCGACTGCATCAGCAGCAGCGGCGCGCGCGCGCCGATATCGGCGAAGCCCCCTTCCAGCCCGGCCAGGTAGCGCGAGACCACCGGCTTCAGATAGGCGTTCACCACTGTAGTGGAGGTACGCTCATACTCCTTGGCCTCGGGCAGAACGCGGTGGCTGACACTGATCTCGACGTCGGGCGCAAGGCGCTCGACGATCCCGGCAACGATGTCCTCATGCGCGGGATTGGCGTAGCTGTGCAGCAGCGCCACGGCGATGGCCTCGACGCCTTCGTCGAGCAGGCGCCGGACCGCCGTTTCGGCGTCATCCGGGTCAAGCGGCGCCTGCACCGCGCCATTATGCGTCATGCGCTCCGCGACTGTGCGGCGCAGATAGCGCGGCACCAGCGGCGGCGGCTTCTGCCAGGCGATGTCGTAGAGGCGCGGCATGCGGAGATTGCGGATCTCCAGGATGTCGCGGAAGCCCTCGGTGGCGATCAGCCCGGTTTTCGCGCCCTTGCCCTCCAGGATGGCATTGGAGGCGACGGTGGTGCCGTGGCGCAGTTCGCCGATGTCCTCGCCGGCGAAGGCGCCCTCGGCAATCAGCCCGGCGAGCGCCTCGACGATGGCGCGGGCGTAATTGTCCACCGAGGAGGACACCTTGCGGGTCAGCAGCCGACCTTCCGCATCGAGGCAGACGATGTCGGTAAAGGTGCCGCCGATATCGATCCCGAGGCGCCAGCGGGTTTGAACGTTTTCCATATGTCACCGCTCTTGCCGGGTTTCGCCGCCGGAGCGTCGCCGGTTCATATAGGCTCGATATCCCTCGCCTGGAGCCCGCGCGGCACGCTTTCCGCCCGGACGAAGACGCGCTGTCCCGGAGCGAGGTCCGCCATACCGGAGCGCTGCAGGACGCTGGAATGGACGAACACCTCGCGGCCGCCATCGTCCGGCACCACGAAACCGAAGCCCCGTATGGGATCGTAGAATTTGACCGTTCCCGGTAATTCCATGACAGGCCCCGCGGGCGCATCGCCGTGCCGGAAACGGTCCCGCGGCTCGTATCGCGGCCGGTCGCGGTCCGCCGGCCCGGCCCCGAAGGCCGGGGGCTCCATCGAGAGGAGCCTCGACACCTGGGGGCCCCTGTCCCCCTGCACGATCTCGCAGGTCACCACCGCGCCCTGCGGCAGCGTCTCGTGGCCGGACGCCTGCACGGCGGTCATATGGCAGAACAGGTCGGCGGTCCCGTCCTCGGGCTCGATGAACCCGTAGCCCTTGCTCGGCATGAACCATTTGACAATGCCCCGAACCGTGCGGTCCGGAGCGGCAGCGGCCCGGGGGGCGCCGCGCTCCGCCATCGCCCCGTTGCCGGGCGTGCGGGCGAAAGGCGCTTCGCGCGGCGCGGCCTCGGAAAAATCGACAGCAAGTATCCGGGAGACCTCGGGGCCGAAGCGGCCCTGCGCGGTCTCACAGGTGACCGCCGCTCCGGCGAGCAGAACCTCCATGCCGACGGCATGCAGGGCCGCCCCGGAGCAGAAGACCTCGGCCGACCCGTCGCCGGGATCGAGCACGCCATGACGCTTCGCCGCATCGTACCACTTGACCGTCGCCGAAATACGCGCGCCGGGTTCTGAAATCGGATCGGTCATCCCGAATGGCTTTCCCGGTTTATGGACATTCGTATCGAACATTCCTTTTACCGCCTGTCTCCGGGAGGGTGAAGGCCTTCGACTGCCGAAGGGCGGAACCGCAGCCGCACCGGACCGATAAGGGCGTCCGGCGGCTGCACGGCCCGTCCGTCGCGCTAGACATCCCGCCCGAGCTGCTCCCTGAGCGTCTTGCGGCGGATTTCGGCGACGGCGCCGCGGGCAAGGTTGCCAAGCTGGAAGGGGCCGTAGGCGATGCGGATGAGGCGGTTCACCGGATGGCCCAGATGCTCCAGCACGCGGCGCACCTCGCGATTGCGTCCCTCGGCGAGGCTGACCGTCACCCAGGCATTGCCGCTGCGCTGCTCGTCGAGGCTCGCGGCAATCGGCCCGTAGCGCCAGCCGTCGATCTCCGCGCCCCCGGCAAGCCGAGCAAGCCGCGTCTCATCGACCCGCCCCCGCACCCGCGCCCGGTAGCGCCTGACCCAGCCGCGCGAGGGCAGTTCGAGATCGCGGGCGAGCGCGCCGTCATTGGTCAGCAGCAAGAGGCCCTCCGAGGCGAGGTCGAGTCGCCCGACGCTCACCACGCGCGGCAGATGGGCGGGCAGGCTTTCGAACACGGTCGGCCGGCCCTCGGGGTCGCGGTCGGTCGTCACCAGGCCAGCGGGTTTGTGGTAGCGCCAGAGGCGGGTCGGCTCCGGCTCGGCGAGCGGCGCGCCGTCCACTTCCACAAGGTCGTCCGGCCCGACATTCACCGCCGGGTCCCGGAGCGCGCGCCCGTTCAGGCTGACGCGCCCGGCGAGGATGCGCCGCTCGGCCTCGCGCCGCGAGCAGACGCCGGCGCGGGCGATGCGCTTTGCGATGCGCTCGCCACCCTCGCTCACGGCGTGGCGCCGCGCGCGGCCGCCACGAAGGCCTCGACGATGCGCGCGTCGCCGGGGTCGATATGGAACTCCGGATGCCACTGCACGCCGAGGCAGAAGCGGTAGCCCGGCGCCTCGATGCCCTCGATCACGCCGTCCGGCGCGCGCGCATTGACGGTGACGCCCGGCGGCTCGTCCGCCGCGGCCTGGTGGTGGGCGCTGTTGACGCGGAGCGGGCCCGCCCCGACGATCCCGGCCAGCCTCGTGCCCGGCTCGACGGCGACCTCGTGGCCGGGTTCGGTGCGCGGGTTCGGCTGCTCATGGGCGAGTGCGCCCGGCACCTCGTCCGGAATATGCTGGATCAGCCGCCCGCCCAGCGCCACATGCAGCAATTGCTGGCCGCCGCAAATGCCGAGCAGCGGCATGTCGCGAGCGAGCGCGCCCCGGACCATGGCGAGTTCAAAATCCGTGCGGCCGGGCTTCAGGGACACGGTTTCGTGCCGCTCCGCAGCGCCGAACAGCGCCGGATCGACATCGAACGCCCCGCCCGTGACCATGAGGCCGTCTATGCGGTCCAGATAGGCCTCGGCATGGCTCGTCTCGTGCGGCAGCAGCAGTGGGATGCCGCCCGCCGCGCTCACCGCGCCCGCATAGTTGCAGCGCAGCGCATACCACGGCAGGCTGGAATAACCGCCGGCGGGTTCCCGGTCGGTGGTGAGGCCGATGACTGGAAGATGCGTCATGGCGCCCATCTACACGCTTCGCCGGGCAATGCAACGGGCGCTTGCGCTGGCTGAGGCGGCCGCAACGCGCACGCCCGCCGATGCGCCGGTGGGCGCGGTGCTGCTGGACGCGGACGGAGCGGTGCTGGCGGAGGCGCATAACGAGGTCGAGGCGGCTGTGGACCCGACGGCCCATGCGGAGATCCTGGCGCTGCGGCGCGGGGCCGGGGCGCTCGGCCGGCCGCGTCTCGACGGCTGCACGCTGGTCGTCACGCTCGAGCCCTGCGCGATGTGCGCGCAGGCGGCGGCGCATGCCCGGATCGCGCGGCTGGTCTTCGGCGCCTGGGACCCGAAGGGCGGCGGCGTGGACCACGGCGCGCGCATCTTCGACCGCGAGACCTGCACCCACCGCCCGGAAGTGGTGGGCGGCCTGATGGAAGAGGAGGCCGCCGCCCTGCTGACGGCGTTCTTCCGGGAGCGGCGGTAGGGACACTTGACGGGGTTCGGGCGCCGTTCCATAAGGGCGGCGATGCCGGCTCCGCGCCGGCTCCGCGGGATTTGATCGGGCAGCTTGCAGCCGCGTCACCAAGTGCTAAAGCGCCACGGGAGGCATTTCCGTGGGCCCGCCAACCGGCAACCCAGGGAGACGCTCAATGCCCCGATTGCCAGACCCGCTCCATGCGGACACGACCGCCGTCCATGGCGGCATTCAGCGCAGCCAGTTCGAGGAAACCGCCGAGGCGCTCTACCTCACCTCGGGCTATGTCTACGGCTCCGCCGAGGAGGCGGCCGAAGCCTTCGACGGCGAGCGGGACCGCTATATCTACAGCCGCTACGGCAACCCCACCGTGCAGATGTTCATAGACCGTCTCTCGGCCATCGAGGGCGCGGAGGCGGGCGCGGCGACGGCAAGCGGCATGTCGGCCGTGTTCACCGCGCTGCTCGGCCTCTTGCGCAAGGGCGACCGGCTGGTCGGCTCGCGGGCGCTGTTCGGCTCCTGCGCGCATATATGCACCCATATCCTGCCGCGCTACGGCATCGAAACGGAGCTTATCGACGGCAACGACCTCGCAGCCTGGGAGCGGGCGCTCTCGAAGCCGGCGAAAGCGGTGTTCCTGGAGACGCCGACCAATCCGCAGCTCGACATCATCGACCTGAAGGCGGTCTCACAGCTTGCGCACGCCGCCGGCGCCAGGGTCGTGATCGACAATGTGTTCGCCACGCCGCTCCTGCAGAAACCGCTGGAGCTCGGCGCCGATGTCATCGTCTATTCCGCCACCAAGCATATCGACGGGCAGGGACGCTGCCTCGGCGGGGCGATCCTCGGCTCGCGGCAATTCTGCGACGAGGACCTTCAGCCCTTCATCCGCCATACCGGCCCCAGCATGAGTCCGTTCAATGCCTGGGTGCTGCTCAAGGGGCTGGAAACGCTTGCGGTCCGGGTCGAGCGCCAGTGCCGCACGGCGCTGGAGGTCGCGCGCTGGCTGGAAGGGCGGGCCGGAGTCAGGCGGGTCATCTACCCCTTCCTCGAGTCCCACCCGCAGGCGGCGCTCGCGCGGCGGCAGATGAGGGACGGCGGGACCGTCGTCACTTTCGAGATCGAGGGCGGCCGGCGCGAGGCCTTTGCGCTGCTGAATGCGCTGCGGCTCATCCCGATCTCCAACAATCTGGGCGACACGAAGAGTCTCGTCACCCATCCGGCCTCGACCACCCACCACCGGATCGGGGCGGAGGGCCGCGCCGCCGTCGGCATCGGCGAGGACATGATCCGCCTCTCCATCGGCCTGGAGCATGGGCAAGACCTGGTCCGCGACCTCGACCGCGCCATCGCCGCCGCAGGGTTGGGGACGGGCCGCTGCAGCAGGGTGGCGTAGGAGCTCTACTGCTGCCGCGCCTTCACGGCCGCGCCGGCGTCCCAGGCGTCGACATGACGGAGCATGAGGGGGGAGAAGGCGAAGGCGATCCGGTCGGGCGCGGCGGCGTGCGCATGGACGCCGTCGGCGGCGAGCGCCCGGGCCAGATTCTCCGCATGCGCGCGCTCCAGCATGACATGCGCGCCCCGGCTTGCGGGAGGCAGCGGGTCCGGTTCGCCGAGCGCGCCGAGGAACAGCGACGCCAGCGTGCGCGCCTTCCAGCCGACCGCCTCGATATCGACGCCCGCAAACATGTCGAGTGCGCCGTCCAGCGCGGCGAGCGCCAGCGCGGAAGGCGCGGGCAGCGCCTCCAGGGCGGCGCCGAGCACGCCGGTCGCATGCGCCCAGGCCGGCGCGCCGGGCCCGCCGCAGAGGAAACCGCAGCCCTGCCCGAACGCCGCGTCCACGCCTGCCCGCTCCAGCGCCGCGGGCAGGACGCCGGCGGTTTCCGAGAGGTCGAAGACGGCAAGTGCGCCCGCCTCGCGCGCTTGCCGGGCCAGCGCCTCGATATCGCGGAGCGCGCCCGTTTCCGGGTCGAGACGGCGGAGCAGCAGCAGCGTCCCGCCGTCGAGTTCGGTCTCGGGCGCCCGGGTTTCGACAACGGTCAGGCCTTGCGCGCCGAGCCGGGCCGGCGCGTCGGCGAACTCGCCGGGCGCGGCGAGGATGCGCCTGTGCCCGGATGCGGCGGCGGCCTCGACGAGCGCCTCCAGCGCCCCGGTTGCGTTTGCGGCGAAGCCGAGCGCCTGCGGCGGCGCGCCCAGAAGCGGCGCCAGCTTCTCCGCCGCCGCCCCGGCAAGGCGGCCGCCGTCCGAAAACTCCGCGCCCCACTCGATTCTGAGGAAGCTTGCAAGCCGCGCCTGCGCTTCGCGCGTCAGCGGCCCCCGCCGGTCGCTGTCCAGCCGGAGCGTTCCGGCAGGCAGCAGGAACCCCTCCCGCAGGCCGGCGAGCGGGTCGCCGGCGTCGAGCGAAAGGCAGTCCGCGCGCGTCGTCATCGGTCCCCGAACAGCAATTCCGCCGCCCTCTGCGTCATGCCTGCATTGTTGTGTCCTACCCCGGGCGCGGTGCGCAGCTCCCAGGCGAAGGGCGCGGGCAGGCGGCGCGCCATGTCCTGCCCCGCAGCGTAGAAATACCGGCCGCGGGCCAGGCGGTGCGGCCCCTGCGCCATCGCCTCGGGGGACTTCAGCAGCATGGGCGCGTCCGTCACCGTGTCGTTCTCGCCCAGCAGCACGACGAGCCGGACGGAAAAGGCGGCGGCGAGCGCCTCGTCGCCCATGCGGAAGCCGCTGAGGCCGTAGGGATAGCGCTCCTCCTCGCGCGGCACGGTGTAGGCGCCGGCATTGGCGGCGACAGCGGCCTCGATGCGCGCGTCCGGCCGGAAGAGCGCCATGCGGTGGACGAACTGCCCGCCGGCGGAATGGCCGTAAAGATAGTAGCGCCGGGCCTCCGCGCCGCTCCAGGCGCAGGCGGCGTCGAAGGCGGTCTCGACCACGCCGAAGCTCCAGTCCGCTTCCGGCAGGAAGGCGCGCCGGTCCGGCGTGCGCATGTTGCCGACCTCGTATTCGCGCGGGCCCGGGAATTGCTCCCGGTCGAATTCGGGCGCTGCGACGAGCACGCGATGGCGCTCGGCATGCTCGGCCCAGACATCGCGGTAGTCGGCGGCGTTGCGTCGGTAGCCGTGCAGCGCGACGAGCACCGGGTCGGACGGCCGCCACGCCGCCGGCCGCCAGAGATGGGTGCGGACAGTGACATCTCCCTCGGTCGGACGGTGGTGCGGGACGGTGATCTCCGCCGCGCTCACCGCCTCGCCTCGGTGACGTCCGTGCCGGAATAGACCGCGCCCAGCATGCGCTGCATCGCCGCCGTGTGGGCCGCGCAGGCGGCCGGGTCGAGATCGCCTGCGGGCCGGGGTTCGAGCTCGAAATGCCCGTAGCGGTCCTCGCCGCGCACCAGCGTCGCAGAGTCGTCCAGCTTAATCTGGCGCACATAGGTCGGGATGTAGCGGATCGCGAGGCCGATGCGCCGGTCCGCCACGCGGTTCGGCATCGAGCCGTGGACGAGCCGGATATGGTGGAGCGAGAACTCGCCCGCCCGGAGCGGCGCATCGACGGCCAGCGCCTCGTCCACCTCCATCTCGATCTCCTGGCCGCGCGTCAGCAGGTTGTCCTCGGCGTAGCTGTCGGTATGAGCCATCTGGTCGAGCTTGTGCGAGCCCGGCAGGAAGCGCATGGGCCCGCTCTCCAGCGGGGCGTCGGACAGCGCCACCCAGGCGGTGACGACATCGTGCGGATCGAGCCCCCAATAGGTCGAATCCTGGTGCCAGGAAACGAAGGCCGGGTCGTTCGCCTCCTTGATGAAGAAATTGGTCGTCCAGCAGAGCAGGTCCGGCCCCAGCAGGTCCTCCACCGCATCGAGGATGCGCGGGTGATGGACGATCTCGTCCGCCCAGCGGAACAGCAGATGGACCTTGTGGCGCATATTGGAGTGGATGACGTCGCCGGTTCCGGCTTCATAGGCCTCCAGCCCGTCGCGGTAGCGCCGCGCCTCGGCCGCGGAAAAGGCCCGCACCGGAAAGACATAGCCGTCGCGCACATAGGCCTCGATCTGGGCCCCGGTCAGCAATTTGCCCATCGGTCTTTCCTTCTGCTGGCGGCTCAGTCGCCGGTAAGGCGCGGCGTGACGGGCCGCCAGACGCGGCCGCCGGGCGGCCTGTCGGGCCTGTCGGCGACGGCCCAGCCGCGCCACAAGACAGTGCGGTCGAGGCCGGCGCCCCGGAGCCAGTCGAGGTCGAAGCCGGGGCAGTCCGCCGGCCCGTCGGCGGAATCGACCGTCACCAGAAAGGCGTCTTCCGGCACTTCCGGCAGCGTGTCGCGGCCGTCGAACAGGTTGCGCGACCAGTCAACGATGTCCGCCTGCCATTCGCCGAAACCGCCGCCGCCTGCGCCGCGATAATTCGCCCGGTCGAAGAATTCCGGTCCCGGCACGGTGTGGACCGCGAGCCAGGGCGCGGGTTCGTCGTCGAGCGCGCGGAAGCGCTGCGAAGCCTCGAAGCCCGGCAGGGCCAGAAGCGAAGCGAGCTTCGGCCCGCTGTACCACGCGGACCAGGCCGCCTCGCGCGCCGGGTCCCCGAAGCCGCATTCCACCATGTAAAGCATGAAAGCGAGTATAGAAGCCGGCGGCGGGGAGCGGAAGCGGGGCCGAAGGCGGGATGAACTGGAGCGACTACTACGCGAAGACGCGGGGCCGCCCACCGCGCCCGACGCTTCTGGAGGCGCTGGCGCGCTTCGGTGGGCGGACCGGACTGGCGGTCGATCTCGGCATCGGCGGCGGGCGCGATGCGGTCGCACTGCTGGCGCGCGGATGGCATGTGACGGGCATCGACAGCGAGCCCGCCGTTCTGGCGCTGCCGCGCCACCCGCGGCTGACGATCCGGCAGGCGGCGTTCGAGACCGCAGAATTGCCGCAGGCTGACCTTGTGAACGCCAGTTTCAGCCTGCCCTTCTGCCGCCCGGACGCCTTCCCGGCCTTCTGGAAACGCATCGCGGCGGCGCTGCATCCCGGCGGGCGCTTCGCCGGCCAGTTCTTCGGCCCCCGCGACGGCTGGTTCGGCAATCCGGGCATGGTCCACCTGCCGGAAGCCGAAATCCGCAGCCTCCTCGCCTCCTTCGACATCGAACGTTTCGACGAGGAGGAGGACGACGCCGAAACCCCGCGCGGCGCCATGAAGCACTGGCACATCTTCCACATCGTGGCGCGGAAGCGGTGAAAAGCAGGGGCCGTTTGCGCCTGCGACGCCATCCTCGAATATCTGGACGATATGGAAGACCTTCACGTCGCCGAACGGCGTCTGGCCGATAACAGGGCTGACCGATCGCAATCCGTCCCGCTGGAGGACGTGATGAGGCGGTAAGTCCCGCTGCGACCGTCGGCCGGGCCGGCGTTCGTCCTTCTTGCCCCTACACCGCCTCCACAATCAGCACGAGGCCGGAGAGGCAGAGGAGGCCGGTGACGATGCGGTGGAAGAGGGCGGCGTCGATGCGGCGGTAGAGGCGGGCGCCCGTCCAGGCGGCGGCGAGCGCGACCGGCAGGCAGATCGCGGCGGCCTGCAGCGCGGCCAGGTCCATGGCGCCGGAGACGGCCATCGCCGCGGCGGCAAGCGCCAGCACGACGAGGTTGAAGGGTTGGTAAACGGCGCGCTGCGCATCGGCGCTGCCGCCTCTCAGCCTGAGCCAGATCACCGGCAGTGGGCCCGAGAGCCCGGCAAAGCCCCCAAGCGCGCCGCCGCCGAGCCCGACCGCCGCATCGGCCGCGCGCGAGGGCGGCGGCGCCGGCAGCCGCCGCGCCATCGAGAGCATCGTATAGCCCACGAGCAGCAGCCCGACGGCGAGCCGCAGCATGTCCGGCGAGACCACGGCAAGCGCCGCCACGCCCAGCGGCACGCCGACGATGCCGCCCAGCAGATAGGGCCCCGCCCGGCGGCGGTCGAAGGCATGGCGCACGAAGAGCGATGCCACCGCCTGCCCGCCGACGGAGACGAGTGCGACCAGCGGCGGCACGGTCCCCGGCTCCAGCGCGTGGAACCACACGCCGGCGGCCGCCAGCCCTGTGCCGAAACCGGCAAGGCCTGTCACGAAGCCGCCGGCAAGCGCCCCCAGCAGCAGGAAGGGAAGCGCGCCGCCGTCAATCCCCATGGGGAAGACCCGGCGGATCGCAGGACAAGGCGGGCGGCTTCAGGAGAGCTTCGCCATTGCGCGGGCGATGCGCCGGCCGGCCTCTTCCAGCCGGTCGAGCGGGGCCGCGTAGCTTACCCGGACATGGGGCGAGAGGCCGTAGGACGCGCCCTGCACCACGGCGACATGGGCTTCCTCGACCAGATAATCGGTCACCGCCGTATCGTCCTCCAGCCGTTTGCCCGAGGGCGCGCGGGCACCAATGGCCGAGGCGACCGAGGGATAGACATACATCGCCCCTTCCGGCGCATGGCAGGGCAGGCCCGCCTCGTTCAGCGCGCCCACCATCAGATCGCGGCGCTCGCGCATGATCTGCCGGCGCTCCTCGACAATGTCCTTCGGCCCGTCCAGCGCCGCCAGCGCCGCGCGCTGTCCGACCGCATTGGGGCAGGAGACGAGCTGGCCCTGGAGCTTGCCCATCTCTTGGACGATGTCGCGCGGCCCGCCGGCGAAACCGACGCGGAAGCCGGTCATCGAATAGGCCTTGGAGACGCCGTTGATGGTGAGCGTGCGGGAAAACAGCTCCGGGACCGCATTGGCCATCGTGGCTAGCGGCGCGTCCGTGTAGAGCAGATGCTCATAGATGTCGTCCGCCATCACATGCACATGGGGATGGCGCGCCAGCACGGCGGCGAGCGCGCGCAGGTCCCCCTCTGAATAAGCGGCGCCCGAGGGGTTGGAGGGCGAGTTGAGCGAGAGCCATTTCGTCTTCGGGCCGATGGAGGCTTCCAGGTCCTCGGGGAGCAGGCGGAAGCCGTTCTGCTGCGGGCAGGACACCGGCACCGGCACGCCGCCGGCCAGCCGCACGAGGTCCTCATAGGCGCCCCAGAAGGGCGCGGGCAGGATCACCTCGTCGCCCGGCGCGAGCGTCGCCAGGAAGGCGCAGGAGATGGCCGCCTTGGCGCCCGTCGTCGCCAGCACCTCGTCGGCGGCGTAGTCCAGGCCGTTCTCGCGGCTGAACTTGCGCCGGATTGCTTCCTTGAACTCCGGGATGCCGTCGCGGTTGGTGTAGCCGACCACGCCCGCCGCCATCGCCTTCTCCGCCGCTTTGCGCACATGGTCCGGCGGCGGGAAGTCGGGCTGCCCGATGGTGAGGTTGATGACGTCGATGCCGTCGGGCGCCCAGGCGCGGGCGCGCATGGCGGCGTTCTGGCTGGCGGAGGCCTTGAAGCGGCGCATCCTGGGCGCAATGATGGACATAGGAAAACCCGCCCCTCCCTGGGCCTTGCAACGGCGCGGGGTTATAGCACCGAAAGGAGCGCCGCCCCATGCCGGACAAGTCATCGCGCCACCTCACCGTCGCCGCCGCGCAGATGGGACCCGTCGCCCGCGCTGAACCGCGCCGCCGGGTGGTGGCGCGCCTCCTGGATATGATGCGGGAGGCGCATGGCCGGGGCGCCGGCCTCGTGGTCTTTCCGGAGCTTGCGCTCACCACCTTCTTCCCGCGCTGGTTCATGGAGGACCCGGCGGAGTTGGATGCCTTCTACGAGGCGGAGATGCCGGGGCCGGAAACGCAGCCGCTCTTCGACGCCGCCGCCGAACTCGGCGTCGGCTTCTATCTCGGCTATGCGGAACTCACCCGCGAAGGCGGGCGGGAGCGGCGCTACAACACGTCGATCCTCGTGGACCGGCAGGCCCGCATCGTCGGCAAATACCGCAAGGTCCACCTGCCGGGCCACAGCGAGTACGACCCGAAGCGCCCCTGGCAGCATCTGGAGAAGCGCTATTTCGAGGTGGGCGATCTCGGCTTCCCCGTCTGGCGGACGATGGGCGGCGTGATGGGCATGGCGCTCTGCAATGACCGCCGCTGGCCGGAGACCTTCCGCGTGATGGGCATGAAGGGCGTCGAGCTGGTGATGCTCGGCTACAACACGCCGGCGGCCAACTCGCTCGGGCCGGAGGCGCCCCATGTGCGCATGTTGCACAACCATCTCTCCATGCAGGCCGGGGCCTACCAGAACGGCTGCTGGGTGGTCGGCACCGCCAAGGCCGGCCATGAGGACGGCTGCGACCTGATGGGCGGAAGCTGCATCGTCGCGCCGTCGGGCGAGATCGTCGCCCAGGCGCACACGCTGGAGGACGAGGTGATCGCCTATGACTGCGACCTGGAGGAGGGCCGCTTCAACAAGCAGACGATCTTCAACTTCGCCGCCCACCGCCGCCCGGAGCATTACGGCATCATCACCGCGCAAGCCGGCGCGAGCGAACCCGCGGGGGAGGATGGCGCGACGCTTTAACCGGCGGGGTTTCCGGAAAGCCGGCCTTCCTCATCGATGAGGACGACCCGCGCCGGGCGGTCCTCTCCCCACCGCCACGTCACGAGGTTGAGATCGCCGTCGCCCGCCCCGGCGGCGAAGCTCCGGACCCGCATGCCGGCATAGCCCGCCGCGATGAGCCGGTCGGCCAGCGCCTGCGATGCCGGGAGGGCGCCTTCAAGCATTTCGGCCTCCCATTCGGGGCAGGCCAGGTCGAATTCCTTCACGCCCAGAGTCCGGCGCTCCTTCGTGTCCGCCGCCTCGAAAACGGGCTCGGCGTCCACGTCATAGGCGCAAAGCGTGAGCGGCTGGAGGGGCCGGCCGAGCGGCGAGGCCTCCCGTATGGCGGTCAGCGGCGCCAGCGAGGTGTAGAGCGCCGGAACGCCGCGCCGGTTGAAGCGCCCGCCATGCCGCCATGCGCCTTCGCCGGAGAGCGGCGTCCAGGACCATTGCGGATTATGCGCCCGGTAAACCGTGCCGCGGAACCGCATCGGGCGCCGGCTCAGGCGTAGCCGCCCGCCGCGACCCGGTCGAGATAGGCATGCACCCGGTCGGCCTTGCCCTCGCGCACCAGTCGGTCCGGCGTGGCGCCGCCGAAGCCCGGCAGCGGCTCGGAGCGGAACCACGCATAGGCGGCGAGCGGCGATCCGGTCGCGGCTTCCACGCGGTTCAGGATCTCCAGCATCAGGCGCAGCCGGGTCTGCGTCTTGCGCGCCCGGATCCGCGAGGCGCGGGAGAAGGCGTCCCTGCCGAGGCCCAGCGTGCCGGCGATCTCGGACCGGGTGGTGCGCAGCGCCTCCGCGATGAGCGCCGGGGAAAACGCCCGGTCTTCCATGAGTTCCTGAAACCGCATGGCCGAACCTCGCAAGCCGTCGCGCTTTATAGCGCCGCAAAACATGTGCTTCCAGAGCGGCGGGAACGCTATCCCGGCAGGCCGGACTGCGGTTGCGCCCGCCCGTAGCGGTGCAGGCCGGGGCCTTCGGTCCGGAGCCAGCGTTCGGCGGCGTCGGTTTCCGGGCAGAGGCGGCGGCAGAGGCTCCAGAAGCGGGGGCCGTGGTTCATCTCGCGCAGATGCGCCACCTCATGCGCGGCGAGATAGTCCAGCACGAAAGGCGGGGCCATGACCGCGCGCCAGGAGAAATTGAGCCGCCCGGCGGCGCTGGCGCTGCCCCAGCGCGTCTTCTGGTCCCGGATGGCGATGCCGCGCGGCTCGACGCCGAGCGCCGCGGCATGGCGGGCGACGGCGTCGCCGAAGGCGAGCCGCGCCTCGCGCCGGAGCCAGGCTTCGACCAGTCGTTCGCAGCCGGCGGCGGTTGCGAGCAGAAGACGGTCCTCTTCCAGCCTGAGCGGGTCCCGGAGCCCCGGAACAACGCAAATCCGGCGCGGCCGGCCGCGGAACGGGACCGTCCCGCCGGGACGGAACGGCGCCGGTTCCGGCGCGTCGCGCAGCCGGCGTTCCAGCCATGCGCGCCGGCTTTCAAGGAAGGCGAGCCCGGCCGCCTCGCCCGCGCCCGGCGGCAGCGTCAGCCGCACTTCGCCGCCCCGCACGGTGAGCGAGATGCGCCGCGCGCGCGCATTGCGCCGGACGGCGACCGGGACATCGCGCCCGCCGAGCCGGACCTCCCTATAGCGCCCAGTCGACAATATGGCGTTCCAGGTCTTCCTGTTCGGTCCCGGCCTCGTCCTCGGAAACGACCTTGCCGCGCACGGACATCTGGGCGAGATGCACCGTTTCCGGGTCGCCGGAAACCAGCGGGTGCCACCAGTAGAGCTCCTTGCCCTCATGCAGCAGGCGGTAGGCGCAGCTGGACGGCATCCAGGCGATCTCCGCGATATTGGCGGGCGAGAGCCGGATGCAGTCCGGCACGCGGGCCTTGCGGTTGGCGTAGTCGGTGCAGCGGCAGCTTTCGGTGTCGAGCAGCCGGCAGGCGACGCAGGTCGGCTCGATCTCGCCCGTATCCGCCCATTCGATCTTGAGCAGGCAGCATTTGCCGCAGCCGTCGCAGAGCGACTCCCACTCGTCGGACGTCATCTCGTCGAGCCGCTTTTCGCGCCAGAAGGTCACGGGGCCCCGCCCGGTTCTTCCTGCCGCTCCCCGCCGGTGAGGCCGAGCGCCCACATCGCCGCGAGCACGCCGCCCTTCGCCACCGGCAGCAGCGCCGCGGCGAGCGCCAGCGCCAGCGTGGGCCAGACCAGCGCCTGCAGCCAGAGCGGCGGCGCCCAGCTCTGCTCGACGAACAGCAGGAGCGGCACGATGACATGGCCGGCGACCAGTATGGCGATATAGGGCGGGAAGTCGTCGGCGCGGATATGGCCGAGCGCCTCGCCACAGCTGCCGCAGGCCGCCACGGGGCGCAGATAGCCCGCGAACAGCGCGCCCCGGCCGCAGGCCGGACAGCGCCGGCGAAGGCCGTTGCGAAGAGCGGGTCCGAGCGCGCGCGCCATGCCCGGCAAGGTGCGCCCGCCTGCGCGGAGGGTCAAGCCGCGCCTGCATTCCGCCGCCGTCCAGGGGGCCCAAGTCGGCAAAGTGTCATGGAATGTCATGCGATGTCATGTTCGCCATACCTTCGGTGAAGGTGTGCCGCACCGTTCCTGCATAGCGCGCCTCCCTTGCGCTTCGTTCCGCGCCACACCGTCCGGCGGGTCCCGTTGTCGCGCGCGACGGAGGACGCACTTCCCCTTCCGCTCCCGCCGGGGCTTCTTTCGGCCCCAGCCATTGCTTCCCTGCAGAAAAGCGAAAGGCGGCCTCCGGGAGCCGCCTCTCTGCATCCATCATACCACATTTTGCCCAAGGACGGTCTCCCGCATTGAGCGGGCTGTCACCACCTCCTGTAAGGGGACGACCCGGTGGTGGGCAATGGAGCGCGCTTCGTTCCGGGCAAGTCCGAATGTCCGGAACATTCCCTGCCCGGTCTGCTAGAGTGTTGTCATGGAACAGGTTTTTCCCTGGATCACGCCGGCTGTGCTGATCGGCGGTCTGTTCGGCCTCTGGCGCCTGCTTGAGGCAATGCATCGCGACTTCCGCCAGGAGATCGGCGAGGCCCGGCAAACGATGCATCGGAACATAGGCGCGGTGAGTCGTGACATAGCGGAGTTGCGCGAACGCATGGCCCGTCTCGAATGGCTGTTCGAGGGCCGTAGCATGCGCCCCGCCGCTTCGGACGCATCGGGCAACGATTAGGCGGTTTTGCAGCGCGCTCCCGCCGCAGCGCGATAACACTCCGCCAAGGCTCTCCGGGCTGCAGGGTAGCGCGTAGCGCAACCTGCGCAACGGCCGTCAGAGCCGGATGTTGCGCGTCGTGTCCTCCGGGTCCCAGTGGAGGAATTCCGGTCCCAGCTGGTCGAGCGACGGGCAGCCGATCTGGGCCATGACCTTGTCGATTTCGTCGCGGAGGATGTCCACCGCCTTCGCGGCCCCGGCAGCGCCGCCGGCGACCGCGCCGTAAAGGGTCGGCCGGCCGAGAAAGACGAATTTCGCCCCGCTGGCGAGCGCGATCAGTATATCCGCGCCGCGCCGGACGCCGCCGTCGAGCATCAGCGCCATGCGGTCGCCCACGGCCGCATCGAGCGCCGGCAGCACATCCAGCGGCGACGGCGCGCGGTCAAGCTGGCGGGCGCCGTGGTTGGAGACCATCAGCCCGTCCGCGCCAAGCTCCGCCGCACGGAGCGCATCGTCCGTGCGCATGATGCCCTTCAGGATCAGCGTGCGCGGCCAGAGCGCGCGGAACCGCTCGATGTCGGCCCAGGTGAGGCCGGTCGGCCTCTGCCCGGCCACGAACTCATCGACCTGCCTGGCGTTGGAGCCTGCCGGCGCATAGGCCCGCCAGTTCTCCAGCATGGGGGAGCCATGCTTGATGTAGTCCTTCAACCAGAGCGGACGGCGGAGAGCATCCAGCTTCGTCGCAAGCGTGAGCCTGCCGCCGAGGCCGTTGCGCCGGTTGCGCTCCTTGTTGGAATCGACCGGCGCATCGACCGTGACCACCAGGGCGGGAATGCCGAGGTCGGCCGCGCGCCGGATCATGTCTTCGGAGATCGATCGGTCCTTCGCCGCGGATAACTGGTACCAGCCATGCTCGGGCGCCTCGCGCGCCATCTCCTCCATCGGGGCGGTGGCGACAATCGACATGATGAAGGGGATATTCGCGTCCCGCGCGGCCCGCCACAGCATCGCGTCGCCGCCGCGCCGGAAATAGCCGATGCCCCCGGTGGGCGCGATGCCGTAGGGGCTCGACCATGTGCGTCCGAACAGCGCCACCGACCGGTCGAGCGCGGAGACGTCCACCATGTAGCGCGGCAGGAGCGAGCGCCGCCGGAAGGCGTCCTCGTTGCGCCGGAGCCCGCCTTCGTCGTCCACGCCGCCCTCGATGTAGTCGTAAACCAGCTTCGGCACGCGCTTCTTCGCCAGCACGCGCAGATCGTCGAGGTTGACGCAATTGTCGATCTTCACCCGGCCCTCTCCCGGCGC
>JAJECF010000074.1 GCA_022822125.1 Alphaproteobacteria bacterium
CCAGAAGCCCTGGCCCGCGCGCGCCGCGCCGGACTCGCGCCGGAGCGACACGGTGACGACCTCTGCGCCGGACGCGCGGATCGCCTCGCCCAGCACCGCCGGGGAGGGATATTGCGCCGTGCCCAGGAACAGGCGCGACGAAGGCACGAAGCCGTAGAAATCCAAGGCCGGTCAGCCTCCCTGCATCGGCGCCACGATCTCCACCGCGTCGCCGTCGGAAAGCGGCGTCGCCGCCCTCAGCCCCTTTGGCAGGAAGGTGCCGTTGAGCGCGGTCGCCACCACGGCCCCGTTATAGCCCTTTTCGTCGAGAAGGTCGGCAAGCGTCGCGGCGGCGGTCGCAATCGGCTCGCCATTGAGTTCGATGCAGACGGTCATCCCCGCGCTCCGTCGCCCAGCACGATGTCCGCCGCCCTGGCCGCCATCGCAGGCGCGAGCAGGAAACCGTGGCGGTAGAGGCCGTTTACATGGAGCCGCCTTCCGTCGCGGACAAGCCGGGGCAGATTGTCGGGGAAGGCCGGGCGCGCATCGGTGCCGATCTCCACGACCTCGGCCTCGCCGAAGGCCGGGTGCAGCGCATAGACGGCGCTCAGCAGTTCCACGACGGAGCGCGCCGTGATGCGCTTGCGTTCGTCGTTCTCGATGGTGGTCGCGCCCAGCATATATATGCCGTCGCCGCGCGGCACGAGATAGATCG
Source organism: Alphaproteobacteria bacterium (assembly GCA_022822125.1). The sequence continues at coordinate 695 of JAJECF010000074.1, forward strand.
GGATGCGCGGATGGATGAGCCGGATCGTGCGGGTCAGCGCCACTTCCGGGCTCAGGATATAGAGCATCTCGCCCTTGACGCCGCGCAGTTCCGGCAGGCGGTCCATCGCCGCGAGGCCCCGGCAGTCCACGGTCCACTCGGCCTCCGGAACAGCCTCCGTGCCATAGCGGACCTCGACACCAGCCGTCTCCAGCTTGTCCACCAGCGCCCGCAGCGCCAGGCGCGGATCGAGATGAGCCTCCTCGCGGAAGAACAGCGCCCGCGCGAAGCGCCCGTCCAGCGCGGGCTCCAGTTCGTCGATGCCGTCCCTGTCGAGCCAGTCGAAATTCTCCGTGCGCCGGGCGAAGCGCCGAAGCTCTCCGCTGTCGCGCGCCGGCGCAATCACCAGGCTGCCGCGCCGCACCACGCCCGGCGCCCGCGCGGCCCAGAAGTCCGCCGCCCCCTGGCCCAGCGCCACCACTTCGGCCTCGGCGTTCTCCCGCTCGCACCAGGGCGCCAGCATGCCGCCGGCATACCAGGAGCACTGGTCCGGCCCGGGGCCGGGGCTGCGGTCCACCACCGCCACCTCCGCCCCGCGCTCGGCCAGCACCGTGGCGACCGTCAGGCCCGCAACGCCCGCGCCGATGACGGCGACGCTCGTCATTCTGCGCGGTATCTCGCCGCGAAGGCCTCGTCGATGGTGACGCCGAGGCCCGGGCGGTCCGGGATCTCCAGCATGCCGTCCACGACGGTGAAATCCTCCACCGCAAGCTCGTGCAGCATCGGGTTGGCGCCGAGCGAATATTCGACGATGAAGCCGCTGGTCGCCGCCGCCAGCACCTGCAGGCCGGCGGCGAAGGTGCAGGCGCCGCCCCAGAGATGCGGGGCGAAGCGGATCTGGTGGGCCGCCGCCAGCGCTTCGATGCGGATGGCTTCGGTGATGCCGCCGGCAATCGAGAGGTCCGGCTGGAAGATGTCGGCCGCGCGCAGCAGCGCAAGGTCGCGGAAAGCGAAGCGCGTGAACTCGCTCTCGCCGCTCGCGATCGGGATGTCGGTCGAGGCCCGGACTTCCGCCTGGCCCGCCTTGTCGTCGGCGGTCACAGGCTCCTCCAGCCAGCCGATATGGCAGTCCGCGACCGCCCGGCAGAAGCGCTTCGCTTCCGCAACGGCGAAGGTGCCGTGGGCATCGCAGAGGATGTCGATATCGGGCCCGAGCCCTTCGCGCGCCGCCTTCACCCGCTCGATGGAATGGGCGAGCGTGCCGTCACCGGAGCCGACGCGCATCTTCACCGCCCTGAACCCGCCCCGGTCGAGGAAGCCCTGGAGTTCGGCAACGATGCCCGCGGTCGGCGCCCAGCCGCCGGAGGCGTAGGCCGGCATGGCGGCATGGCGGCGCCCGCCGATCAGCTGCCAGACGGGCCGGCCGAGCTCCTTGCCGAGAATGTCCCAGAGCGCCATGTCGATGCCGGAAATCGCCGAGACGGTGAGCCCGCGCCGGCCGAGCACCGGGAAGACATGGCCGCGCGAAATCGCGTAATGCGCCCGGCTGCCATTGTACATCACGTCCCAGAGGCGGGAGATGTCGCGCGGGTCCTCGCCCGCCAGCAGCGGCCCGAGCTCCTGTTCGACGCAGGCGGCGAGGGTGCGGTTGTTGCCGGCGGAGCCGACGGCGGCCTTGGCCTCGCCGAAGCCGGTGATGCCGGCGTCGGTTTCCACGCGCACCAGGGTCGAGTCGAAGGCGCGTGTCACGCCGAAATCGCTGCGGTGCTGCCGCTCCTCCGGAATCGGCACATGCAGCCAGTCCGCCCGCACCTTCGTGATTTTCATGCGCTCGCCCCTCCGGTCTCCGCCGCATAGGTTTCGCAGAGCAGCGCGGCTTCGTCGAGTGTCTCCGCCACGCCGAAGACATAGCGGTCGGGCCGGAGCAGCGCCGCCGCGAGGCCGTGCGCGTCCAGCCACGCCGCCCCGGCGGCGACCGCCGGCACGCCGCAACTCTCCACCGCCGCAGGCTCGCGCAGCAGCAGCACGGGGCCCATGCCCGCCGCATCGTCGAGCCGCCGGCCGTCGGCGAGGCGCGGCTGCGGCCCCGGCCGGCCGGCAAGCGGGCCTCCGCTCCGGTGCAGTCCCGGTCCGAGGCGCGGGCGGATCGATTCCATCCGGTCCGTGCTTTCTCCCCGCGCGGCGGCGGCGCTCACCATGTCCGCCGTGCCGGTCGCATTCAGCAACCGGCCCATGCGCACGGCAAGCTCCACATAGTCGCGGACATGGGGGATGCGCTCGCTCGCATAGCTGTCCAGCAGGGCCTCCGGCGCGCCCTGTCGCAGGACGGCCGCGAGCTTCCAGGAGAGGTTGGCGGCGTCGCGGATGCCGGCGCACATGCCCTGGCCCATGAAGGGCGGCGTCTGGTGCGCGGCGTCGCCGGCGATGAACAGCCGGCCCCGCCGCCAGCGCCGCGCGACCACCGCATGGAAGGTGTAGACGGCGGCGCGCTCGATCTCTGCATCCTCCGGCCCGATCCAGGGCGCGAGCAGCCGCCAGACCGTTTCCGGATCGTCGCCCTCGCCCTCCTCGACCCGGATTTCCCAGCGCCGGCGGTTGCCGGTGGTGCGCACATAGGTAGCGGGCCTCACCGGATCGCAGAACTGGCGGGTGTAGTCGCCGAGGTCGGGGCGCGGGCGCTTCAGGAGCAGGTCGATCACCAGCCAGCGTTCGTGGAAGCCCAGGTCCTCGCTGCCGCCGCCTATGGAAGCCCGCACGCCCGACCGCGCCCCGTCGCAGCCGACGACATAGCGCGCATCCAGCGCCTCCGGGTCCGCCACCTCATGGCCCATATGCACCCGGACCCCGGCAAACCGCTCGAGCCCGGCGCGCAGCACGCCTTCCAGCGTCGGCTGGTGGAAGCGGTAGCTCTCATGCCAGCCCTGCGGCCCCTCTTCCATCCGCCGGGACCAGTCGAGCATCACGCGGCCCCCGCGGTCCACGAACAGCGTGCCGGGCGAGACATGCGTGCCGGCCGCGATCTCCCCGGCGAGGCCGACAGCCTGGAAGACGCGCATGACCTCGTCGTCGAAATGCACCGCGCGCGGCAGCGCGTAAGGACTCCGGTCGCGCTCGAACACATCGACCCGGAGGCCGAGGCGGCCCAGCAGATTGGCGAGAGTCGCGCCCACGGGGCCCAGCCCCACGATGGCGATGTCCGCGCCGGTCATCGGCAGAACCGCGTCCCGTCCTTCGATACGCCTCCCTGCGGTCGGCTACTCAGGATGAGGGTTGGGGGATGATGCGGTCGGTTACTCAGGATGAAGGATTGGCGGGGGCGCCCTTTCCCCTCGCCCCGGTTTTTCCCTCTCCCCTCACTCCGGGCAGCGGCGGCCCGCCGCCGCCCTCGCCCCTCATTCCGGACAGCAGCGGCCCGCCGCCTCCCTCTCCCCTCATCCCGAGTAGCGGCGCCAGCCGCGTATCGAGGGAGGGCTTCCGGCGGAAGGCGGATCGTGTTCAACGCAACTCCCTGGCCGGCCCTGCTTGTCCGGCGGCGGCGGGAGCGGCAGACTCGCACGAGTCCCCCTTGAAGGAGAAGCTGCGCCATGGCGAAGCTGCGCGACATGATTGCCGGCCCGGAGCCCGTGCTGGCGCCGCTGGTGCTGAACCCGCTTATGGCGAAGCTGGCCGAGAACGCCGGTTTCCGCGCCATCTATCTCGGCGGCGGGGCGACCGGCTACCTGAAAATCTATCTGGAAGCCACGCTGACGGTCACCGAAATGTGCCAGGCGGCCATCGAGATCGGCGCGGCGACGCCGCTGCCGCTCATCTTCGACGCCGCCGCCGGCTTCGGCGACCCGATGCATATGCGCCGCACCATCGCCATGAGCGAGGCGGCCGGCTTCCAGGCCATCGAGATCGAGGACCAGTGGCTGCCGAAGCGCGCCCACCACCATGTCGGGCTGGAGCATATGGTGGACAAGGAGATCATGGCGGCGAAGGTCGCGGAAGCCGTGCGGGCGAGGCGGAGCGATGACCTGCTGATCGTCGCGCGCACCAATGCGGTCAGGGCCTCGAACATGGACGACGCGCTCGCCCGCGCCGAGGCCTACCGCGCCGCCGGCGCCGACCTGCTGCTGCTCTCGCCGCGCAATGCCGAGGAGGCGCGCTTCGTCGCCGAACGCCTCGGCGGGCCGCTCATGTATCTCGCCAGCCCCGGCGGCATGGCCGATATCGGGATCGGCGCGCAGGAAATGGCGGATATGGGCTGGAAGATCATCGCCGACCCGCAGACCCAGTTCCTCGCCCTCTATGAAAGGTCGAAGGCGCTCTACCGCGAAATGGCGGCTTCCTTCTCCTCGACGGCCCACACGCCCGAAGGCTGGCGCGCGCTCCAGGACGAGCTGCATGACGACATCGACCTGGAGGTGCTGCTGGATATCGAACGGCGCACGGTGGAGACGGGGTAGGGCGAGACTGCCGCCATACGGCGGACCTGCTGCTTCCTCGCTGTGCTCTGCACCCCATTCCGTCATGCCCTGAGCCTGTCGAAGGGGACGGTCCCGCCCGCGTCCGGCCCCCTCGATACGCGGCTGGCGCCGCTACTCGGGATGAAGGCGGGACGCCCGCTCTTTACGAAGCCGCCGGCCGGAGCAGTGCGACTATCGAAGCGCCCGGCGGCGGCCAGGGTATAGAATGCTGCGGCCGTCATGTCCGAAAGCCAAGCTGGCGCGCCCGGCCGGCGTCAGCCGCCAGCGGCCCCGCCTCGCAGCAGGCTGCCGGATTGCGCGCCCGTCGGCTTGCCGTCGCGGAGCGTGACCGCGCCGCCCACCACGGTCGCCGCAATGCCGTCCGCCTTCTGCACCAGGCGGCGCGCCCCGCCCGGCAGGTCGGTCTCGACCGTCGGCAGGCAGGGCTCGATGCCCTCCTCGTCGAAGACGACGATATCGGCGGCCATGCCGGCGCGCAGCAGGCCCCGGTCGTGCATGTCCCAGGCCGCGGCATTCTCGAAGGTGAGCATGCGCACGGCCTCTTCCAGCGTGAAGGCCTCCTTCTCGCGCACCCAGTAGCTCAGGAGATGCGTCTGCAGCGAGGAGCCCATCTCCTGGCAGACATGGGCGCCGGAATCCGAGAAGGTCGCCAGCGTGCGCGGGTTCTTCAGCATCTCGCGCACTTCCGCCGGCTTCTCATTGACCAGCGGCTGGACGAACATCAGGTCTTCATTGTCCGACATAAGGTCCAGCATGACCTCGACCGGGTTGCGGCCGGAGCCCTCGGCGAGGTCCGCGACGCTGGGGTCGTCCCACTTCACGTCGAACATCGGGAAGAGGTTGGCGTAGTCGGGCTTGCGCGGGTCGGTGGTGGCGGCGCCGCCGCCCTGGAACTCGGTCCCCTTGGGCTTCATCCCGGCTTCGGCGGCGACCAGCCCGGCGCGCACCTCCGGGTCGCGGAAGCGGGCCTTCTGCTCCTCGACCGGCAGGCCGCGGATCTCGTTCCAGACCGGCAGCGCGTCGAAGGGCAGGTAGGACTTCATCGAGAACAGCGCATTGATCGACCGCGTGGTGGCCTGCCCGAACACGCGCCCGCCCGCGGCCGCGACCCGGTCCATCCACTCGAACTGGTAGGTGAACGGGTTGGGGTTGTCGCCCTGGCTGGACGAGAGCGCGCCCAGCATGAGCGGCCGGCGGCTGGCGACGGCGATCCGGCCGAGCTCCTCGTAGCACGCCTTCTGCGCTTCGCCGCCGGAGACATCCGGCCCGACCTGGAAGATGCCGGCGTTCAACTCGCCCATCGCGTTCACCAGATGCGCGATCTCGGACCAGGCGGCGATACGGCTTGCGACCGGCCCGCCGTCCGGGCGGATATGGGTGTTGGCCCGGGACGAGGAGAAGCCGACCGCGCCGGCGCGGAGCGCCTCCTGCACCAGATGCGCCATCAGCTTCAGGTCGTCCTCATCGGCCTCCCGGTCGAGCGCGCGGTCGCCCATCGCATACATGCGCAGCGCCGAATGGCCGATATAGGCGGCGTAGTTGATCGCCTTCGGGAAGGAGGCGACCGCGTCCAGATAGTCGGGGAAGGTCTCCCAGGTCCAGTCGATGCCGGCCATCATGGCGTCCTTGGGAATGTCCTCGACCGCCTCCAGGCATTCCGCGAACCACTCCCGCGCCTCCGGCTTGCAGGGCGCCAGCGCGAAACCGCAATTGCCCATCACCACCGTGGTCACGCCGTGCCAGCAGGAGCAGCTGCCGAGCGGGTCCCAGGCCACCTGCGCGTCCATATGCGTGTGGCCGTCGATGAAGCCCGGCGCGACGATCATGCCTTCGGCGTCGATGACCTTGTCGGCCGGGCTGCTTATACGGCCGATCTCGGCGATTTTTCCCTGGCTGACGCCGACATCCGCCCGGTAGCGGGGCATGCCGGACCCATCGACCACCGTGCCGTTTCTGATGAGAAGATCGAGAGGCATTGCGCGCTACCCCGGGCTGTTGGACCGGGGAGACCGTAACAGCCTGCAATAGTTGCGACAATCCGCTTCCGGCGCGCCGCCATGCGGATCAGCGAATGTCCACCCTGAGGACGATGGCGGCCGCGCTGTCGCCCGCTGCGCAGCCGGTGAAGAGCCCGTGCCCGCCGCCCCCGAGCGCCAGTTCCTCGATCAGCTCCAGAACGAGGCGCATGCCCGTCGGCCCCTGCGGATGGCCGAAGACGAGGGAGGAGCCGTAATTGTTCATCCGCCCCGCGTCGAACCCCGTCGCCCCGGCGAAATAGAGGTCGTTCACGGCGAAGGGATTATGCGTCTTGACGGCGGCGATCGCGTCCATGCCGAGCCCCGCATCGGCGAGCGCCGCCCGCGCCGCCGCGACCGGGGCCATGCCCATATAGGCTTTCTCCGCGCGTCCCTCCCCATAGGCGAGAAGCTGCACCGAAACGGCGCCGTCGCGGCCGAGCTCGTCCGCCTGCTCCGCCGTGGTCAGCAGCAGGCCGGCATTGCCATCGGCCGGATGCGTCTGCGCGGCGGCGGTGACGGTCCCGTTCCCCAGCACCGGCGCGAGCGCCCGCACGCCGTCGGCCGTGCGCTCGCGGATGCCCTCGTCGCGCGAGACGGTTTTCGCCCGCCGCTTCCCCCCGGCCTCCACATCGACCATGTAGCGGCGCTGAAAGGCGCAGTCGTCGGCGAGCGCCATGGCGTATTGCTCCTGCCGGAGAAGCGCCAGATCGTCCTGCGCGCGGCGCGAATATCCGAAGCGCGCGGCGATGTTCTCGGCGGTCCGGATCATGGCCACGCCGGCATGGGGGTCCTCGTTGAAATTATCCCACACCCAATGCTCGGTGACGCCGCGCCCGCCGGGCCCCGAGGGGTCCGGATAGTAGAGCGTGGGGCCGTTGGAGACGCGGTCCGCGGCCAGCGCCAGCATCCTCCCGCCGCCGCCGAGTTCCACGGCCGCCGCGCCGGAGGCGATCACGCGCGCCGAGGTGGCGCAGGCCTGCGAGAGCGTCGGCCCCGTGACCTGCTCCGCGCCGATCAGCGCGCCGATCCAGGGCGCGCCCCAGAAGCTCTTGTGCTGCGGCACCGTCATGCCGAAATGGACGCCGTCCAGGCTCTCCGGCGCGCACCCGGTCCTGTCCAGCAAGGCGCTGGCGCAGGAGGCGGCGAGCCTTATCGGGTGCTCGCCGCTCAGGCTGCCCTGCCAGCGGCAGAAGGGCGTGCTCCAATAGCCGCCATAGGGAATATGGACCTTCTCGAATCGCATGGCCGCTCCTCAGGTCACGGCGCGCTCCACGAGCTTCGCCTTCATTTCCGTGCGCGGCAACACGCCGCGCGGCACGAGTTCGACCCTGGCCCGGACAATGAGCCGCGCGCGGAGCGCCTGCTCGATCCGCCCCGCAAGGCCGTCGCCCGGAGCGGGGCCTGTCTCCACCCGGACCCGGAGCGGCGGATCGACCCTCGGGCCTTCGCCCTCCGCCAGAATCAGCATCTCGCCGCTGACTTCCGGCCGGAACCCGGCGACCACATCCTTGACCGCCGAGGGCCAGACATTGACGCCGCGCAGAATCAGCATGTCGTCCGTGCGGCCGATGCATCTGAGCCGCGGCCCGGTGCGCCCGCAGCCGCACGGCCCGGTCTTCACGATCACGCGGTCCCGCGTGCGGAAGCGCAGCATCGGATTGCACTCGCGGTCGATATGAGTGAAGACAAGCTCGCCCTCGATTTCCGGCCGGTCCGGCGGAATAACGGCACCCGTCTCCGGATCGACGATCTCCATGACGAGATAGTCGGGCACCATGAAATGGCAGCCGTCCTGCGCCTCGCACTCGGCGCTGTGGATGGTGATGAGGTCGGCAATGCCGATCGCCTCGGTGCAGCGCGCGTTCCAGCTTTCCTCGATCTGCGCCCGTATCTGAGGGACGCCGCCGCCGGGCTCGGCGCCCACCATCACCCGCCTTACGCCGAGTTCCGCCGGCTCGGCGCCCATCGTCTCCCGGGCGAGCTCTGCGAGATAAAGGGCGTAGGAGGGCGTGGTGGCGAGTACATCCGCCTTCATGGACCGGATGGAGGCGATCAGGCGGTCCGACGCGCCGGTGCCGATGGGGAGCAGAGTTGCGCCGACGGCCTCCACCGCCGCGGCGACCGGCAGGCCGCCGACGAAGAAGCCGATGGAAAGCCCCATGGCGAAGACGCTGCCCGGACGAAGCCCCTGCGCCCAGTAGCTCCTGGCGATGCACTCGGCCCAGCGTCCTGTGTCATAGGCGGTCAGGCCGATGAAGGAGGGCGTTCCGGTCGTGCCCGAGGAGGCATGCACGCGCACCACATTTTCCATCGGCGCGGCGGCATGGCTGCCGAGCGGCGGGTCGCGCCTCTGGCTCTCCCTGAGCTCGGCCTTTTCGGTGAAGGGCAGGCGCGCAAGGTCCGCAAGCGAGCGGATGTCGCCGGGCTCCGCCCCCGCTTCGGCGAGCTTCGCCGCATGGAAGGGCGAGCTGGCGTTCAGATATTCAAGCTGCCGGCGGAGCTTCGCGTGCTGCATCGCGGCGGTCTCGTCGGCCGGCATCGTCTCGACCGCGGCGTTGAAATAGGCGCTCCCGGCCTGCCGCATCGCCCTGCTCCCGCCGAATGCGCCCTATTCGGCAGCCTGGAGATTTCCCGAAAGGTCTTCGGCGACGGCAAGGAGGAAGCGCACATCTTCGGCCCGGGGCGCAATATCGATTTGTCCGTGAGCCACTTGCGACCTGAGTTTCGCCATGCGGAACAATTCGGCCCCCGTATCCTGATCGACATAGCCCTCGCCGACCAGCAGATTGACCAGGACGTGGGGGTTCAACGAACGATGGTTCGCGGCATCCATTCTTGCGCGCGCGGCAGCCTCCAGGATCGACCAAGCCAACAAAAGGGCGGCGCGAGGCTCCGTCTCGACCACGCTACGGGCCGCCGCGACGGCGTCGGCGGCCGTCGCTTCCGATACAGGCTCGACCGCCGGCTCCATGGAGGAAAAGTAGTATACATTCAGGTCCCAGTCCTCCTGCCCCTTCAACAGGGAACGGAGGTCCTTGACCTTTTTGAGCGCCGCCGGGCCGTCGTTCCCGAACACTTCGATCAGCAGGCAGGGTTTCCGGCCCACCGCTATGGCGTCGGGGCGCCTGCCCGCCAGAAAGGGCGGCAGGTCGCGGTCACCCGGACTCCGGATCATCCGATAACCTTTCGCCGCCAGAAGCGGCTCGAGGCGGTCGAGCGCAGTGGATTCGGCTTCGTAGGCGGAGACTGTCATTCCGCTACTCCCCGCGAAGGTCCATGCCGACCTTGACGTAAACGACGGGGCCGCCCGCGGCAAGGGCGATCGCCAGGCCTTCTGAAGGATCGCGGGGAATTTCCAAGGGTCTTTCTGGCTCAAATTTCTGAACTACAAGCCGGTCAACCTGTTTGTCGTCGAGATAGATGTACTGCGTCATAGCGTCGAGAATCGGCTTGGCGCAATTGTCGATGTCCGCTTGCATTTCGCTTTGAGGAAAGAAGTAGATCGTAACGGCGACGGGAAAATCGAGAGCGAAATAGTCCTCGGGAAGTTTTTCACGCGCGGCGTCACGGACCCTTTGCCGCCACGCGCTTCTCGACGCCGGCCCGGCGCCATGGCTGACAGCCACGCCGTAGACTACGAACTCCAGCGGCAGGTTCGGTATCAAGGCGGTACAGCGACCCGTTACAATAGCGCCGTAGCATGATGCCACGGCGTCACTGGGGACGGTTGGACGAATTCGGATCGACGTCAAGCAAGGCTGTAGCTGCGTTGACTTCGTAGCAAGGGCAGAACGGGCGGACAGGAGCGGGGAGCTTTATGCGGCAGCGATACGGGTTCGGCTTACTGGGGGCGCTGGCGGCGCTGCTGACGGCGGTGCCGGCGGCCTTTGCCGGGGATATCGCGTTCGGGCGCGGCGAGGTGCGGATCGAAACGGCGTCGGGCGGGCGCGTCTTCCATGTCGAGCTTGCCGAGACGCCGGAGCAGCGGGCGCGCGGCCTCATGTTCCGCCGCGCGCTCGCGTCCGATGCCGGCATGCTGTTCCTGTTCCCCGAGCGCGAGCGGCCGACCATGTGGATGGCGAACACATGGCTGCCGCTCGACATGCTGTTCGTCGCCGCCGACGGGCGCATCGTGCATCTCTTCGCCAACGCCGTGCCGCGCTCGCGGCGCACCATCTCCTCGCCGCAGCCGGCGCGCATGGTGCTCGAACTCGCGGGCGGGACGGCGCGCCGCCTCGGCATAGCGCCCGGCGACCGCCTCTCCTGGCGCCGCCTGGAGCGTTAGCGCCGGCCCCATTACGGGAAGAAGACCAGCGTCACCAGCAGGAAGATCGGCGCGAGGATGCCGACCGACCAGGCCATGTAGCCGAAGAAGCTCGGCATGGCGATGCCGCGCTCCTCGCAGATCGCCCGCACCATGAAGTTGGGCGCATTGCCGATATAGGTGTTGGCGCCCATGAACACCGCGCCCGCCGAGATCGCGAGCAGCGTGCCGTAGAGCGGCCCCATCAGCGTCTCTGCATCGCCGCCGGCGGTGTTGAAGAAGACGAGATAGGTCGGCGCATTGTCGAGGAAGCTCGACAGAATGCCGGTCAGCCAGAAATACATCGCCTCCACCGGCTGGCCGTCCGCGCCGGTGACCAGCGAGACCACCGGCTCCAGCGCGCCTGACGTGCCCGCGCGCAATATGGCGATGGCCGGCACGATGGTGAGGAAAATGCCGGCGAAGAGCTTGGCGACCTCCAGGATCGGGAACCAGGAGAAGCCGTTCGCCTCGCGGTTCGCCCGGTCGGTGACGATCCAGGAGACCCAGGCAATGGCGATCAGGAGCAGGTCGCGGCAGAGGTTCTGCAGTTCCACGATTACGTGGAAGACATCGAAGGAGACGCCCGGCCGCCACACGCCCGACATCAGCACCGCGGCGACCACGCCGGCGAGCAGCAGGAAATTGACCTTGCCGGTTATGCCGAGCCTCTCGCCGTCACCCGCGTCCTCTTCCGCCGGCCTGCCGGTCTCGCGCCGGTAAAGGAAGCTGTCCACGCCGTAGTAAAGCGCCAGCAGGATGACGGAGACGAGCAGCATCGGCACCAGCATCGCCTCGGTCGGCCAGAAGAAATCGACGCCCTTCAGGAACCCCAGGAACAGCGGCGGGTCGCCCAAGGGCGTCAGCGAGCCGCCGATATTCGCCACAAGGAAGATGAAGAACACCATGGTGTGGACCTTGTAGCGGCGCCACTCATTGGCCCGGATGATCGGGCGGATGAGCAGCATCGCCGCGCCCGTGGTGCCCATCCAGCTCGCCAGCACGGTGCCGAGCAGCAGGATGCCGGTATTGACCACGGGCGTGCCGACCAGCCGGCCGGTGAGCCGGATGCCGCCCGCCACGGTGAACAGCGACAAGAGCAGGATGATGAAGGGGATGTATTCGAGCAGCCCCACATGCAGCACTTCGAACAGGGTGAGCTCCCAGCCGAAGACGACCAGGAAGGGCAGCAGGAAGGCGAATGCCCAGAAGGCCGAGACCTTGCCGAAATGGTGATGCCAGAAGGCGGGCGCGAGCAGCGGGAACAGCGCGATCGACAGGAGGATGCCGACAAAGGGCACGCACCATATGAGCCCGAGCCCGGCGCCGTCCAGATGCGGCGCGCCGGCGCCGGCGGCCAGCGCCGGCCCGGCGCCGAGCAGCAAGGCCGGAATGGATGCGGCGAGCACGCGCATGGGTCCCTCCCCGATAACCCCCGAAGCCGCCGGGCCCGCCGGCGCGCAGGACGGACCACTATGCCCCAGCGCCGCTCTCCGGCCAAGACGGCGTTCCGTTGGCCGGCGGCGGCCGGCGCGCTAGAGTGGGCGCTCCCCTTTTCCGGCAGGCGCGGAGGCGGCCCACTTATGGAACTTACCGGCGAACGACGCATCGAGGCCCCGCGCGAGACGGTCTGGCAGGCCCTCAACGATCCCGAAGTGCTGAAAGCGGCGATTCCCGGCTGCCAGGAGCTGGAGAAGACCGCCGACAACGCCTTCGCCGCAACGGTGCAGGCCAAGGTCGGGCCCGTGAAGGCGACCTTCGCCGGCGCGGTCGAGCTCTCGGACATCATGGCGCCCGAGAGCTACCGCATCTCCGGCGAGGGCACGGGCGGCGCGGCCGGCTTCGCGCGCGGCGGGGCGTGGGTCCGGCTCGCCGAGGATGGCGACGCGACGGTGCTGAGCTATGAGGCGGATGCGCAGGTGGGCGGCAAGCTCGCGCAGATCGGCTCCCGCCTCATCCAGGGGACGGCCCGCAAGCTCGCCGGCCAGTTCTTCGACCGCTTCGCCGAAGCCGTGCAGGGGGACGAAGCCGAAGGCAAACCGGCCGCGGACGGCGCATAAGGGAGCCGTGCTGTGAAGCCGCCTCGCGAGTGAGCGAATCCAGGCGCACGCAACTGCCTGACATACCTTGGGTTCAAATAATCGGAATGCGGAACCGCCTCATTCACGCCTATTGGGACATAGACCCCGATATTGTCTGGAAGACGGCTGCCGGTGAGATGCCCGCCCTCGTCGCGATGCTTGAACCGTTGGTTCCGCCGGTAAAGGAATGACGCAATGGCGTCACATCAACCATGATCGACCCTGCCTCGGCCGCGCTGATCGCGGGCGTCTTCCTGCTGGCGGGCGCCGTGAAGGGGGTGGTGGGGCTCGGGCTGCCGACGGTGAGCCTCGGCCTGCTGACCGCCGCCTTCGACCTGACGACCGCCATGGCGCTGATGGTGGCGCCCTCCTTTGCCACCAACCTGCTGCAGGCGGTTGTGGGCGGGAACGGGCGGGCGCTCATCTGCCGGCTCTGGCCTTTCCTCGCCGCCGCCGCCTTCACTGTCTGGATCGGCGCGGCCGCGCTGGTCAGCATCGACCTGGCCTTGCTTTCCGGCCTGCTTGGCCTGCTGCTCGCGGCCTATGCGGCGCAGGGGCTGGCGGGCGCGGGCCTCTCGATTCCGGCGCGCTGGCAGGGCTGGACGGGGCCGGCTTTCGGCATGGTGAACGGCGTCCTCACCGGCATGACCGGCTCCTTCGTCGTGCCGGGCGTGCTCTACCTCCAGGCCATCGGCCTCGGGCGCGACGCGCTCGTGCAGGCAATGGGCATGCTGTTCACCGTCTCGACCGTCGCGCTTGCCGTCTCACTGCAGCGCCACGGCCTGCTCGACGGAGAACTCGGGCTGGCGTCGGCCGCCGCGCTCCTGCCGGCCTTTCTCGGAATGGGGGCGGGCGTCCTGCTCCGACGCCGGCTTTCCGAAGCGCGCTTTCGCCGGGTGTTCTTCCTCGCCGTTCTGGCGCTCGGCCTCTACATCATAGCCAATGCCGCCCTCGGGCTCGGATAGCGCTGTCCGGCCGGGGGCGACCCCTGCTACGCTCCGCGCGACCGCACGCCAAGGAGCCGGGAGCCGTGTTCGACTATCTGGCGGAACGCGCCCACGCAAATCCGCATATCGCCCTGCAGCGCGGCTTCGGGCCGCTCGTGCTGGAGCTTCGTTCGGGTGGCGAGACAATATTCGCGACCATAGACAGAGAGGGTGTGCGGCTCGGGCCGTCCGCGTCCCGCAAGGCCGATCTGGTGATGAGCGCCGCGCCCGAAGCCTGGGCGGAGCTCCGCAAGCGCAACCCGGCGCCGGGCTTCCAGACCGTGGCCACCATGCGGCGCGCGCAGCATCTCACCGTTACCGGCGACATGGCGAAATTCTCCCGCCACCTGCTGCTGCTGGAGATGCTGTTTTCGCGCCTGGAGGACGACCGCCCGGAGGCGGAGCCGCCCGCCGCGCCGATCGTGGAGCCTGTCGCCGGCCGTTATCTCAGGCTCGGGATCGGCGGGCGCGCGCACCGGCTCTATTTCGAGGAAGCGGGGGCCGGCCCACCGCTGCTCTGCCTGCACACGGCCGGCAGCGACGGGCGGCAATACCGCCATATCCTGAACGACCCGGAGATCACGGCGCGCTTCCGCGTCATCGCCTTCGACCTGCCCTGGCACGGCAAGTCCTCTCCGCCGGAAGGCTTCGAAAAGGAGGTCTATCGCCTCACCACCGACTCCTATGTCGAGACGGTGATGGCCGTCGCCGATGCGCTCGAACTGGAGCGGCCCGTCGTCATGGGCTGCTCCATCGGCGGCCGGGCCGTGCTGCATCTGGCGCTCAGGCACGGTTCGCGCTTCCGGGCGGCGATCGGGCTGCAATCGGCGCTCTATGCCGAGGACCGGAGCCTGGGCGATCCTGTGCCGGACTTCGCACTTGCGCGCCCGGACATCCATGCAGGCATGACGGCGGGCGCTTCGATGGCCGGCATGACGGCGCCCGGCTCGCCCGCGGCCGAGCGGTGGGAAACCATGTGGCACTACATGCAGGGCGGGCCGGGCATCTTTGCCGGCGACCTGCATTACTATTTCGAGGATGGCGACCTGCGCAACGGCGGCGCGGCGGCGCTCTCGGACTCGGATTGCCCGATCTACCTGTTGAGCGGCGAATACGACGTGTCGGCCACGCCGGAGATGGGCCGGGAGCTGGCGGAGCTCATCGGAGCCGCGCATTTCGAGGTGATGAAGGATGTCGGCCATTTCCCAATGTCCGAGAACCCGGACGCCTTCCGCCGCTACCTCCTGCCCGTGCTGGAGCGCATCCTCGCGCGAGAACCGTGACCGCGAGGCGGAATCCGGGCTAAACTGCCGGCCCGGAAGACATGAAGGCGTGTCGGGACAGTCCCGGCGAGGAGGAGTCATGAACGCATTCGCAACCGCTCTGGCCGAAGCCCCGCACGGGCTCGATCTCGCCTGGGACGCGACCGACCCGCGGGAAGTCCGGCGCCGTATCCGCGCCGGCGACTATCGAGGCCATACCGGCGCGCTCGCCAAGGGCTATGTCCAGGCCAATCTCGCGATCCTGCCCGAGGACTATGCCGACGAGTTCCTGCGCTTCTGTCAGCGCAACCCCAAGCCCTGCCCGCTGCTGGCTGTGTCCGAGCCCGGCGATCCCCGCCTGCCGGAGCTGGCGGAGGATCTCGACATCAGGACCGACCTGTCGAGCTACCGGGTGTTCCGGGACGGCGAATATGACGGCGACGTGGTGAGCATCGAGGACCTCTGGCGGGACGACTTCGTCGTGTTCGCGCTCGGCTGCTCCTTCTCCTTCGAGGAGCCGCTGGTGGACGCGGGCCTCAGGCTGCGCCACTGGGAGGACGGCAGCGTGTGCCCGATGTTCCTGACCGATATCGACTGCGCGCCCGCCGGGCGGTTCCGGGGCAAGATGGTCGTCTCCATGCGGCCCTTCGCGCCGGCCGATGCGATCAAGGCCGTCCAGATCACCAGCCGCTATCCGCGCGTGCATGGCGCGCCGGTGCATCTCGGCATGCCGGAGCTCATCGGCATCGAGGATATCGGCCGCGCCTGGCAGGGCGACGACCCGATGCTCGCGGCCGATGAAATGCCGGTCTTCTGGGCCTGCGGGGTGACGCCGCAGGTGGCGGTGCGCTCGGCGCGGCCGCCGCTCGCGATCACCCACACGCCCGCCCACATGCTGGTGACGGACCGGCGCAACGCGTCGCTCGCCGTGGGCTGAACGCCCGGAGGCATTCCCATGCGCTCCAACGCGCTGCCGCCGTTCGATTTCGGCCTCGGGGAGGATATCGACCTGTTGCGCGCGACGGTCGAGACCTTCGCCGCGGACGAGATCGCGCCTCGGGCCGACGCCATCGACCGGTCGAACGAGTTCCCGCGCGGGCTCTGGCCGGAAATGGGCGCGCTCGGCCTGCACGGCATCACCGTGGAGGAAGAGTTCGGCGGCGTGGAGATGGGCTACACCGCCCATGTGGTGGCGATGGAGGAGGTCAGCCGCGCCTCCGGGGCGATCGGCCTCTCCTACGGGGCGCATTCCAATCTCTGCGTCAACCAAATCCGCCGCAACGGCACGGAGGTGCAGAAGCGCCGCTACCTGCCGAAGCTGATCTCGGGCGCGCATGTGGGCGCGCTCTCCATGAGCGAGCCGGGGGCGGGCTCCGACGTGGTCGCCATGACCTGCCGGGCGGACAGGCGCGGCTCGCGCTACGTGCTGAACGGCGCGAAGATGTGGTGTACCAACGGCCCGGACGCCGATGTGCTGGTCGTCTATGCCAAGACGGCGCCGGAGGCCGGTCCGCACGGCATCTCGGCTTTCCTCGTCGAAAGCGGCTTTCCCGGTTTTCGGCCGGGAGAGAAGCTCGACAAGCTCGGCATGCGCGGCTCCAGCACCAGCGAGCTCATTTTCGAGGATTGCGAGGTGCCGGAAGAGAACCTGCTCGGCCGCGAGAACGAGGGCGTGCGCGTGCTGATGAGCGGGCTGGACTATGAGCGCCTCGTGCTTGCGGGCGGCCCGCTCGGCCTCATGCAGGCGGCGATGGATTCAGCGCTCCCCTATCTCCATGAGCGCCGGCAGTTCGGCCAGCCCATCGGCTCCTTCCAGCTCATGCAGGGCAAGCTCGCGGACATGTATGTGACGATGAACGCCTGCCGCGCCTATGTGTATGCGGTGGCGCGGGCCTGCGACCGGGGCGACACGACGCGCAAGGACGCGGCCGGCGCCATCCTCTACGCGGCGGAAAAGGCGACCTGGCTGGCGCTCGAGGCGATCCAGTGCCTGGGCGGCATGGGCTATGTCAACGAAAGCCCGGTCGGCCGCGTGCTGCGCGACGCCAAGCTCTACGAGATCGGCGCCGGCACCAGCGAAATCCGCCGCTGGCTCATCGGCCGCGAACTCATGCAGGAGACGGGGTAGCCCATTCATGCCGCCGGTCCCGTCCGCCCTGGACATCGCGCGCGACCTCATCCGCATGGACACGCGCAACCCGCCGGGGCGCGAAGTCGAATGCGCGCATTATCTGGGTGACCTGCTCGGCGCTGCGGGCCTCGAGGTCTCCTATTACGACTTCGCGCCCGACCGGACGAGCCTGACCGCCGTGCTGCGGGGCGAGGGCGGCCCGGCGGACAAGAAGAAGCCTCTTTGCTTCGGCGGGCATATCGATGTGGTGCCGCTCGGCGCAAAGGAATGGTCGGTCGATCCCTTCGGCGCCGAGATCATCGACGACAGGCTATACGGGCGCGGCTCGACCGACATGAAATCCGGCGTCGCCGCCTTCGTCCATGCGGCCCTGAAGCTGGCGGCCGACGAGGCGCGGGGAAACTCGGACATCATGCTCGCAATCTGCGCCGGCGAGGAAACCGGCTGCGAGGGCTCGTTCCATCTGGGCAGGACCGGCGCGCTCGGCGAGGCGGGCGCCATCGTCATCGCCGAGCCCACCGCCAATTATCCCGTCCTGGGCCATAAGGGCGCGCTCTGGCTCAGGGTGGAGACCGAAGGCGTGACGGCCCACGGCTCGATGCCGGAGCAAGGGGTGAACGCCATCTACAGGGCGGCGCGCGCGGTGACGAAGCTCGAGGATTTCGACTTCAACGCGAAGCCGCATGAATTGCTGGGCCGCCCGACCCTCAATGTCGGCACGATGGAAGGCGGGCAGAACCTCAATTCGGTGCCGGACCGGGCCGGGTTCACCGTCGATATCAGGACGCTGCCGGACCAGGACCATGACGGGATCGTCTCCGGCCTCGGAGGCTATCTCGGCGAGGAGAGCCGGATCGCGCGCATCGTCGATGTGGGCGGCGTGCATACCCCGCATACCCATCCCTGGATCCGGGAAGTCTGTCGGCTGACGGAGCCTCTTCTGGGCGAACCCGTCGAGCCGCGCGGCGCGCCTTATTTCACCGACGCCTCCGCGCTGACCCCGGCCTGCGGGCATCCGCCGACCGTGATCCTCGGACCGGGCGAGATGCACATGGCCCACCAGACCGACGAATACTGCCCCGTCGCCCATATCCGGCAAGCCGCCGAAATATACGAGACGCTGGCGCGCCGCTGGTCCGGTTGCTGAGGAGCCGGGTCACCGGCGCGGCATGGCCCCGAGCGCCCGCCAGACCTTCTCGGAGGTGATCGGCATGTCGATATGGTCCGGGCCGTTCGGGCCGAGCGCATCGATGACGGCGTTGGCGATGGCCGCGGGCGCGGGCGTGGTGCCGCCCTCGCCGCCGCCCTTCGCGCCCAGCAGGTTGGTCTCCGTGGCGACGGCGTTGTGCGCGACCTCGAAGAAGGGCAGGTCGTCCGCGCGCGGCACGGCATAGTCCATGAAGGAGCCCGCAAGCCTCTGGCCGGCGGCGTCATAGGCCGCGCTTTCCATCAGCGCCTGCCCGGCCCCCTGGGCGACGCCGCCATGCACCTGGCCGTCCACCAGCAGCGGGTTGATGATGAGCCCGGCATCGTCCACGGCCGTGTAGCGCACAAGGCGGACCGCGCCGGTCTCCGGGTCGATCTCGACCTCGGCGACATGGCAGCCATTGGGATAGGCGGGCAGCGGGGTCTCGATCTCGGCGACGGCGTTGAGCGGCCCGAGCTCCAGCAGGCCGGCGCTTTCGTTTCGCCCCGGCGCGCCGAAGCGCCCGTCTTCGAATATGAGCTCCTCCGGCGGCGCGCCCAGCCTCTCGGCCGCGCGGGCGCGCGCCGCCGCCACGACGGCGTCTGCGGTCTGGCGCAGCAAATGTCCGCCCACCCGCATGGTCCGCGTCGAATGGCTGCCGGAGCCCTTCTCCACCCGGTCGGTATCGCCGGTGACGAGCCGGACGCATTCGAACGGAATACCGAGAAGATGCGAGACGATCTGCGGCAAGGCGGTCTCATGGCCCTGGCCGCTCGACTGCGTGCCGATGACGACTTCCACGACCCCGTCCTCCGCAATGGTCATCTCCGCCCGCTCGACCGGCCAGCCGGTGGAGGTCTCGACATAATTGGCAAGTCCGATGCCTCCGAGGCGGCCCCGCCCCGCCGCCGCCCGGCGCCGCGCCTCGAAGCCCTCCCAGTCCGAGAGCCGGAGCGCCATGTCCTGGCCCCGGCGGAAGTCGCCGCTGTCATAGATGACGCCAAGCGCGTTGCGGTAGGGCAGGTCGCCGACCAGGTTGCGCTCGCGAAGCGCCACCCGGTCGATGCCGGTCTCGCGCGCGGCCTTGTCGATCAGCCGCTCAAGCACGAAGACCGCCTCCGGACGGCCCGCGCCGCGATAGGCGGTGACCGGCACGGAGTTGGTCAGCACGCCGCGCGTCACGGTTTCGGCTGCGGGAATGTCGTAGAGTCCGGTCATCACGGTCGGGCCGCGCGCGATCGGCACGAAAGTGACGGCATGGGTGCCGAGATTGCCGGTATTGGTGCTGCGCATGGCGAGGAAGCGCCCGTCGCCGTCGAGCGCCAGCTCCGCCTCCGTCACCAGATCGCGGCCGTCATAGTCGCCGAGAAAGGCCTCGGACCGCGTGGCCGTCCAGCGCACGGGGCGCCGGAGCTTCCACGTCGCCCAGGCGACCAGGGTGAATTCGGGATAGAGGCTGTTGCGGGTGCCGTAGCCGCCGCCGACATCCTCCGAAACGACGCGGATGCGCGCCGCCGGCCAGCCGAAGACATGGCAGAGCTCGCGGTGGAAGCGGTTGACGCCCTGCCCGCCGGCCCACAGCGTCAGCTTCTCCGCGGCCGCATCCCAGTCGGCGAGCGCGGCGCGCGGCTCCATCGGGATGCCGTTCACGCGGTTATTGGCGGCCTCGATGCGCGCGACATGGGCCGCGCGGGCGAAGGCGGCCGCGACCGCCTCTGCATCGCCCTTGTAGTCCTCCACGCAGAGATTGCCGGGAACCTCGTCCCAAAGCGACGGCGCGTCCGGCGCAAGCGCCGCGAGCGCATCCGGGGCGGCGGGCAGCGGCGCATAGCGGGCCTCGACCGCTTCGGCCGCCGCGAGCGCCTCGGCCTCCGTCCGCGCGACGACCATGGCGACTGCCTCGCCGACCCGCCTGATGCGGTCCTCCGCCAGAGGAGCGAGCGGCGGATAGGCAATCGGCCGGCCGTCGCGGTTCGTGAGTTCGACATCCTTCGGATTGCCCTGCGCCGGCATCGGCCGCATGCCATCGGCGGCGTAGTCGGCAGCGGTCAGCACGGCGGCGACTCCCGGCAGGCGCGCCGCCCTGCAGGTCTCCACAGCCTCCAGCCGGGCATGGGCATGGGGGCTGCGGACGAAGACGGCGTGAAGCTGGCCCGGCAACGCGCGGTCATCCGAAAACCGCCCGCGCCCGGTCAACAGCCGGAAATCCTCCACCCGCCGAATGGACCGGCCGATCATGTTTCGAACTCCACGGCGATATGCGCCGCCAGCATATGCCTGGTCCTGGTTCGCCGCGACGACTTTCGATGCCGACCGGCCGCCGCGTCGCCCGGGCTCGACAGCCTTCAACTCTGGCCCCGTTAGGCGTATTCCATGACCGAGGCCAACAGCCGTTGGCGAGCGGGGTCGGGCGAGGGAGTGTCTATGGTGACCGGCATTCACTGGGCCCGGTTCCTTCCGGCGGCGTTGCTGTGGCTTCCCGCCGGCGTTACCGCGGCGCTGCTGGCGCGCATCTTCCCGCTGCCGGTCGATGCCGGGCAATGGTGGGTGCCCGTCGCCGCCATGCCCTGCGGCTTGCCGCTGGCCGGAGCTTGGCTCGCGCTCTGCCGCGCCGGATGGCGGGGAACGGCGTGGGCGGTCGCGGCGCCGCTCGGCGCGCTCACGGCGCCGGTCGCGCTGGCCGGCAGCGTGTCGGGGCCCTGGAGCATGGCCTGCTACGCGGTTCTGCTCAGCCTGCCGGCCTGGTCGGCCTATGGAGCGCTCAGCCGCCTGCAGGCGGCCCGCCCGCTCGGCGATTGACCGCCCGCGAAACGCCGCTACGCTGTCGGCAGCCACTGAGCATTCGAGGGGAGGACGCCGCCCATGCAGACCCGCGCCGCCGTTGCCCTGGAAGCCGGTAAGCCGCTCAACATCGAAACCGTGGAACTCGACGGCCCGCGCGAGGGCGAGATCCTGGTGGAGATCATGGCGACCGGCGTCTGCCACACCGACGCCTACACGCTCTCCGGCGCCGACCCGGAGGGCCTCTTTCCCGCCATTCTCGGCCATGAGGGGGCGGGCGTGGTCGTCGATACCGGGCCGGGCGTTACCTCGCTCAAGCCCGGCGACCATGTGATTCCGCTCTACACGCCGGAATGCCGCGAGTGCAAATTCTGCCTCTCCGGCAAGACCAATCTCTGCGTCTCGATCCGCGAGACCCAGGGCCAGGGCCTGATGCCGGACGGCACCAGCCGCTTCTCCATCGGCGGCGACAGGCTGTTCCACTATATGGGCACCTCGACCTTCGCCAACCACACGGTGATGCCGGAGATCGCGGCGGCGAAGATCCGCGAGGACGCGCCCTTCGACAAGGTGTGCCTGATCGGCTGCGGCGTCACCACCGGCCTCGGCGCGGTGCTGAACACGGCCCAGGTGGAGCCCGGCGCCAATGTCGTCGTGTTCGGGCTCGGCGGCGTCGGCCTCTCCGTCATCCAGGGGGCCAGGCTCTCCGGCGCCAACATGATCGTCGGCGTCGATATCAACCCCGCCAAGGCGCCGCGCGCCGAGCGCTTCGGGATGACCCACTTTGTCAACCCGAAGGAGGTCGAGGGCGACCTGGTGCCCTATCTCGTCGATCTCACCGACGGCGGGGCGGACTATTCCTTCGAGTGCATCGGCCTTGTGGAGACCATGCGCCAGGCGCTGGAATGCGCCCATCGCGGCTGGGGCGAGAGCATCATCATCGGCGTCGCCGGTTCGGGCCAGGAAATCTCCACCCGCCCGTTCCAGCTG
>JAJECF010000052.1 GCA_022822125.1 Alphaproteobacteria bacterium
CGCCGCCCCCGGCCGGCGTCAGGTCGGTACAGAAATCCGCGTCGAGAACCGCCATGCGCGAGACGGTAGCGCATGCCCGAAGTAGTTACCAGTCAGAAAATTCGTGGCAGTCTACGATCCCCCGGGACCCGAACGGATACGGTCATCGGCAGCGAGTTGGTCATCGCGCCGAACGGAAGGGCGGAGGTGAAATAGCCCTGAACGACCGAGCCCATGTCGATGGCGCCCTTGGAGACCAGGTCCAGGATTTCGTTCGACTTCCCGAGCGCGCCGCCGAAATGCATCTTCACCTTGATCTTGCCGCCGGAACGTTTCTCGACCTCCTCGGCGAACCACATTGCCGGGCCGTTCATATAGACGGCCTTCGGGAAGCCGGTCGCGTAGCGGAACGTGAGTTCCGGGTAGTCCTCCGCCTGGGCCTGCAAGGAGCCTGCTGCCAACAAGGCCATACCCGCAAGACTCGCCTTCAAGATCTTCTGCATTGTGTGTGTCCTTCCTTCCTCGGCGGTAACAACACTGCTTCTCCGCAATAGCCGTCCTGCCGCAGCTAGCGCGGCTTGCGCCGGCGGCCGCCTGTGCCGTCGAACAGGATCTGCTCGCGCCGTTCGGCATCGGCCGCGACCCTCTCGAAGTCCGCGTCGTCCATCCGGCCGGCGGGCGGGGGCACGATGGCGAAGTGCCCGAAGCGGTCCTCGCCCGCCACCAGCGCCACCTCGGTTTCCGGGCCGGAGCGCGCGCGCATGGAGGGCGCGATATAGCGGATGGCCGCGCCGATGCGCCGGTCGCCGGTGGCGTTCGGGCCGGAGGCGTGGAACAGGTGGCCGTGGTGCAGCGAGGCCTGGCCCGGCCGGAGCACGACATCGACCGCGGCGTCCTCGTCCACCTCGACCTGGATTTCCTGGCCCCGGGTCAGCAGGTTATCGGCGGCGAAGCTGTCGGCATGCGGGACGATCCGCTCCCGGTGGCTGCCGGGGATGAAGCGCATGCAGCCGCTCTCCTCCGTCGCCGGCGAGAGCGCCACCCAGAGCGTCGTCTCCTCCGCCTTGTCGAGGCCCCAATAGGTCAGGTCCTGGTGCCAGGAAACATAGCTCGGCGTGTTCGCCTCCTTGATGAACAACCCGGACCCCCAGACCATGACATCGGGCCCGAGCACTGCCTGCGCCGCTTCCACCATCTTCGGATGGCGGACCAGCCGGTCGAAAGACGGAAGGACGCGCGCCGGGAAGCCCCGCAGCAGGCCGAGACGCTTCCGGTCGTCGGCAAGCTCGGCCTCGCCGCGCTCAAGGTCGGCGCGCAGCTCCCCGGCTTCCGCCTCAGTCACGATATCGAGCGGAAAGACGAAGCCGTCGCGGGCGTAGTCGAGGGCGATTTTCGAGTCGGTCATGTTCATGGCTTGGCGATGCGGCCTTGCGGCCCTCTCCACTGTCGGCGTTTGCGTGCGTGTCAGTCCCGGTAGCTCGGATCGTCCCGGTCGAGCATTTCGAGATAGGCGGGCCAATCATTGTCCCGGGCAGGCTGGGCGAGGAATTCGTCGAACTGCGCGGCCGTCTTCTCGCAAACCGACGCGGGCGGCATGTCGAGCCCGGTCCCCGCCGCATGCGCCGCCGCCATGGCGTCCAGCTGCGAGGCGCAGGCGCGCTCCAGCTCGAACAGCAGCACCCATGTCATCGGGATCGACGGGCCGGCGGCGAGCAGGCCGTGATTCTTCAGCACCAGCGCGCGCCCGTTGGGGCCGATGTCGCGCGCCAGCCGCTCGCGCTCGTCCATGTCCGTCTCGCGGCTCTCCCAGTCGTGGTAGCCGACGCGCCCGTGGAAGGCCATGGCCGTCTGCGAGATCGGCAGCAATTCGGTATCCAGCGAGGCGAGCGCCATGCCGGGCGCGGTGTGGGTATGCGCCGTGCAGGCCACGTCCGGGCGCGCGTCGAGCACCGCGGAATGCAGCATGATGCCGACCGCGTTGAGCGGGCTGCCGGTCTCCAGCGGGTCGCCCCCGTCGCGGTCGGTCTTGACGAGGGAGGACGCCGTGATCTCCTCGAACATGAGGCCGTAGGGGTTGAGGAGGAAACGGTCCGGCTCATCGGGCACGCGCGCCGAGAAGTGCGTCAGCGCCAGGTCGGAGAGGTCGTGCTTCGCCGCCAGCCGGAAGACGGCCGCCAGGTTGACGCGCGCCTCCCATTCGGCCTCGGAAACGCGGGATCGGATATCGGTCATCGGCTCGGCGCTCCCCTCAGTGCCGCCAGGAGGAATCGGCCTGGTCGAGCAGGCGGAGCTGCGATTCCCAGCCGTCATAGGGGTTGTAGCTGCGATTGGCCCGCGGGCGCCTCTCCTGCTCGTCGAGGAAGGCGTCGGAGAGGGTCGCCAGCGGCGCGCCGGTGGCCTCGGCCAGCATCTGCGTCTTCGCCGCCTTTTCCAGGTCGTAGAGCCGCGCCCAGGCCTCGCGGATGCTGCGCCCGCAGACCAGGAAGCCGTGGTTCTTGAGCACCATGACCTCGGCGTCGCCCATGTCGTCGATCAGCCGGTCGCGCTCGTCCAGGTCGAACGCGATGCCCTCATAACCGTGATAGGCGATGCGCCCGTGGAACTGCATCGCCTTCTGGTTCAGCGGCCGCAGGCCCTGCGGCAGCGCCGCCAGCGCGATGCCGGTGCGGGTGTGGGTGTGCGCGACGCAGGCAAGGTCCGGCCGCGCCATGTGGACGGCGGAGTGGATGGTGAAGCCGGCGGCGTTGACCCCGTAGCGGTTCTCGCCCAGCAGATTGCCCTCCGTGTCCACCTTGACCAGGTTGGACGCCGTGACCTGCTCGAACAGGAGGCCGTAAGGGTTGAGGAGGAACGCATGCCCGTCTCCCGGCACCCGTGCGGAGAGGTGGGTGTAGGTCAGGTCGGTCATGCCGTGCCGGGCGCAGAGGCGGTAGAGCGCGGCGAGATCGACCCGCACGGCCCATTCCTCCGCGCTGACGCGGTCCTGCATCGAATGGTCGGCGGCATGGGAATCGGGCATGGCGTGAACTCCTCGGACGGCCCTTCGCGGCTGCCTGCTTTGCGGCGCGCGAATTCCGCATAGGATAGCCGCAAACCCGCAAGCGAAGGAACCGCTTCCATGAGCATCGGCTATGTCGGCCTCGGCAATATGGGCGGGGCGCTGGCCCGGCGCCTTGCCCTCACGCACCCGCTGCGTGTCTTCGACCTGCGCACGGAGGCGATGCAGGCGCTGGCGGAGCAGAATTGCACGCCCGTCCAGTCCGCCGCGGCGCTGGGCGCGGAATGCGGAACCGTGCTGACCTGCCTGCCGACCTCGGACGATGTGCGCCGCGCCGTGTTCGGGCCGGGCGGGCTCGCCGAGGGCATGAGCGCCGGCGGCATCATTCTCGACCAGACCACCGGCGACCCGAACGCGACCCGCGCCATGGCGGCGGAACTCGCGGAACACGGCATCCGGCTGATCGACGCGCCGGTCTCCGGCGGCAGGCAGGGCGCGGACGCCGGCACCATCGCCATCATGGTCGGCGCGGAGGACGCGGACTATGCCGAGGTGCTGCCGATGCTCCACGCCATCAGCCCCAATGTCTTCCATTGCGGCGGCGTCGGCACGGGCCATGTCATGAAGCTCGTGAACAATGTGATCGCGGCGTCGGCCTATGCGGTCTCCTGCGAGGCGGTTGCGATGGGCGTCAAGAACGGGCTTGAATTCTCCAAGGCCGTCGAGGTGCTGAACAAGGGCTCGGGCCGGACCTACATGTCCGAAGTCATGTTGGCGGCCCAGGTCGAGGGGCCGCACCCGTTCGGCTTTGGGCTCGCGCTGATGCACAAGGACGTGCGCCTGGCGACCCAGCTCGGCGCGGACAGCGCCGCGCCCATGTTCGTCGCCAATGTCGTGCGCGAGCTGCACCAGGCCTCGCTCGCCCATCTCGGCCAGGAGGCCGATGTGACCGAACTGATACGAACCGTGGAGCGCAATTCGGACGTAAAGGTCGTGCCGTAGTCGCACGGTCGATACCCGAGGCCCTCACGCCGAGCGCTTGAGACACTCCACCAGGCTGGCGACGATCGGCCAGCCCGCGATGGCGTGCGGATAGGCCACGGAGTAGGGCCGGTCGATCCGCATTTCCGGGGCCTCGACGCGCCGAAGCCGTCCGGCTTCCAGATGGTGCGCCGCCGTCATCGCCGGAACCAGCGCAACGCCAAGCCCGGCGAGAGCGCACTGGATCGCCGCGCTGCTGGTCGTGACGCGCAGCCCGGCGCCGGCGTCGATGACCCGCTCGCCGGAAAGAAAGTCGCTCCAGTTCGGGCTTGTTGCGTAGTCGGTTCCCCAGTCCGTATGGATCAGCGCCTTGTCGGGCAATGCCGGCACCGATGCGCCGTAACAGGCGATGACGGCCGGTGTTGCGATGGCGATGATCCGGTCGCGGAACAGCACCTCCGTGCAATAGTCCGCATAGAGCGAATGTCCGTGGAAAATCCGCATATGCACACGGTCGCGGTTGAAGTCGACGGGATCGTCCTCGATCCTGATATCCACCTGCCGGTCGCCGCCGTCCGCGAGCCAGTCGGCCAGCCGCAAGGGGAGCCAGGTTTCGGCTACGGAAGGCAGCGCGCTCAGCACGAAGCGGGCGCGCCGGGTGATCCCCTGCATCCGTTCGGAAAGATCGCCGATCGCCGTGAGCGCGTTGGCCAGCGGCGGATAGGCGCTCAGCCCCGCTTCGGTCAGCGACAGCCGGTTGCCCTGGCGCAGGAAGAGCGTGCGGCCCCAGAAATGCTCCAGGACCTTCACCTGCTGGCTGATCGCGGCCGAAGTGACCCCGAGATCACGGGCGGCGGCGGCGAAGGAGCCTGTCCGCGCTGCCGCCTCGAAGGCGCGAAGCGGTTTGAGAGGGGTATCCACCATGTCCCCTATCGAAAGAATTTCTTGGGGTCCATAAATAGATAATCTATTGCTTGCAGGACAGCAAGTCCATAGCACCGCAGGGCATGGAAGACGTCATCGACCCGGCGGGATACCGGATCGACCCCGACACGGGGCGCGGACCTGTCTTCAAGGACAGCCGCAAGGCGGCCTATCTGAATCCGGAGGGCGCCGGGAAGCCGCTGAAGAGCCCGGTGCCGCGCGAGGTGCTGGACCGCGCCCGCAGCTATCGCCTGCAACGGCTTCGCGACGGGTGCGCCGCCGCCGATTGCGCAGCCTTGCTGCTCTACGATTCCACCAATATCCGATACGCCTTCGATTGCTCGAACATGCAGGTCTGGTGCCTGCACAGCCCCTTGCGCTACGCGCTGATATTCGCCGACGGCCCGGCGATCATGTTCGAGCTCAAGGGCTGCATGAGGCAATCGGAGGGACTGCCCGGCATCGACGAGTTGCGCATGGCGAGGACATGGATGTTCATGGCGCTGGGCGACAGGTCCGAAGCCGCCATGGCCGTCTGGGCCGACGAGATTGCCGGCCTGGTGCGCCGGCATGGCGGCGGCAACCGGCGACTCGCCTGCGACCGGCTGGACGGCGCCGGCGCGCACGTGCTGGAGGCGCGCGGCCTGACCTATGTCGAGGGCACCCGCATTACCGAGACCGC